>JAGVAO010000130.1 GCA_020060235.1 Anaerolineales bacterium | reverse complement strand
GTGTCGGCGTATTGTTCGATTTTTTCGGCGAACAGGCGCAGCAGGCCGGCCAGTTTTTCGAGTGTCAGGTCGAGGGCGGCTCGCAGGCGCAGGGCGTCGGCGTTGTCTTCCACGTCCATCGAGGTCGCGCCCAGGTGGATGATTCCGCCGCCGAGCGGACATTGCTCGGCATAGGCATGGACTTCGGCCATCAGGTCGTGGTGAATCTCGGCCTCGATTTCGAGCGCGCGGGCGATGTTGATTTCATCGACATGGGCGCGCAGGTCGGCAACCTGCTCGGCGCTCACCAGCCCATAGCCCTGCTGGATTTCTGCCAGCGCGACCCAAATTTGCCGCCACAACCGGCGTTTTTGCTCCTCGCTCCACAACTGGCGCATTTCGGGCGAGGCGTAACGAAAAGAAAACGGGGATTGGTAGGAAGAATGATTCATGCCCAAATCATACCGCAGAAAAGCGGCGCAGATGGGTATAATTTGCGCTTGCCAGAGAGGCGAGGAGGAGCCATGAAAGTGGATATTATCGGCGTGCCGATTGACCTGGGCGCCGGGCGGCGCGGGGTCGATATGGGCCCTAGCGCCATCCGTTATGCCAATTTGCAAAACGAACTTGAAAAACTTGGCCATGAAGTGCAGGATAAGGGCAATGTCGAAGTGCCGATTGCCGAGACCTGCACCGTCAACGAGCCAAAATTGCGCTACATCGACTGTATTGTGCCGATGGCGCGCCGCACTGCCGGGGCAGTGGCGACCAGCCTGCAAGGCGGGCGATTCCCGGTGGTGCTGGGCGGCGACCATAGCATCGCGCTTGGCTCGATTCGCGGCGCGGCGCGGCGGCGCAAAATCGGCGTCCTGTGGGTCGATGCCCACGCCGATTTCAACACCCCCGAAACGACCCCCTCCGGCAACATCCACGGGATGCCGCTGGCGGCCCTGTGCGGCTACGGCGACCCGCGCCTGCTGCAATTGTGGGACGAAACCGTCCCGGTGGTGGACCCGCGCCGGGTGGCCATTATCGGCGCGCGCGACCTGGATGCGGGCGAAAAACCGCTCCTGCGCGAGGCCGGGGTGCTGGTGATGGGCATGGAGCAAATCGACCGCCTGGGCATGTTCAACGCCCTGACGAAAGCCATCGCCCAAATCTCGCAGGAGGTGGATGGGATTTACCTGTCCTTCGATATGGATTCCCTCGAGCCGCGCCACGCCCCGGGAGTCGGGACGCCGGTAACAGGTGGGTTGACCTACCGCGAAGCGCACCTGGCCTGCGAACTGGCTTACGAAACCGGCAAACTCATCGGCCTGGATATGGTCGAGAGCAATCCCATCCTGGATGCCGGGAACCAGACCGCCCATCTTTCGGTCGAGTTAGTTGCTTCGGCCCTCGGGCGCCGCGTCTGGGCCGATTAGTTGGTCATCTGTAAGGCTTAAAACTTGCGCAGGGTGTAAAATAAACTTATGACTATTCAAGGTTCCATTCTTGTTGTTGAAGACGTTCCCAACGTTCTTGAGTTGCTCGAAGTCACCCTGCGCTTTAAAGGCTACCAGGTGATTAGCGCCACCAACGGCCTCGAGGGGCTGCAAAAAGCCCGCACCGAAAACCCGGTCATGATTATCACCGACATCCTGATGCCCAAGTTGGACGGGTTTGCCTTTGTGCAAAAGTTGCGCGAAGACCCCAAGACCCGTGCCATTCCGGTCATCTTTCTTTCGGCTACCTATGTCACCCCCGAAGACCGGGGGTTTGCCATGAGCCTGGGCGCGGCCCGTTTTATCGAGAAGCCAATCGACACCGAAGAATTCCTGCTGACGGTTGCCGAAATCATGACCCAGGGGCCGCCGACTTCGCCGGAGCCGCTCAACAGCCAGGTCTTTTACCAGGGCTATAAAGAGCGCCTCGAGCAGAAGTTGCGCCACAAGCATACCCAAATCCAGCGCATCGAACGGCTCATCCCGACCCTGCCGGAAGAACAGCGCCCGGCCTTTAAGACCATGCTCGAACAGTCCAATGCCGACCGCGAGAACATCAAGGCCGAGTTGCAGGAGATTTACCGCATTCTCGAAGGAATGAAGGTTTCAAAAAAGTAAATGACGAACATGCCAACCCTGACCGACCTGGAGCAAATAGCGCGCCAGGCCGGTCGTATTTTGTCTGACGGCTATGAAAAAGATTTCCAGGTCGATTTCAAAGGGGAAATCGACCTGGTGACCGAAATCGACCGCCAATCTGAAGACTACATCCTGGGCGAGATTTCGCGCAAATTCCCCGGTCACAGCATCATGGCCGAAGAAAGCGGCGAAACCAACGGCAGCACCGAACACCTGTGGATTGTCGACCCGCTCGACGGCACGGTCAATTACGCCCACGGCGTGCCGCTTTTTTCGGTGGCGATTGCCTATGCCCATCGCGGCGCGTTGACGTTTGGCGCGGTGTACGACCCGATGCGCGATGAAATGTTCCTTGCCGAAAGAGGACACGGCGCGTGGCTGAACGGCCGCCCGCTGCGGGCGCGGCAGGAAGCCGACCTCAGCCGCAGCCTGCTGGTGACGGGTTTCCCCTACGATGTTCGCACAACCGAAAACAACAACCTGGGCAATTATGCAAAATTTGCCCTTAATTCGCAGGGTGTGCGCCGGCTTGGCTCGGCTGCCCTGGATTTGTGCTACGTTGGCGCGGGGCGTTTCGACGGTTATTGGGAACTTTCGCTCAAAGCCTGGGACCTGTGCGCTGGCGCGCTGGTGGCAATGGAAGCCGGGGCAAAAGTGACCGACGCGCGCGGGCAGGTCAACTTCCTTAAGCCGCCGCTCTCGGTGATTGCGGCCAACCCGGCCCTGCATGAAAAAATCCTGGCCGAGTTAAGCGTCTGATTTTCATCAATCCCCGCGCAGGTATTCCACAATCCCCTGCGCCGCCCAACGGGCGGTCGACATGCAGCCGGTTAACAGGTAGCCGCCAGTCGGGGCTTCCCAGTCGAGCATTTCGCCCGCGCAAAAGACGCCCGGCAGGTTTTTGAGCATCAGGCCTTCGTCCAGCGCCTCGAAGCGGATTCCGCCCGCGCTGCTGATGGCCTCCGCCAGCGGGCGCGGGCGCAGCAGCGGCACGGGCAGGGACTTAATCGCCGCCGCCAGTTTTTCAGGGGAAGCAAACTCTTCGCGGGCGACGAATTCCCACAGCAGGCCCGCTTTGACCCCTTTTATCCCCACCGTTTTTTCGAGATGACTGCCCATCGAGCGCGAGCCGCGCCGGGTGTTCAGTCGTTTAATCAGTTTTTCGGCGCTCCAATCGGGAGCCAGGTCGAGGCGGACGACGGCCTGGCCGCTCTCTTCGATTTCATCCCGAATCGGCGCGGACAGGGCGTACACCAGGCTGCCCTCGACCCCCTCGCGGGTGACGATAAACTCCCCCTGCTTGCAAATATCAGCAAAGGTCAGCGTGACCGCTTTGAGCGGCGCGCCGTCGAATTTGGTTTTGAAGTGTTCCGTCCAGGCCACATCGAAGCCGCAGTTGGCGGGCTTGAGCGGCGCGACCGGCACGCCCTGCGCTTCGAGAATTGACACCCATCCGCCGGTCGAACCCAGTTTCGGCCAGCTCCCGCCGCCCAGGGCCAGCAGCACCGCATCAGCCTCGACGGTTTCGATTCCAGCGACAGATTCGAACCGCAAAGTGAGCGAGGAGCGCAAAGATTTTAGATTTCCTTCGCGGCTTTTGCGCTCTTCGCGGTTCATTTCAAATCCAGCCCAGCGATAACCCGTATGAAACACCACCCCGGCCTCTTCCAGACGCTTGAGCCAGGCGCGCAAAATCGGCGAGGCCTTCATGCCCACCGGGAAGACCCGCCCCGATGTCCCGGTGAAGGTCTCGAAACCGAGGTCTCTGGCCCAGGCAATCATTTCTGGCGGGCCAAAAGCGCGCAGCATCGGCTCGAGCCGTTCGCGGGCCGCCCCGTAGCGGGACAGGAAATCTTCCAGCGGCTCGGAATGCGTCAGGTTCAACCCGCCAACCCCGGCGCGCAGGAATTTGCGCCCGACCGAGGGCATGGCCTCGTAAACATGGACTTCGACCTGCGGGCTGCCCGCCAGCATTTCGGCGGCCATCAACCCCGCCGGGCCGCCACCGATGATGGCGATGGTTTTCTTTTTTGCCGTTCCGATTTTGCTTGCTGGTTTATCCACGCATTGACTCGATTCTCTTCCCCAAATACGCCGAAAAATACCCATCGTAACGCTCCCACAACTCGGGGCGCTGCCAGTCGTCGCCGCTGACCTGGCCGCGGCAGGTGGGCGCGCCGCAGGCGCAGGGGAACTCGTCGTAGGGGGTGCTGTCAGCCATGGCGTAATCGAAAGTGATTTCCTCGCCCGCCGCAATCGGACGCATCGCCACCAGCGAAATTTGTCCCCGGATGCCGGCATTCGGGTTGCAGGAATGGTTGATGTAATCGGCGGGTTCGCCATCCAGGCTGAACGGGACGAGATACAGCCCCTCGTCCACCTGGATGGTGTGGCTCTTTTCAGCGGGCGAAAGCGCCATCAATTCATCATAAGTCGCCACCCGGCCCGTCCAGACGCAAATCACTTCGTCTTTTTCGAGCGCCTCGCGCGCAAAAACGGCAAAACCGCCCTTTTCGGGGGCGGCGCGCACTTCCAGTTTGGGGGAAAGGTAGCCAAACGTTTCGGTCATCCTAATTCAAAAATCCTTCCGATTTTAAAATCCCACGCTAGGCTTTGACGCTCCAGGCCTTGCGGATAAAGTTGAAGAGCTGTTCCGCGCCCTGTTCGAGCGGCGCAGTTTCGATGTATTCTTCGAGGGTATGCGCCCCACCACCGACCGTCAGGCCGAGGACGATGGCCGGGTAGCCCCGGCTGAGAGGGATGTTGGCGTCAGTCGAGCCAAGGGTCAGTTTGGGTTCGATTCCCTGGGCCGTCAGGCAGTCCTGGGCCAGTCGCACCAGCGGATGATTGCGATTCAGTTCACCGGCAGGGCGTTGGCCGATGACCTGCGTCTCGAAGCGCACGCCGGGACGGCTGCTGTTTTCGACCAGGGCCTCGACCTGCCGGATGAGGTCATTGAGCGCAGGTTCGCTTTCGGAGCGCAAATCCAGTTCGAGCCAGGCTTCGGCGGCCAGGGTGTTGACCGATGTGCCGCCCGCGATGCGCCCAACGTTGAAGGTGGTACGCGGTTTTTCGGGCGGTTTCAGGCCACTGATGCCCGTCACCAGGCGCGCCAGTTCGTGAATGGCCGAGGGTTCGCCGTAATCTGTCCACGAGTGGCCGCCGCGTGTGCGGCAAGTGATTTTGTAGCGGCGCACACCGATTCCGCGATGGTAGACGTGTCCGAGGGCCATGCCCTCCAAAACAAGATACAGGCGCGGGGTATTGCCAAATCGGTCGCAAACGGCTTTCATGCCACGCAGGTCGCCCAGGCCTTCTTCGCAGGTGTTGGCGACGAGCCACAGGTCGCCGGGCAGGCTGACCCGGTGTTCCTTGAGCATGGCGGCCAGCCCAAGCAGGCCAGCCACCCCCGTCGAGTTGTCGCCGATGCCGGGGCCGTAGACTCGGCCCGCTTCGCGCCGAATGGCGAGGTCGGTTTCAGCGGGGAAAACGGTGTCGAGGTGGGCCGAGACAACTATCGGTGAGTCCGCTCCCGCGCCGGGGAGGCAGGCGAGGGCATTTCCAGCGGAGTCGATTTCCAGCCGCGAAAGGCCGCTTTGGCGGAACATTTCCAGCACGAATTTGGCCCGCGCGCTTTCTTCAAACGTGGGCGCGGCGACTTGCTGTATCTGGATGGCGAGGTCGGCGAGGAGGTCTTTCATGCGATTTGTTTGACGATGTCGGTGAGCGATTGCAGCCGCGCCTGGGCCAGGCCGGGCATGGCATCAAAGGCATAGAAGGGGCCGCTGCCTTCGATGTTGAGCGAGGCAGCCACGTTGCCGTGCAGGCAGGCTTGCAGGGGGTCGAGGGTTTCGGCGTACCCGGCCAGGAATCCGCCGCAAAAAGCGTCGCCCGCGCCGGTAACATCGGCAGGCTGGGTGGGGTAGGCCGGGATTTCCCAGCGGCGGCCTGTTTCGGTTTCATACAGGTATTGGCCGCGCCCACCGCGTTTGATGACGATGACCTGGCAGCCGAAACTGCCCAGGGTGGCGGCCATTTCCCACAGGTCGTCGGTGCGGCCCCAAAACAGTGCACGGATTTGGTCTTCGGAAGGCAGGAAGGCGGTTACGCCTTGTAGCAGCGAGCGCAGGTCGAGCAGGAAGTTGGCATTCATATAGCCGGGGTTGGGGTCGATGGTAATGACGCCCGCCCCGAACTGGCGAAAGGCAGCGGTAAACTGTGCGTGGGTGGTGAAGTCGAGCGGGCACAGGTGAACGGCGCGCGGGTGTTTGTAGGTCTCAGGAATGTCGAGCAGGCGCGGCGAATCGGGGTTCTGGCGGGCGCGGCTATCCTGTTTTTCTTCGGGAGACTGGTAGCCAAGCAGCGATTTCGGAAAAGTCAGCCCCAGGCGGGCAAAGTGCGAAACCGGGTTGGCTGATTGGGCAGTGTTGACATCGGTGTACACGAGGAAGGTGCGCAGGTCGAGGCTTTCGCGCAGGATTTTGACTCCCTGGGTGTCGAAGCCGTTCTTCTGGAACGTCCTCAGCCATTCCTGGGGGTAGTCCTCGCCGATTCGGGCCAGCAGGCCGACGCCTTCTTCTGTCCACAGGCGCGCGCCGGATGCGGCGTACAGCAAATTACCGCCCGGCGTGTCCAACAATGGACGGCCATCGGGCGGCAGGAGGTATTGGCGGCGCAACTGTCCGGCAATGATGAGCGGGCGGGCGGAGGCAGGCATCAGGTAATAAAGACCTTCGATTCGGCTTCGGCGCGGGATGAATCGACCGGTAAGGTAATGGTGAAGTTGCTGCCTTTGCCCGGCAGGCTTTCGACCAAAATTTTGCCGCCGTGCATTTCGACCATCATTTTTGCAACCGAAAGCCCCAGCCCCATGCCGCCATGTTTGCGCGTCAGGTGTGATTCGACCTGGTAAAAACGTTCGAAGATATGCGGCAGGTCTTTGGCCGGGATGCCGATGCCATTGTCGATGACCGAGATTTTGATTTGCCCGGCCTGTTCTTTGGCGGCAATCAAAATCTGCCCGCCCTCGTTGGTAAACATGACCGCGTTGCGAACCAGGTTCAGGAAGGCAATGCCCAGTTTTTCAGCGTCGCCTTCGAGCATCAGGTCGGTGTGGCCCAATTCCAGGCGCAGGGTGATTTTTTTATGATGGGCTTCGATGCGCATGGTTTCGGCTGTATCTTCAATGATTTTGCGCATCGAGACGTTGTGGGCGCGCACCACAGCCGTGCCAGCCTGGGCGTTATCGACGCTGGTCATGTTCTCGATGAGTTCCTTGAGCCGCATGGCATTGCGGATGATGGTATCCATCTGCTCCTGGAATTCATTCCCGATGATTTCGCGCAGGAAGGTCGAGTGGCCGATAATCAGTCCCAGCGGGGTGCGTAGTTCGTGGGAGGTAATGGCAATAAAGTCGCTCTTCATCTTATCGAGTCGCGAGGCTTCATCTTTTATTTTTTCGATAAGCGCTTCGAGGCTGGCATTTTCAAGCGAGAGGGCCAGCAAAGAGGCAATTGTCTCTAGGATTGTGATGTCTTCCCCGTTATAATCAGCCCCGTTGGCTTTGTTCAATGTTTCCAAAATCCCCAGGACATTGCCCTGGTAAACAATCGGCACAGCCAGGATGGAAACCGTGCTTGTATTTGTCGCCTGGTCTATGCGTTTGAAATGACGGGGAAACCGGGCCGCGTCTTTGATAGACAGGGCTTTTTTCTCTGAAAAAGCCACCCCCGCAATGCTGCCGTCCAGGGGAACGGGAATATCCTGTAAAATGTTCAGGTTGGAGCCAAAACAGGCAACGAAGCGCAGGGCGTGGGCTTCGTCATCGTACAACAACACAGAAGCCGCCTGCGAGGCGGTCATTTCGGCCATGCCCGCGCTGACAGCCTCCAGCAGTTCATCCATTTCTGCGCCGACGCTTAACATGCGCGCAATTTCAAAAAGCCAGGCTTTTTGGCGGTCTTGCGTGTCACTCCCTGTCGCGGTCTTTCTGAAATCCATAATAACCTGTGTGCCTGTTTGCTCTCGTGAGATAATAAGATTATACTGCCAATCAAATCATTTCGAATAGTTAGGCAACACCCGGTCAGTCATTTTTCTGTCCCTGCGTCATTCAACGGGGATAAAACAACCAAAACCTTGCAAGGAGAACCCTTATGAGCAACAAAAAAGTTCGTGTGGCGATAATCGGTGTGGGCAACTGCGCCTCGTCGCTTGTCCAGGGCGTCGAATATTACAAGAACACGCCTGCCGATGCCAGCGTGCCAGGCCTGATGCACGTCAACCTGGGCGGTTACCACATCCGCGATATTGAATTCACCCTCGGTATCGACATCAACGTCACCAAAGTCGGCAAAGACCTGAGCGAAGCCATTTTTGCCGACCCGAACAACACCGTCAAATTTACCGATGTGCCCAACCTGAATGCCCCGGTCGTACGCGGCATGACCCACGACGGCCTTGGCAAGTACCTGGCCGACGTGGTCAAAAAAGCCCCCGGCCCGACCGCCGACATCGTCAAACTTCTCAAAGAGACCAAGACCGATGTGGTCGTCTCTTACCTGCCGGTCGGCGCCGAAATGGCGACAAAGTGGTATGTCGAGCAAATCATCGAAGCCGGATGCGCCTTCGTCAACGCCATCCCGGTCTTCATCGCCTCCAGCGACTATTGGGGCAAACGCTTCAAAGATGCCGGGCTGCCCATTCTCGGCGATGACATCAAAAGCCAGGTCGGGGCCACCATCCTGCACCGCGTGCTGACCAGCCTGTTCGTCGACCGGGGCGTAAAAATCGACCGCACCTACCAACTCAACTTTGGCGGCAACACCGACTTCCTCAACATGCTCGAACGCGAACGCCTCGAAAGCAAAAAAATATCCAAGACCGGCGCCGTCACCAGCATGATTCCCTACGACCTGGGCGAAGACAACGTCCACGTTGGCCCGTCTGACCACGTGCCGTGGCTGACCGACCGCAAGTGGTGCTACATCCGCATGGAAGGCACGACCTTCGGCGATGTGCCCCTCAACCTCGAAGCCAAACTCGAAGTCTGGGACAGCCCCAACAGCGCGGGCGTCATCATCGACGCGGTGCGCTGCGCCAAACTGGCCCTCGACCGTAAACTGAGCGGCCCCATCGTCGGCCCATCATCCTACTTCTTCAAGACCCCGCCCAAGCAGTTCAAAGATGACATCTGCCTGGCGATGACCGAAGCCTTCATCAAAGGCGAATAACCAAAATCCCACAGGCGGGGATGTCTGCTTCTGGCAGGCGTCCCCGCTTAATCGATTAAAATCCGGCCCATGTCTTTATCCCGTTATCTCAACTGGAACATCCTCAGCCTCGGCCTGTTCGCCTTTTTATTGGCCGCCTGCCAACCCGCCGCCGCTGCCCCGCTCCCCGCTGACGAATCCGCGCTAATGACGGCTGCCGTAGCCACCGTCTACGCGGACGCGAACCTGGCGGCCCAACCCGCCACACCTACCGAGACCCTCGTCCCGCCGACGGCCACGCCCACCCCAACCTCCGCGCCGCGCACCCCGCCCGCCCTGCCGGATGGATTCACCACCGACCTGCTCAAACCGCTCGACATCCCCACTGCTTACATTGCCGATTCCTGCCAGTACCTGCGCGCCAAGTGGGACCCGTCCAACGCCGCACCTGGCACGGTCATCATGCCCATCATGTTTCACGGCATCGCCAAAGGCGAGACCAACCCCGATGCCACCGGGGTCTATCACGACATGAGCATGAACGATTTTCGCCGCCTGATGAAAGACCTGCACGAACAGGGCTTCGAGGCCATCACCATGCAGCAGGCCGCTGACTTCCTTTACACCAACGCAAAAATTCCCAAACGTTCGGTCTTGCTGATTGTGGACGACCGCAAATTCCGCCAGAGTTTTGACGATACCTTCCGCGATTACTACGAGCAGTGGGGTTGGAAGGTCATCAACGCCTACATCACCCTCGACGAGCGCCCCGACCTGTGGAATCAAAACGCCGAACTGGCCGCCGAAGGTTGGGTAGACCACCAGGCGCACGGCTATGTCCACAACGTCAACATTACGCCCAATTCCAGCGAAGACTACATGCGCCAGGAACTCGGCAAGCCGTTCGAGACGATGCAGAAATACCTGGGCAAGACCCCCATCGCTTACATCTGGCCGGGCGGCGGGTTTACTCCCCGCGCCGTGCAGATTGCGCGTGAATTCAATTACCGCCTGGGCTTTACCATCAACCCGCGCGGCCCGCTCCTGTTCAACTGGATTCCGCAAGCCGTGGAAGCCGACCCGGCGCGCCCCTCCTACATCCCTGAAATCCCGGCCGCCGACCCGCTGATGACCCTGCCGCGTTACTGGTCGCCCGATGCGCGCAACCACATCGACAGGGTGCGCCAGATTGGCGCCGCCGCCGCCGAATACGCCGAATCGGTCAAGGCCATCGAACTGGATTACTACGATATCGTCTGCGCCCCAGATTACGGGGCCATGCCTGCCCCCTGAAATGGTCAGGGCTTATCTCATCCACCTGGCCTCGCGCCTTTTTCATATCTTGAAGCCGATGAACCCAACCTGCCTGTTTTGCAAAATTGTGGCTGGCGAGGCAAAAGCCAGCATCGTTTACCAGGACGACCTGGTGACGGCTTTCCGCGATATTCACCCGGTTGCCCCGACCCACATCCTGATTGTGCCGAACCGGCACATCGAATCGGTCAACCAGGCCGAGGCGGCGGACGCTTCCGCGCTGGGCAGTCTCTTCCTCGCGGCGCAAAAAATCGCCCTGGCGGAGAATATCCACCAGGGCGGCTATCGCCTGATAGTCAACACCGGGCCGCACGGCGGACAGACAATTTTCCACCTGCACATGCACCTGATTGGCGGGCAAAGGATGAAACACCCGATGGGGTAGTTCAGGCGCTTTCGATGGCCTGGACGAACTCGCCGATGTTGCTATAGCGGTCTTTGGGGCTTTTCGCCATCGCGCGCTGGATGGCATACGCCGCATGACGCGGGATGGAAGGCTCGGTTTCGCGCACATCCGGCGGAGGGGCGGTCAGGTGCGCCAGCAGTAACGCGCCGGTATTGGGGCGTTCATAAGGCAGTTTGCCGGTCAGCACCTGGTAGGTCATCACCCCTAGGGCGTACTGGTCGGCACGGGCATCCACCTCGCCCGAAGATTGGATTTGTTCGGGGGCAATATAATCGAAGGTTCCCAAAACGCCAGTGGCGGTAATTTTGGTGTGCGCGTCTGCAATTTTGGCAATGCCGAAATCGGTCAACACGGCCCGCTGCGGCAGGCTGCCCGAATCGAGCATGATGTTCGAGGGCTTGATGTCTCGGTGGACAAGGCCGCGCGCGTGGGCATAATCCAGCGCGGAGGCAATATCGCGCAGGATGCCGATGAAAGAATCGAGCGGCAGGCGCTTTTCCTGTTTGAGCAGGTTGCGCAGGTCTGGCCCGGTCAGGTATTCCATGACGATGTAACAGGTTCCGTTTTCCTCGCCATAGTTCAAAATTTGCACAATATTGGGGTGTTCCAGCCCGGCGACCGTTTCGGCCTCGCGGACGAAGCGTTTGCGGAAAAGCGGGTCTTCGGATATGGAGGCCGGTAAAACCTTGATGGCAACCGTGCGCCCGTTGGTCGGGCTTTCGGCGCGATAGACATCCGCCATGCCACCGCGTCCAATCAGTTTCAGGCCGCGATACGATGACAGGGTCGTGTTTTCGAGCGGTTCGTCCCTTTTGCGCAGTTCGACGGGGGTCTTTTCGTAATCGATTTTGATGTGATAGAAAAAACTATCCACAAAGCGTTGCAAGCGCCGCCGCGCCGGTTGGAAAATTGCCCCGGCAGTGACCGCCGCAACCGTCATCGCCAGCATCGATTGTTCACCCTGATGGATGGTTCTCGATATTAAGGAAACTGCCCCCAGCGCAAGGGCGAACACCAGCCCCAGCCCGGCGGTCAAACCGCCGTACACCAGCGAACGGTTGATGAGCAGGTCGATATCGAACAGTTTTGAACGCGCAATTGAGAAGGTGATTGAAATTGGCAGCAGCAGGAACAGGAAGATGCCGAACACCTGGGCCAGCAACTGGTAATACCAGAAATTGGCCTGCGACTGGTCGCTGACAAACCCGAACAGCACATCCAGCGAATTGAAAAACACGAACCAGACCAGTGGGCCGAGCAAGCCTATCATCGTCCAGCGCATTTGCTGCTTTTGCAGGACGCTTTCCTGTTTTATATAACGATAGATGAAAATCACCACGCCCAGCAGGTACCAGGCCAGCATCAGAATCGTATAACCGCCGCCCAGGTTCCGCCAGTGGAAAGGCGTATCAGGCAAGAGATAGACAACGGCAGCCGTCAGGGCAAATAGCGGCACACTGAACTTGACCCATCCGGGCCTGAATTTGCCGTCGGGGAAGAGAAGGCAGAAGGTGAAAATCCCGACATCGCCCAAAACCAGAACCAGGCCGCCCATGATTTCATAACCGCCCAGCATAGTGGCGGTATTGACCAGGTTGGAAACCCGCCCGGCAAAAGCAATCAGGAAAGTCGAAGTGAAAATGACAAACCAATCATCCGAACGGCGCGCAAACAGGTAAACCGCCGTCAGCACAAACCCAACAGTAATGAAGATGTCAATCCCGATGTCAATCGACGCAAACAAGACCTCCGTCAGGTCGAGCACCGAGGTCTCAGGGTTGCTGGTACGCAGGCGGAAAACCACCGGCACCGAAAGGATGTAAACTGTCAGGGTATAAAGCCCGACAGCCAGCCAGGCGCCAATCAGCGCCAGCCGAAGGTTGGGCTTGCTTTTCAGGGAAGTGTCGCTGGTGATGGAGTTGGTTGTCATGATAGCTCACCTGTTGTGTAAAAATGCACACAGGGTTTTACGCAACAGCAGGTCAAAAGTTCCGCCGGGAATTATACCCGCTTGGCCTTCAGGCGCAGGCACTCGTTCAGGTGGACGAAATTGTGCCGCGTGGCGGGCATCAGCAGCAGCCCCGCAATATCCCGCTTTCCCCAGTATTCGACCACCTCGCGGGCAGATTGACGCACCGCGCCTGTATCCAGGATTTGGAACAGGCGGGACGCATCCACCCGCTGCCTGTACGCCGTTTCATCCAGCGTTGTCACTATCTCGCGCGTCCGCCGCCCGACAGCGCCCCGATAGGCGCGCAGCGCTTCGAGGTCGATTTCCGCGCCCAGGGCGGCAACATCCTGCCTTGTCATCCCGTTCCCGGTATCCTGGAAAGGGATTCCCAACCGTTCGAACCAGCCGCCGTCAAAATAAACCTGCCCGCTCCCGGCCACCAGCAGGTTCATGGTCACATCCTCGATGCGCGCAATATGCCAGATGTTCCAGGCAATCGAATGTTCGCCGCCTGCCGGAATTCGCCTGAAAACCGCCTCGTCGATTCCATCCAGCACTTCATCCTCGAAAGACCACAGCCCCATGCCTGACACTCCCGCCGAATGCACCATTGCATGATGGCGCAAGAAGAGCGGACGAGCCGTTTTATCGTCGCCGCGCTTGAAGGCTGCCAGCAATTCCTGTTGTTGTTCGTTCCAATTTTTGCGGTTGGCGTTCATTTTTTGACTCCGGTGCTGTATTTGTGTCAAATTATACGCCCGGCGCGATTCATCTTGTTTTGTCGGCAGGGCGCGCCGCAAGGCGTTTTGGAATATTATTCTGCTAATATATTATGATTTATAATTTAATTTCAACTTTCACGCATAACACAAAATAGTATTGCGAAAGGATGTCTTTTCATGATAAAAAATATATCAGAAACAACACTCGACGATGTGGATAAGGCCATGCTGCGCGCCCTGCAAGCAGACGGACGCCTGAGCAACGTCGAACTGGCGCGGGCAGTTAACCTTTCCCCTCCGGCCACCCACGCACGCCTGCGCAGGCTGGAAAAAGAAGGCTACATCCGCCAGTACACGGCCAACATCGACCGCGAGAAAACCGGTTACGACCTGCTGTGCTTTATCCATGTCAGCCTGCAAATGCACGAACTGGAACAGGTCGAAGGTTTTCGCCAGCGCGCCCGCCAGATGCCTGAAGTGCTGGAATGCCACCACATCACCGGCGAGTACGATTACCTGCTCAAAGTCGTCCTGCGCAACCGCAAAGATTTGGAGCGTTTCCTGGTTGACAGCCTGACCCCCATCCCCGGCGTGGCGCGCATCCACACCAGCCTGGTGCTGACCGAGGTCAAGGCGACGATGGCGCTGCCGTTGGAATAGTACACATTCACCCCCAAAAGGAGAGTAAACCATGCCAGAATCCACCCCCAAAACGATGGGACAGCAATTTGGCCGCCGCTCGTGGGCCGAGCCGTGGAAAATAAAGATGGTCGAGCCGCTGACCGTCACCACCCGCGAGGAACGCCAGAAGGCGCTCGAAGAAGCCGGGTACAACACTTTCCTGCTCAAATCGGAATACGTCTACATCGACCTGCTGACCGACAGCGGCACCAGCGCGATGAGCGACCGCCAATGGGCTGGCATGATGCTCGGCGACGAGGCCTACGCTGGCAGCCGCAACTACTACCATCTCGAATCCGCCATCCAGAACATCTATGGCTACAAATACATCGTCCCCACCCACCAGGGACGCGGCGCGGAACACCTCATCAGCCAGGCGGTCATCAAAAAAGGCCAGGTCGTGCCGGGCAATATGTATTTCACCACCACCCGACTGCACCAGGAACTGGCAGGCGGCGCCTTCCAAGATGTCATCATCGACGAAGCCCACGACCCCGCCAACCTGCATCCGTTTAAGGGCAACATCGACCTCGACAAAGTCCAGGCCATCATCGATAAGCACGGCGCGGAGAACATCGCCTACATCAGCGTTGCCGGGACGGTCAACATGGCGGGCGGACAGCCAGTCAGCATGGCGAACATCAAGGCCTTGCGTGAACTGTGCGACAAACACGGCGTCAAAATCTACCTCGACGCAACCCGCATGATGGAGAACGCCTACTTTATCCAGGAGCGCGAGGAAGGCTACGCCGATAAAACCATCGCCGAAATCCTGAAAGAATTTTGCAGTTATACCGACGCAGCCTGGATGAGCGCCAAGAAAGACAACCTGGTCAACATCGGCGGTTGGTTGGCGGTCAACGACTGGACGCTGTTCGAGGAACTGCGCAACCTGGTGGTTGTCTACGAGGGCCTGCACACCTACGGCGGCCTGGCCGGGCGCGACATGGAAGCCCTGGCCATCGGCATCGAGGAATCGGTCTCAGACCAGCACATCCGCTCGCGCATCGGGCAGGTGCTTTACCTGGGTGAACTGCTCAAAGACTGGGGCATCCCGATTGTCCAGCCGATTGGCGGACACGCCATCTTCCTCGACGCCAAAGCCTTCTACCCGCACCTGAAGCAAATCGAGTTCCCGGCCCAGACCCTGGCCGCCGAACTGTATCTCGATTCGGGTATCCGTTCGATGGAGCGTGGCATCGCCTCCGCCGGGCGCGACCCGAAGACCGGTGACCATTATTACCCCAAACTCGAACTGACCCGCCTGACCATTCCACGGCGCGTTTATACCCAGGCGCACATGGACGTGGTGGCCGAGGCCGTCAAAGCCGTTTACGACGCCCGCGAAAGCACGCGCGGCCTGAAGATGGTCTACGAACCGAAGTACCTGCGCTTCTTCCAGGCGCGCTTCGAGCGTTTGTAAACCTGACAAAACACTGATTGAAAAGACGCCGGGAGTTTTACCCGGCGTCTTTGTTATGTGGCGCGAGTAAGGGCGACCCTTTCGGGCATAACAAGGCATTATTTGCTCAGCATCCTGGCAGAAAAGAGCGATTTTACGCGCACGACGGGTCGCCTCTACACCAGCAAATCATCCCGTTACACCTTCCCCACCGGCGCGGCATAAATCGCGAATTCATCTTCGCCGTCCAGCCCCAGGAAGGCATCCAGTTTATGCTGGTCGTAGGCGTCAAGGGCGCAAGTCCCGGCCCCGATGGCTTCGCAAGCCAGGTACAGGTTCTGGCAGACATGCCCGGCATCCAACGCAATCAGTTTGGCGGATAGAAAACTGTAGCGCCACTCGGTGCGGTAAGGAATCGCCGACCATAGAAACGTCACCGCGCAATTTCCGGCAAAATCATGGTTGCAGGCATCCGCCACCTGTGCGTCCATATCCGGGTCGCTGCGCAGCAGGCAAAGTTGATGTTCCTGCGCCAGGTAGCGATACAGACCCGGCTCCAGCCCGGATACACGGTTGACAAAAAGGTAAGTTTCAAACGGATGACGGGCCCCGCCCGAAGGCACCACCCGGAGATTGGGCCGGTCGCCGTTCAGTCCTTGGGTGGCCCACAACAGGAAGGTCAACTCCTCCAGGCTGAGCGGCGCATCAGTGAAACTGCGGTGACTGCGCCTGCGCCGCATGGCCTCCACCAGCGGAATTTGACCCAGCGACAAACTCTCGGCGGCGGGCAGGTCAATCCGCGCTGCTACCACTGGAGCCGGTTTTTGCACCGGCGGGGCAGGCACTTTGCGCTTCTGGTCATAGTCTGAGTGCCGCCATTCTTCCCAGCGGTCGGATTTCAAGAATTTTCGCATTTCTTTTGTAGATTCCATCATTAGCCTCGTTTTCAAGCCATTTGGAGCGGGATGTCATCCCGCAGTTTCCTGATACAAGGCGGTAACATCCCGCCCCACGTTTATTGCCTATTTTAACCCGACCATATTCAGAACACAGTAAAATAAGGAAAATTTTCACAAGGACACCAAGGACATTCAATGGACCCCCAAATCGCCGCCCGCTTCAACGATAAACTCCTGCAAGCCGCCATGCAGCGCTACGACATCGCGCCCGAAAACATCGCAGCGCTGGATGGATTCGAGAGTTTTATCTACCAATTCGAGCGCCCCAATGGACGCTTCATCCTGCGCATCGGACACAGCCATCGCCGCTCCCCCGACCTGATTCACGGCGAAGTGGATTGGATTAACTACCTCGCCGTCGGCGGCGCATCCGTCGCCCGCGCAATTCACTCGTCAAATGGCGAACTGGTCGAGGCCCTCGACGACAGCCACGGAGAGCAATTCCTTTGCACCGCCTTTGTTGAAGCCCCCGGTAGTCACATACGCCGCGACCAGGTCAACGACACTTTCATCCATAACTACGGACGCCTGCTCGGGCGCATGCATGCCCTGGCCAAAGACTACCAGCCCGCCAACCCGGCCTGGCGGCGCTACGATTGGGATGCGTCCGTCAACAACACCGCCGAAAACCAGATGCCCGCTCGCGAAACGGTTGCCCTCGCCAAATACCGCCAGGTCTTTGAGCACCTGCGCCGCCTGCCCCGCGACCCGGACGGATTCGGCCTGATTCATCAGGACGCCCACCCCGGCAACTTCTTTGTGGATAGCGAAAACAACCTGACCCTGTTCGATTTTGACGACTGCGCCTACGGGCACTTCATCTATGACATTGCCATGGTGCTGTTCTACACCGCCAATGAAGAACCCGACCCCGCCGCCCATGCTGCGCGGTTCATGCCCGCTTTTCTTTCAGGCTATCGCGAAGAAAACCGTCTCGATCCCAAATGGCTGGCCGAACTGCCGTATTTCATGAAACTGCGCGAAATCGACCTGTTCGCCGCCATCCATTTTAGCGAAGAAGACGGCGACAACCCCGAGCATCCCTGGTGCGCGCGCTACATGAAAGACCGCCGCAAACGCATCGAAAACGACCTGCCCTTTATCGAGTTTGACTGGGACAGCCTGGCGAAATACCTGTAATATTGCAAAAACCACCAAATGAAATAACCCTGTTTACCTCTGTTCATCGCCGGTAAAAAACTTTTTCGCCAACGATGAACAAGGATAAACGGGGATATTTTTTTGCGCTCAAGCAAACCGCCCCACAAAATCCCGGAGGGGCACTTTTCGTTTGTTTAGCAGTTTGCGCTGTTTAAAATCGTAATTTCGTCTTTCTGGTTGGGGATGATGCACAGGAATTCAAACGGTTCGTTGCCGGTGTTCTGGTAGTAGTGCGGCGCGCCAGCCGGGATGAAGACCACATCGCCAGCCTTGACCTGGTAATCCTGGCCGTCGATGCCGATTTGGGCCTGCCCGCGCAGGACGTATTGCTCGTGCTCAACGGTGTTGGTGTGCAGGGGCATCCCGCCGCCGGGCTGCATGATGAAACGCCGCAGGGCAAAATTTGGCCCTTCTTCGGCAGAGATGAGCACCTGGAGGGTGGTCTCGACGCCAGCGGCAACGACTTTTTCAGGGACTTCGTTGGCATGTTTGACAGACATGGGAACTCCTTTATAAAAATTGAACACAACTTGTCATTTCGAGCGATAGCGAGAAATCTTCTAACAGGAGTAAGATTTCTACCCTACGGGCACGATGTCCCCGCTGCGCGGGGCGAAATGACAACCTGCAATATTTTTACCGACTCACCGTCCCCGCCACGACCTGCCATGTCTCAGCCGCCTCGACAAATTCGGGGGTGAACAGACCGGTGTCGGTGGTGGTCAGCAGCACCTGCTGCCCGGCGTCGGTCAGCGAGGCCAGCAGGTCGGCGCGGCGCTCATGGTCGAGTTCGGCCATGACTTCATCTAAAAGCACAATCGGGGCTTCGCCGGTGCGGGCCTGCATCCAGTCGATTTCGGCCATTTTCAGGGCCAGCAGGCAGGTACGGATTTGTCCGCGCGAGCCGTAGTGACCCAAATCGACGCCGTTCGCCAGGAAACGCAGCTCGTCGCGGTGCGGGCCAAGGGTCGTCACGCCGCGTCCGATTTCCTCAGCGCGGACGCGGCCCAAGGCTTCGAGAAAGCCCCGGCGGATGGATTCCAAATCCAGCCCGGAGCGGTCCGCCGCAACATCCATCTTAAGCACAAACTGGCCGTTCGGCCTGGGCAGTGGGTCGAAAGCGGGTTGGTACGCCAGCCGCAGCACCTCCGCGCCGCGCGTCAGGCTGCTGTGAGCGCGGGCCGCAAAACGCTCCAACTCCTGGATGGCGGCAATGCGCCAGTGAATAATTTGCGCGCCGCTGGCAGACAGGGTTTCGTCCCAGTAGGCCAGTTGGCCGGGGTCGCCGCCGCGCTCCGAAAGCATTTTGAGCAGGGCGTTGCGGCGCGTCAGGGCTTGCTGGTAGGCGCTCAAGGCCGCCGCATAGCCGGGGATGGTCTGCGCCAGGGCCAGGTTCAGGTAGCGGCGGCGCTCTTCGGGGCCGCCCTCCAGCACCAGCGACATTTGCGGAATGAACAGGACGGCCGGCAGGTGGCCGATGACCTCGCTGGCCGGGCGTTTGACGCCATCGAGCAGGATTTCTTTGCGGCTTCGCACCCCGAGCGGGCCGACGTTTTCGAGAATGACTCTTACTTCCAGGCGGTGTTTGCGTCCGCCGCGCTGATAGTCGGCGACGATGCGGGCGACCGCCGGGTTTTGGCGGGAAGCCAAAAAGTTGACCAGTTGCCGGTCACTGTGGGTCTGGAAGGATGCAAACGTGGCGAGGAAGTAAACCGCCTCGAGCAGGCTGGTCTTGCCCTGGGCGTTGTTACCGACCAGCACAACAGCCCGCCGTGGAAGGTCTACATCCAGGCGGGCGAAGTTGCGAAAGTTGGTCAATGAAAGGTGGGTGAGTTGCACGCCTACACTTTGTCTTCGATTGGCTCTTCAGGCTTCCAAACGCGGGTCGCCAGGTCGGTGAACAGGACTCCGTTCAGGTGGTCGATTTCGTGCTGGAAGATGCGCGCCACCCAGCCCTTCAATTTCAGCGTCACGGGCTGTCCGCGCCGGTTCTGGCCTTTGACGGTCACGCCCAGGTGACGTTCCACTTCGCCCAGCAAGCCGGGGATGGACAGGCAGCCTTCGGGCGCGACTTCTTTTTCGGGCGAGGTGCGCGTGATTTCGGGGTTGATAATGGCATACAGTTTTTTCGGCGCGCTTTCGGCTTCTTCACTGTCCTCGTCTTCTTCGTTCTCGAAATATTCGACCACGATAATTCGCTCAGAAATACCTATTTGCGGCGCGGCCAGGCCCACGCCAGGGGCCTCGCGCATGGTCTCGACCATGTCGTCTATCAAGGTTTGCAGTTTGTCGTCAAATTTAGTCACGGGCCGAGCCTTGCGGCGCAGCACCGGTTCTGGAGTGGTAACAATCGTTCGGAGGGTCATTTAATACTACCTTACTGTGGAATGGAAAACGCTAAAGTGGAACGCGATTTTACCCCAAATCAGGAGTTCGGTCTTGCCCGGATTGCTTGTCGACATCGGTCATCGTTTTATGGTACATCGCCAGCCACTCGGCCATGCGTTCGTGTTCGGCGGCGGCATCCGCCTCGCGCTTCTTCTGGATGCGGGCATTCATGCGCTGGACAATATCCCTTTGTACCGAGGGCGGGTCAGCCACATTGTCGAAGTCAAAATCCAGGTTGCCGACCTGGATGTTCACCTTGCCATAATTGAACAATTGCCCGAGAAAGCCGGTTCGCTGGAAGTTGGCGCTCAAGATATTTTCGAGCGGGGCGGCCTTGCGCTCCTCGTCGCCGAACGGAACACGGTAAATATCCACAATTTGTTCGGGAGTCACCTGATACAGGTCGTTGCGCCAGTCGAGGAATCCGTACACCCACCAGACCAGGGTGGCGACTATCAAGAGCAAGACAATGCTGCCAAAGGCCAGCGAAATGAACTCGCCGTTATAGTAGTACCATAGCGGGTAAATCGAGAGCAAACCTATCAGGGCGATGGTTTGCAGGATGACATCTTTGACCAGCACAATCCAGTGTTTGTGGTAAGTCACCGTCCCGCCGACTTCTTTGCGGGCATAAAAAATATCGCGGATATATTCGGAGAGAGCGTCGCCCAGGCCGGGTTTTTTGGTCGTTTTTTTGGCGGCGGTTTGCTGCGGAGGCGGAGTAGCGGCAGCAGCAGGCGCAGGAGTCGGGGCCAACCCTATTTTCTTGCGGATGACATCGCGCATAATTTCTTCATCGTTCCGGCGAATGACATCTTTGGCGCGCAGCAGGTACTCCTCAATCATTGCCACCGCATATTTGGGACGGTGTACAAAACTCATGCGCATTTCGCCGCTGATGGTTCGCACGATGACTGTGCCATAGCGAAAGACCCTGCCAAACATATCACTTTCACTATTCACCGAAGTAATGGTACTCATGGACGATTCTTCGCGGCTGTCGTACATCAGCACGACCTTGTCGATTCTGACAACGCGCTGGTTGGTAACGACATAGTAATCGTTGCTCCAATCGACATATTGCCAGAATCCCCACAGGACAGCCAGGGCAAGCAGGAAACCGCTAAGCAGCGCCAGCATACCGCCAAACCCCGAGAGGGGCGAACTTTGGACAACAAAACTGACTTCGAGCAAGGACAGCATCAGGATGACTCCCAGCACCGGGCCGACCATCATCTGGTACAGGATAAAGACATGTTTGTGCGACAAAAAATAGACCACTTCATTTTCATTCAACCAGGGCAGGCGCAACTTGCGTGCCAGGTCGCGGCTTTGTATCATCACATTGAAAGCGCCTTGCAAATCGGGCATGGTTCGGATGAATTGCAAGAATTTGTTGCGGTAAATTTTAAAAACCAACGTCCCCTTACCGGCGCGCACCGAGGCGTTATGGGCGCGTTTCTTGAGTAACGATTGTTCCCCAAAATAATCCCCGCGAAACAGCAGGGTTATTCTTTTCT
Organism: Anaerolineales bacterium; assembly: GCA_020060235.1. Classification (GTDB taxonomy): domain Bacteria; phylum Chloroflexota; class Anaerolineae; order Anaerolineales; family Villigracilaceae; genus UBA8950. The sequence continues at coordinate 17,410 of JAGVAO010000130.1, read as the reverse complement.
CCTTGCTTGTTTTCCCCTTGTTGAAAATGTTGAAAATCTCAACGCTGCCGCTGTAAATAATGTAAAACGTGTCGGTGGTTGACCCCTGTGAAAAAATCAATTCGCTGTCTTCATATTCCTGTTCGTGAATCGCTTCGGCGACCAGTTGCAACTGGTCGTCGCTCAAACCACGAAACAGGTGCATTCTTTTCAAGAAGGCCATACGAACGGGAATGTCGGGCATGGGTTGATTCTAGCACGAATTTCCCTTGACCCGTATGCTATAATCTGCCGGTTAGAGAGGTAGACTTATGCTTTCCAAATTTATCAGACTTGTCGGGGGCGACCCCAACAAACGCGAAATCGAACGAATCTCCACAATTGTCGAACAAATCAACGCACTCGAACCCCAGTTTGAAGCGCTGGGCGATGAGGCTTTACGCGCCAAAACGGATGAGTTCCGCCAGCGGCTTGCGGATGGTGAAACCCTCGACGACCTGCTACCCGAAGCCTTTGCCGCCGTGCGCGAGGCCTCCAAGCGTACCCTCGGCCTGCGCCACTACGACGTTCAAATGATAGGCGGCATGGTGTTGCATTCCGGCAAAATCTCTGAAATGCGCACCGGTGAAGGCAAGACTCTGGTCGCCACCCTGCCGGTTTACCTGAACGCGCTGGAGGGCAAAGGCGTTCACCTGATTACCGTCAACGATTACCTGGCCCGCCGCGACGCGCGCTGGATGGGACAAGTTTACAACTTCCTCGGGATGCAGGTCGGTGTTTTGCAAATGGCCGCCGTCACCGAGAACGGCAAGAAAGCCTTCCTGGTCGATGCCGGCAGGGAATCTCCGCGCGAAGACCAGCACCAGTTGCGCCAGGTTGACCGCGCCGAAGCCTACGCCGCCGACATCACCTACGGAACCAACGCCGAGTTCGGCTTTGATTACCTGCGCGACAACATGGTCTACCGCCTGGGCGATAAAGTCCAGCGCGGTCATCACTTTGCCATCGTCGACGAAGTGGACAACGTCCTGATTGACGAGGCCCGCACCCCGCTCATCATCTCCGGCCCGGCCCAGGGCGACCTGGAATGGTACGGCAAAATGGCGCAAATTGTCCGCCAGTTGAAGCCCGAAGATTACGAAATCGACGAAAAAGACCGCAACGCCGTCCTGACCGAAATCGGCACGGCCCACGTCGAACAGTTGCTCGGCCAGCCATTGCGCGACCCCGAACGACCCGAAGACATCACCCCCGAACAGGCCCGCCTGCTGGGCTACCTCGAACAGGCCATGCGCGCCCAGTTCCTTTTTAAGCGCAACAAGGACTACATCGTCCAGGGTGGCAAGGTCGTGATTGTGGACGAGTTCACCGGGCGACTGATGCCTGGACGCCGCTGGAGCGACGGTCTGCACCAGGCGGTCGAGGCCAAGGAAGGCACGAAAATCGAGCCGGAAAACATAACCTACGCTACCATCACCCTGCAAAACTACTTCCGTATGTATAAAAAACTGGCGGGCATGACCGGCACCGCCCTGACCGAGGCGGAAGAGTTCAACAAAATCTACAAACTGGATGTCCTGCCCATCCCGACCAACCTGGAATACCAGTCCTCGCGGGCCAATGCCGCGCTGGTCGAGGTCAAAGACCGCGACGAGGACGGCTACCAGGTGGTTTATTTCTCGAAGTCCGACAGCCCAGAGAAAACCCCGCTGTTCTGGCGGCGCACCGATTATCCCGACCTGGTTTACCGCACGGTCGAGGCCAAATTGCGCGCCATCGCCACCGACATCCTGCGCAGCCATGTGATGGGCCGCCCGGTGCTGGTCGGCACGACCTCGGTCGATAATTCTGAAAGACTGTCGGCCCGCCTGCGCGCCGAATCGGTGCGCCGTTTGTTGCAAATCAAGATGCTGCGTCAGGCCTGGTTTGAAGCCAATAACAAGGAAGAAGACGGCCGCCTTTACGCGGAACTGGAACCGCTCTACCAGCCGCTCGACGAAATCAAGCCCGAACTCCTGCGCCAATTTGGCAAGCCGCTCGAAGTCACCTCCATCAACCCCGAAGACCCGGCCAACCTGCAAACCCTGTTGGGAATCCTGCGCCTGGGCGATGAATACGCCCCGCGTCTGAAGGCCATTATCCAGGGCGGTGTGCCGCACGAGGTTTTGAACGCCCGCAAGCACACCGAAGAAAGCCAGATTATCGCCGGGGCGGGCGCGTTTGGCGCGGTGACGATTGCCACCAACATGGCCGGTCGTGGTGTCGATATCAAACTCGGCGGCGACCTGGCAGAGGAAATCACGATTGCCGTCAGCCGGGTGCTCAAACGCGCCGGGTACGATTCGCCCTACGACATGCGCCCCGAAGAACAGCGCCAGGCCCTGAAAAAACTCAGCCCCGCCGACTACGGCATTTACGACGCCGAAGTGCGCCTCTTCCTGCAATACTTTGAAGACATGGAACAGGTGCGCCAGTTGGGCGGCCTGCATGTGGTCGGCTCTGAACGCCACGAGGCCCGCCGCATCGACAACCAGTTGCGCGGACGCTCCGCCCGCCAGGGCGACCCCGGTTCCTCGCGCTTTTATCTCTCGCTCGAAGACGACCTGATGCGCCTGTTTGGCGGCCAGCAGGTCAACGATGTGATGCAGCGTTTCAAACTCGACGACGACCTGCCGCTCGAAAACCGCATCGTCAGCAACATCATCGAAGGTTCGCAGCACCGCGTCGAAGGCACCAACTTCGACGTCCGCAAGCACCTGCTCGACTATGACGACGTACTCAACGCCCAGCGTATGCGCATCTACGGCCAGCGCGACCGGGTCTTTACCAAGGAAAACCTGCACGAAGACGTGCTCGAATTTCTCAAGGCCGAGGTCGAAAACCGCGTCCCGGCTGCCATGCAGGACGAAGAAGGCCCCTGGAAACTGCTCGCCTGGCTCGAACAAACCCAGCCGACCATCCTGCTGGCCGACGGTGACCTGTTCCCGTCTTACACAAACCGGCTGCTGCTCGAAGAACTCGACCCGCAAAACCTGCGCGACTCGCTGCTCTCGCTGGCCCGGCGCGCCTTGCAGGCCGAGCAGGAACACCACCTGAAAGCCATTCGCGCCAGTGTCGAAGCCTCCGAAACCGCGCTCGAAGCCCAAATTACGGAACGCGAGGAGATGGTCGACACCTTCCTCGAAGGGCTGGAAGACACCGAAGAACAGCGCCGCCCGCAGGAAATTCTCGAAGAACTCTCCGGCCTGGTACACATGCCCATCCGCCTCAACAACGAGCAGATGCGCGCCCTGAACAACGACCCGGCCAGCCTCGAAGACCCAATCAAAGACCAAATCGTTTCCCAGTTGAGCGCGGTTTTCATTAACCGCATGGTCGCCAGCCTGTCGATGCGCCTGGGCGAACCGCTGACCCTCAAGGAAGACCTCAGCCGCCTCGAATGGGCCGAGGCCGTCAACCGCCTGCTCCAACTGGCCGAAGAACTCTTCTCGAAACGGTACGACAACCTGGCGGGTGAGAAAGGTCAACTGGCCCGCGAACTGGATACCCTGCTCGCGCGGCCCGAAACCCAAAAACGGGACGAATCGACCGCCATCCGCATCCTGAACACCCTGCCCCTGGCCCGCCGCCAGTTCATCGACGCCAAAACGCGCCAGACCCGCATGGCCGAAGTTTCGCGCTTCAGTTATGCCCACCTGGCCTCCCAACTGCTGGCTGGACGCGACGCCGATTGGGTGCAGGCCGATGTGTTCGAACACCTCGAAAACGCCCTCGAAGCGCTGGAGGAAACCTGGGGGAATGTGGAATTTTCACGCCTTCGGCAGAACGCAAAAACCCTGGCCGATTTCGGCCCAGCAGCCGAATCCCTTGGCGCGGACTCCCGAAACGCCGCGCTGTCTGACCTGTCCGAGGAGCAGCGCGACACGCTGAAAACCGAACTCGGCGCGCGCTACCTGACCGAGGTTTTCCGTTCGGTGCTGCTGCGGGCCATCACCGAACAATGGGTCGATTACCTGACCCGCGTCGAGGCCCTGCGTGTATCGATTGGCCTGGAGGCTTACGGTCAGCGCGACCCGCTGGTACAATACAAGACCAAAGCCTCCGACATGTTCCAGGCCCTGCTGCGCGATATTCGCTCGGTGGTGGTCAGCAACATGTTCCTGCATCGCCCGCGCCCGGCAGTTGTGCAGGCTTCCGAGGCCCCTGTCGAAGTGGTGGAAAAAGCCCGCCCATCGGAAGATGTCGAGCAGGCCGCCAAATCTGGCCGCAAACGCCATAAGAAGCGTTAACTGTACATTTTGGGATAGCCATGAACAATCTTCTTCCTGTGCCAGAAGAGTTTCGCCGCCTGCCCAAGGTGGAACTACACCGCCACCTTGAAGGCTCGCTGCGCTTAAGCACCATGCTCGATATTGCCCGCAAGCACGGCATGACCATCCCGGCCAACGTGGTGCGGCTTTCGCGCCTGGTGCAGGTGCAGGACGAGGACAACTTCACTTTCGACAACTTCCTGGCAAAATTCAACACCCTGCGCATGTTCTACCGCTCTCCCGAGGTCATCGAACGCATTACCCATGAAGCAGTCGAAGACGCCGCCAAGGACAATGTCCGCTACCTGGAATTGCGCTTCACGCCGGTAGCCCTCAGCCGCGCCGAGCGTTTCCCGCTCGAAAACGTGGTCGACTGGGTGGTCAAAGCGGCCAAGGAAGCTGAGAAAAAATACAAAGTGATGGTGCGCCTGATTGCCTCGGTCAACCGTCACGAGGCCATCGAACTGGCCGAACAGGTGGCCTGGATTGCGGTCGCCAAAGGCCGCGAGAACATCGTCGGGTTGGATTTGGCGGGCAACGAAGCCGAATTCCCGGCCCGGCCCTTCCTGTCGCTTTTCAAGGAAGCCCGCCAGTCGGGGCTGTCTGTCACCATCCATGCCGGTGAGTGGAGCGGCGCGGCCAATGTGCGCGAGGCCATCGAGGTGTTTGGCGCGCAGCGCATAGGTCATGGCGTGCGCGTGCTTGAAGATGACTTCACCACTGCCCTGGCGCGCGAGACTGGCACAGCCTTCGAGGTCTGCATGACCAGCAACTACCAGACCGGCGTGGTGTCCGAACTGAACGCCCACCCGGCCCCAAAAATGCTCTCCGCCGGACTGAACGTAACCCTCAACACCGACGACCCCTCGATTTCGCAAATAACGCTCGGGAACGAGTACCGCATGGCGGTTCAGGATTTAAAAATCCCGCTCGAAACACTCAAACAGCGTGTCGTTGCGGCAGCGGCGGCCAGTTTCCTGCCCGAGAATGACAAAAACAAACTGGTTCAGAACCTGAAAAAAGAGATGAATCTGGTCTAAAACGCGGTAAAATAAAACCTGCTTCCGCAATTCGTTAGCAGACAAAGAACGACAAAGGCGCACCTTTGGGTTTTTTGTGAACCTGATGTTTCATCTCAGTCACAAAACCACAAAGGTGTTTTTGTAGTGCAAAACGGCATTTTGCGCTACAGACGAAATTTGATGCCAAAGGAGCATTGTATGAAAGACTTTTTTAATGCCAAAGATAAACTTAACGTTGGGGGCAAGGATTTTACCTTTTACCGCCTCGACGCCCTCGAAAAAGCGGGACTGACGACCCTTCACCGCCTCCCGTTTTCCATCCGCATCCTGCTCGAAGCGGCCCTGCGCCAGTGCAACGACGTGGAAATTACGCAGCAGGATGTAAAGAACATCGCCGCGTGGACAGCCAGGGGCGAACGCCCCGGCATTCCGCTGCTGCCCGCCCGCGTGGTGATGCAGGATTTCACCGGCGTGCCAGCAGTGGTTGATTTGGCCGCCATGCGCTCGGCAGTTGCCCGCCTGGGCGGCGACCCGAAGAAAATCAACCCGCTTGTGCCGGTCGATTTGGTCATCGACCATTCAGTTCAGGTCGATTTCTTTGCCTCGCAGGATGCCCTGCAACGCAACACCGAGGTCGAATTCCAGCGCAACCGCGAACGTTACGAGTTTCTTAAATGGGGACAGAAAGCCTTCAAAAACTTCCGGGTTGTGCCGCCCATGACCGGCATCGTCCACCAGGTTAACCTGGAATACCTGGCCGATGTGGTCGGGGTTCGCGCGCTACCGACAGGCGAATCCGTGCTCTTCCCCGATTCGCTGGTCGGCACCGACTCGCACACCACCATGATTAACGGCCTGGGCGTGCTCGGCTGGGGCGTGGGCGGAATCGAAGCCGAGGCCGTCATGCTCGGCCAGCCAATGGACATGCTCCTGCCGGATGTCATCGGCTTCAAACTGTACGGCAAACTGCGCGACGGCGTGACCGCCACCGACCTGGTGCTAACCGTGACCCAGATGCTGCGCCAGAAGGGCGTGGTCGAGAAATTTGTCGAATTCTACGGCCCCGGCCTGGACAATATGTCGCTGCCCGACCGCGCCACGATTGCCAACATGGCTCCCGAATACGGCGCGACAATGGGCTTCTTCCCGGTTGATGCCGAGACCCTGCGTTATATGAAATTAACGGGCCGCCCTGCGGACGTGATTGCCCGCACCGAGGCCTACAGCCGCGCCCAGGGCCTGTTCCGCGATGCCAATACTCCCGACCCCGAGTTTACCGACAGCCTCGAACTCGACCTTGGCTCGGTCGTCCCCTCGCTGGCCGGGCCGAAGCGCCCGCAGGACCGGGTCATGCTGACCGAGATGAAATCGACCTTCCAGAAGGCGCTGACCGCCCCGGTCAAGGAACGCGGCTACGAGTTGAGCGCCGAAGCCCTGGGCCGCGAGGCCGTCTTCGGGACAAATGGCGGCTCACAGACGATGAAACACGGCGCGGTGGTCATCGCCGCGATTACCTCCTGCACCAACACCAGCAACCCCTCGGTCATGGTCGCGGCGGGCCTGGTCGCCAAAAAGGCCGCCGAAAAAGGCCTGAACGTCAAGCCCTATGTCAAGACCAGCCTGGCCCCCGGTTCGCGCGTCGTGACGGAATATCTCAAAGCCGCCGACCTGCTCGACCCGCTGGCACAACTGGGATTCAACGTAGTCGGCTACGGGTGCACCACCTGCATCGGCAACAGCGGCCCGCTTCCGGGTGAGGTCGCCAAAGCCGTCACCGGCGGCGACCTCGTCGCGGCGGCGGTCATTTCGGGCAACCGCAACTTCGAGGGCCGCGTCCATCCGCTGGTCAAGGCCAATTATCTCGCTTCCCCGCCGCTGGTGGTGGCCTACGCCCTGGCCGGGACGGTGGACATCGACCTCGACAGCGAGCCGCTGGGCGAAGGCGCGGATGGCAGCCCGGTTTACCTGCGCGACATCTGGCCCTCGGCACGGGAAGTGGCCGATGTGGTCGCCGCCAGCCTGAACACGGGCATGTTCGAGGAACGCTACGCGGCCGTTTTTGAAGGCACCGAAATGTGGCAGGAGGTGAAAGCCCCCGAAGGCGAATTGTTTGCGTGGCGTGACGATTCGACTTACATCCATCACCCGCCTTACTTCCAGGAATTGACACTCGAAACCGGTTCGGTGGGTGACATTCGCGCGGCGCGCGTGCTCGGCCTGTTCGGCGATTCGATTACCACCGACCACATCTCCCCGGCGGGCAACATCGCCGCTGATAGCCCGGCAGGCAAGTACCTGCAAGAGCGCGGCGTGCAGCCCAGGGATTTCAACTCGTACGGCGCGCGGCGCGGCAACGACCTAGTCATGGCGCGCGGGACGTTTGCGAACATCCGCTTGAAGAATATTTTGGTCGCGCCCAAAGAAGGCAACTGGACGAAGGCCTGGACGGTGGACGGTGGACAGAAGACCGAAAACGGTCAAATCATGCCGATTTATGACGCGGCCATGCGCTACAAGCAGGCGGGCGTACCGACCGTCATCCTGGCGGGCAAGGAATACGGAACCGGCTCCAGCCGTGACTGGGCGGCCAAAGGCCCGATGCTGCAAGGCGTGAAGGCAGTCATCGCCGAGTCGTTCGAGCGCATCCACCGCTCCAACCTGGTCGGGATGGGCGTCCTGCCGCTGCGTTTCCTCGATGGCCAGAACGCCGAATCGCTCGGGCTGGACGGTTCGGAGACCTTCGACATCCTCGGCCTGAGCGACGACATGGCCCCGCAGAGTCTGGTGACTGTGCGGGCTACAAAGTTGAATGGTTCGGTGGTCGAGTTCAAAGCCACAATCCTGCTCAACACCAGCGTCGAAGTCAACTACTATCGCAACGGCGGCATCCTGCATACGGTTTTGCGGAATTTGGTGAAGTAACATTATTCTAAGTAGGGGCGGCCCAATGGGCCGCCCCTTTTTGGTTATAATGGCGAAAAAATGGTCTTGCCTGGCCCGTGTTTCGAAAATCGCAGGGCTATTTGCGCCCCTTGTTACAAAAGTGTCTGGTGACTAGAAATTTCACAACGGGAGTATTTGACCTGTGGCAAAAAACAAAGGTTTTGACATTGTAGCAGAGGCCCAGGAACGGGCGGAACACAATATGAATCCCTATTATTGGTTTAACCGTGTGACCTCCTACACAGTTGCCCAATGGAAAGTGGATAAATTATTTACTCCACTGTTATTTCTGATGTATTCCTTGATTGGAATTGTTTTGCTAACCTATTTTAACGCAAGTACCAATGAGCAAAACAAAACTTTATTTTCATTGCTTTTCGATTTTAGCGACTCGTCTGCCAGCGCCAATTCGGCAAAGATGATTGTTTTCTTTATGTTATGGATCATCCTCGGAATAAGTTCTGTTCAAGTGCTGATCCGATGGATTTATTTGCGCAGGCAGCCAAAAATAGAGCCCAACCCCAAAAAAGAAAAAAAACGCAAACATCCCAAACGCCCAAAAAATTGGATATAGCAATTGATAGCGCAAAACGAGACCGGTGTTGAGCCGGTCTCGTTTTGGTTTAAAAGATGTTGCCGCATCTGACAAACTGATGTATATTTGTCGCAAGGACAAGCATTATGGATTTCGAATGGGACCCTCGCAAAGCTGAAAGCAACCAGAGTAAACATCAGGTTTCGTTTTCAGAAGCAGCGACGGTATTTGCGGATGATTTTGCAATTACCATCCCAGACCCAGGGCACTCTGAATCTGAAGACCGATACATCACGATTGGCTGGTCGCATCACCGCAGGTTGCTGATGGTGGCGCATACTGACCGAGGCAATCGAATCCGAATTATCAGTGCCCGTGAATTGACTAAATCAGAAAGACAAGCCTATGAAGAAGAAAGCTGAAATTGACGAACTCCGCCCGGAATATGACCTGAAAAATCTGCTCAAAGGCGGGACGCGCGGCAAGTATGCCGAACAGTATCGCGACGGGACGAACCTGGTGCTTTTGGAGCCGGATGTTGCCAAAGCCTTCCCGAACGAGAAAGCGGTCAATGATGCCTTGAAACTGGTAATGAAGTTAAAGCAGGTTCAGGAAGAAGCGGCAAAATATTCTGTTGAATGACCATATGTTTCAACCCCAGATTTTGAGACCGGTGATGAGCCGGTCTCGTTTTGGTTTAAGGGACGAGGTTTTGTAGCCCGCATCACCGCCATCAACCTCTTTAAATTTGTAACGAAATCCAATCAACTTCGTCATAAAATATGAGTTAATGAATCGGCCCAAACAACCAGACTCATCCGACGAGGCCTTGCTTGAACGCGCCATACGCGGCGATGCCGAAGCCTTTGGCGGCCTGTACGCGCGCTACCTGGGTGAGTTCCACCGGTATATTTTTTATCGGGTTGCCAATCGTTTGGACGCCGAAGACCTCACCGAAACGGTATTTGTCAAGGCCTGGGACGCGCTGCCGCGCTTTGAATCTGCAAAGGTCAATTTTCGCGCCTGGCTGTATCGAATTGCGCAAAACACCATCGTTGACTATTACCGCGCGCGGCAGGCAACGACCGACGCGATTCCCGAACAGCTGCAAGATTCCCGGCCTTCGCCGGAAGGCCAGATTCAAATGCAGGATGAAAGCCAGGGCCTTGCCCTCGCCATCCAATCCCTGGATGCCAGCCAGCAGCAGGTGATTATCTGCCGTTTCATCAATGGAATGAGTCACGCCGAAACAGCCGCGACGCTTGGGCTTGCCGAAGGGCATGTGCGTGTCTTGCAAATGCGAGCCTTGCAAAAACTGCGGCTGTTATTGGATAAGGAAGAATGAAGAACGATTTTTCAACCACCCTGGCCTCCTGCCTGGAGGCCATCGAGCGGGATGGACGCTCCCCGGAGGAAGCCCTGGCCCTGTATCCTGAATTTCGGGATGAACTGGCCCCGCTGCTGCAAACTGCCCGCGAGATTCAGTCCCGCGCCGATTTTGCGCCGCGCCCCGAATTCCTTCGTTCCAGCCCGGGCCGCTTGCGGCAGCGCCTTGCCCCGCGCCGCAGGGGTTGGGACTTTCGGCAGGCTTCTTTGCAGTTACGGGCAATTTTTACAGGCCGGTTGGCTGTCGCAGCCTGGAGCATATTGCTGGTGTTTGCGCTTGTGCTCGCCAGCAGCGGGACAGTCTATGCCTCGGCGGGCGCACTACCGGGCGATACGCTTTATCCCGTCAAACTGGCGGTCGAGGACGCCCGGCTATTTGTCGCCGCCGATGACGATGAAGTATTGCTGCAAATCGAATTTTTAGACAGGCGCATGGACGAAATGGAACGCCTGGCCGCCCTGGGGCGCGAAAACGACCTGGAGCAGGCTTCAGATGCTTTTTCCTCGTCGGTTTCTGCCGCCGCCCGGTCGTTGGACACGCTGGAAGGTAAAAGCAACCAACCCGAACAGGCCGCCTTGCTCGAAAATGCGCTTTTATCCCACACCGAGCGATTGACCGTCTTGCTTGAAACTGCCCCCGAACAGGCCAGGCCGGGCTTGCAGCGCGCGCTCGAAAATGCCAGCCGCGGCAGTCAGGTTTTGCATGACCTCTTCCCTGGCGGCTTTCCGGGGCAGGGGCCGGCGGGGGATAAAAAACCCGACATCGTTCCCGGCCCTGCTCATGGGCGGCCTGAGAACCTGCCCGAGCCTGCCCAATCGCCTCCCGCTGGCGACGGGCCCCCGCAGGATAAGATTCCCGACAACGAGAAACCGCCTTCAGCGCCGGGGAGACCTCCCGACAAGTTGCCTCCCAGGGGGCCGGGCGGGCCGTGATTTGGACTAGGACATTGGTACTGTTTTTTTGCAGGTTTGTAACGAACAAATGGATAGAACGTCATATAGGTTAGAACGACGCAGGAATGCAGGATTGAACATGAAAACACACATCAAACACTTGCTCCCATCCCTCTTGCTGGCCTTTTTGATAATCGGCCTGGCGGCTTGTGCGCCTGCCGGGCAGAGCAGCGAAGGTGGTTTGCAGGCCCCGCCTGCCTCAAACAGCGACTCACGGTCAGCCAGCCCAGACGCTGTTGACGAGCCTTCTGAAAGCCCCGGCGGGACGGAAGAAGAGGCCTGGCCGGTGTTTGACTGCACCGAGACCAATCCCCACCCCATGGGACAGAGCATTGCCGAGACGTATGAGGATGTTTCGTACGAGCAGGTCATGACCTGGTTTTGCGACGGTTACACGTTTGACGACATTCTGATTGCGCTCGAAACCAGCGAAGCGACGGATGTCCCTGCATCCAGCCTCCTGGAAATGCTCTGGGAAAAACCCTGGGAAGAAATTTGGGAAGAGATTGGTTTCCTGCAAGAGTAAACCGGGTGTTTGCTGTGACGATTCAGACCCTTTCCTGTATTCCAGTTGTTGCATTACCCGTACAAACCGGAGGTAAAAAAATGAAACTAAGAAATACCGCTTATTCACTCCTGGCCCTGCTGGTTGCGTTGTCCCTCGCTTTTCAACCCGCGCAGCCGGCTTTTGCCGAGCAGGAAGATGAAGAGATTGAAATTCTTGCTACGGTGGTATCCATCGACGAGGCTGGAGGAAGCCTTGTGGTCGAGACAGAGGACGGGGAAACCTATACCGTCTTCCCTGGCGAGGGCTTCGACTTTAGCACAATCCAGGCCGGCGACCTGCTGGAAATTGAAGGAACTTTGAACGAGGATGGCAGCATCTCAGCATTCAAGGTCAAGGTCGAAGACCAGGACGAAGATGAGGCTGGCGAAGGCGAGGATGGCCCGTCTGGCGGCTATTACTGCACCCAGTCCGACGTTCCGCACCCGTTTGGCGCGTTGCTGGCTGAGCGCTACGAGACGGATTACGCCACCCTGCAAGCCTGGTTTTGCGAAGGCTTCGGCTGGGGCCAGATTATGCTGGCGCTCCAGACCGGTCAGTTGACCGATATGGACGCTGAATCTTTCCTCGCTGCCCGCAGCGACGGCCAGGGCTGGGGCCAGATTTGGAAGGAACTTGGCCTGATTGGCCGCCCTGAAGATGCCGGGCCGCCTGAGGGCAAAGGCCCGCCGGAAGGCAAGGGTCCCCCCGAAGGCAAAGGTCCCCCTGAAGGCAAAGGCCCTCCCCCAGGGAAAGGCCCCAAGCGCCCGTAACCTGATTTATGATGTAAACAAAGAGACCGGCTCACTGCCGGTCTCTTCTCTTTCCCGTTAGATGCTGACGGTTTGCAACCCGCCGTCGATGTAACTCTGGATTTCGCCCTCCACCCGCAGGCGCGGGTCGGATTCGTACAGTTGGCGCACCTGCTCGAAATCGGGCACGTCGCCGCGGGTCAGGTCGGCCAGGCGGTCGAGCAGGGACAGGTCGTCCGGGTCGAGCTGGTTGTCATCCATTTCATACTTCAGGATAAGCCCCCAGCAATCCCAGGGCAGCAGTTCGACCTTGTTGAGCGCGGCCACATCGCGGATGAAGTCGCCGCGGATGAAGCCCAGCCCGCGCATGTCGAAGATGCCGAAGGAATCGGGGTCGGCGGCTCCGCTGCGGCACATCTGCCAGGCCAGGCCGCCGACGATGAACTGGTCGCGCGGCACGTCCAGCGGGTCGAAGGGGATGTTCATTGCGTTGCACTGGAATTCGTCGAGTTGGGCATCGACCAGCACCCAGCGCCCTTCGGCTGCATTCCAGTATTCGACCACCCAGTGGTCTTCGTAGTGATTGGGCAGGAAGTACGCGCCAAACCCGCAGCGGGCGCGAGCCGGGACTCCCTGATGGCGCAGCATGGCGACCAGCAGCAGGGTGTGGTCGCGGCAGTTGCCGACCAGTTTTTTGTCCAGCGGACGGGCTTGGGTCAGCGGGCGCGGGTCAAGTTCCAATGTTCGGGCCAGGCGCTTTTCCATCGTCCGCAGTTGGACTTCGGATTCGCGTTCGGGGGTCAGTTTCAGGCCGTAGCGTTCGGCCCAGAAAACGTGGACGGTGGTTCCCTGCACAATTTTGCACAGGCCGGCAATGTCGGTCGGCAGGTTGTCAAACAGGTGGGCGTACTGTCCCGGCTGGCTGATGCGGCCCTGGCGGGTGAAGAAAGTGTAATCGGTCATGGTGCCTCCTGGATGCGGTTATACACCCTCCCCCTGCCGGAGGGTCAAGGGTTGGGGTAATCGATTTCCCACACCTGATACATCCCCAACCTGCCATTTTCCCCGTCTGAATAGAACGTCTCGAGAACCTGAAATCCGCTCTCCTGGGCCAGGTCGGCCAGTTCGGCTTCGCTGAAATGATGGGCGTAGCGCAGGCCTTCGCCGCCGGAGCGCCAGTCGAGCAGGTAGTCGCCCTCGTCCACCTCGGCGGCGGAAAGGCGGGCGCGTTCCCAGGGTTGGATGCGCTCGCGCAGCCGTTCGGAGTTGAGAAACTGCCAGTTGGAGAGCGCGAAGCGCCCCTCGGGTTTGAGCAGGTTTTTCGTTTTTGCGAGCATAGCGAGGCGTATCGGCGCGGAGGGGATGTGGTGGAGAACGGCAAAGGCGCAGATGATGTCGAAGGGTTCGGCGTCCAGACCCCAGTCGGCGGTCAGGTCCACTTCCACAAAATCGATGGGGAAGTCGGCGGCGGTGCGGTTGGCGGTTTGCATAAGCGGGGTGCTGAAGTCGAGGCCGGTGTATGCGCCGCGAAACCCGCGCCCGGCCAGGACGTTGGCCAGTTCGCCGTTGCCGCAGCCCAGGTCGAGGATGCGCTCGTCGCCGCGCAGCGACTCGAGGATGCGTCCCACGCCCGGCTGGATGCGCTGGCGGGTGGCCGAAAAGTGCGCGCCAAAGGTCTGGTAGAATTGTCGATTGAGTTCGATGAGTTTGCGGGCGGTTTCTGCTTGCATGGTTTTATTATACTTTTGACCGGTAGAACGATGGAAATTGCTGAACACCAAAAAAACTGGCGCGAACGCAAGCGCCTGACCGATGAAAAACTCTCCCTGGCGCGCCAGATTTTGGCGCAGATTTGCGCCGGGGAGGATGTGTTGAAGGCCATGCGCGCCCACCCGGCGGCGGACGGCCATTTTTTGGGCAAGAGCGCGCTGGTGGCGGCTTACCGGCAGATGGTGGAATCGGGCGAGATGCAGGCCGACCGGGCTTTGCTGGAGCGAATCCGCATGAAGCCGGTGCGCACCTTGAGCGGGGTGACGACGGTGACGGTGTTGACCAAGCCGTACCCCTGCCCCGGCAAGTGCATTTTCTGCCCGACCGATGTGCGCATGCCCAAGAGTTACCTGCCCGACGAACCGGGCGCGATGCGCGGCTTGCAGCACGCTTTCGACCCATACGCCCAGGTGGCCTCGCGGATTGCGCAATTGCAAGCCGTCGGCCACCCGACCGATAAAATCGAACTGCTGATTTTGGGCGGCACCTGGAGCGCATACCGCCGCGATTACCAGGAGTGGTTTATTAAGCGATGTTTTGATGCGATGAATGCGACCCCCCTCAGTCCCTCAAAATATGGCAAAAATCGGCCGGATTTTGGGGAAGGTCGGGAGGGGGCCGAATCCTGCATCCCCGGCGAACTGGCCGCCGCCCAGGCGCTCAACGAGACCGCCGCGCACCGCAATGTGGGGCTGGTCATCGAGACCCGGCCCGATGAGATTAATCCAAAGGAACTGGCCTGGCTGCGCTACCTGGGCGTGACCAAGGTGCAGATGGGCGCGCAAAGCCTCGACGACCGCATCCTTGAGATGAACAAGCGCGGACACGATGTCGAGTCCACGCGCCGGGCGGTGGCCTTGCTGCGCGCCGCCGGGTTCAAGATTGTGCTGCACTGGATGCCCAACCTGCACGGCGCAACCCCCCAGGGAGACCGCGAGGACTTTTCCCGCCTGTGGGAGGGTTTTTGTCCCGATGAAATCAAAATTTACCCCAACCAGTTGCTTGCCAACGCTGAGTTATACGAGGTCTGGCAGCGCGGCGAGTATCGGCCGTATACGACCGAAGAGTTGGTCGATTTAATTGCCGACATCAAGCCGACCGTGCCGCGTTACTGCCGCATCAACCGCGTCATCCGCGACATCCCCTCGACCAACGTGGTCGAAGGCAACAAACGCACCAGCCTGAGGCAGGACGTCCACGCCGAGATAGCGCGGCGCGGGACTCGCTGCCAATGCGTGCGTTGCCGCGAAATCCGCAAGGCCAGCGTCGAAGCCCCGGCGCTGACGTTGAACGACCTGGTCTATCCGGCGGCGAATGCCGAGGAGCATTTCATCTCGTTCGATACGGCGGAGGACGGGCTGGCGGGGTTTGTGCGCCTGTCCCTCCCGGCGGCGGACGCGCCCTCGACCGGCCTGTCCGACCTCGACGGCGCGGCGCTCATCCGCGAGGTGCATGTCTACGGCCAGTCCCTGCCCGTCGGCGCAGAGATGGGCGGGGCCGCCCAGCACATCGGCCTGGGCACACGCCTGCTCGAAGAAGCCGAACAAATTGCCCGTTCGCGCGGATTCAAGCGCATGGCCGTCATTTCGGCAGTCGGCACGCGCAAATATTATCTCGACCGGGGCTTCGAGCGCGGGGCGTTGTATTTGGTTAAGGGGTTGTAGGGTGCGCGAATTCGGGCCAGGAAGATTGGCTTGAAACCCAAAATGCCAACAAAAAAAGGCTGCCCATCCTTAAGATGAGCAGCCTTTTTCTATTTCGAGTTACAACTCGCTCGCCCGGCGGCTGATGCGGTCTTTTACCCGCTCGACGAACTCAGCCAGCGGAATGTTGTTCAACTGCGAACCGTCGCGCAGGCGCAGGGAGACGACCCCGGCCTCGGCCTCGTTTGCGCCGATGACAACCATGTAGGGCACTTTCATCAACTGCGCCTGGCGGATTTTGGCATTCATGCGCTCCGTACCCAGGTCTGCGCTGACGCGCACGCCCTGCGCTTTGAGTTGCGCCGCAACATTGGCGGCGTACTCGTTCTGCCCGTCCGTAATCGGGATGACGCGCACCTGCTCCGGCGCCAGCCAGACCGGGAAAACCCCGGCGTAATGCTCAATCAGGAAGCCGATCATGCGCTCGTGCGTGCTGAGCGGCGCCCGGTGGATGCAGAGCGGAATTTCGTCCTGGCCTTCGCTGTTGACAAATTTCAGGTCGAAGCGTTCCGGCACGGCGAAATCGACCTGGTTCGTGGCCAGCGTGAACTCGCGTCCGATGGCGCTCCAAATCTGGACGTCGATTTTGGGCCCGTAGAAAGCGGCCTCGTTCTGCACCTCGACGAAGGGCACACCGCCGTTCAGCATGGCGCGGCGCACCATATCCTCCGTCTTGAGCCACAGGCGCTCATTGTCCACGAATTTCTTGCCCAGCCCGGCCTTGCCGTGCAGTGACAGGCGCATGACGAACTTCTCGATGCCGAACAGGTCGAAATACTTCTTGTACAGGTCGATGACGCCCATGAACTCGCTCTCGAACTGCTCTTCCGAACAGTAGATGTGGGCGTCGTTCATTTGCATCGAGCGCACACGCATCAGGCCAAACAACTCACCCGATTTCTCGTAGCGGTAGCACGTCCCATACTCCGCCAGGCGGATGGGCAGGTCGCGGTACGAGCGCGGCCTCGCGCCGAAGATTTTGTGGTGCATGGGGCAGTTCATCGGCTTGACGTAATACTTGACGCCTTCCAACTCCATCGGCGGATACATGCTCTCAGCATAATACGGCAGGTGGCCCGAGCGGATGAACAGGTCTTCCTTCGTCAGGTGCGGCGTACGCACGCGGCTGTAACCGGCCTGGTCTTCCATTTCGTGGGCCAGTTTTTCCAACTCGTCAATCAGGATGCCGCCATTCGGCAGCCAGAGCGGCAAGCCGGGGCCAACTTCGTCGTCATAGATGAAGATATCCAGATCTTTGCCCAGTTTGCGATGGTCGCGCTTTTTGGCCTCTTCGAGCATCTGGAGGTATTGCTTGAGTTCGTCCGGCTTCTGCCAGGCCGTGCCGTAGATGCGCGTCAACATCTTGTTGTTCTCGTCGCCGCGCCAGTAGGCCCCGGCAATCGACATCAACTTGATGGCAGACGGATTAATCTGGCGCGTGTTCTCGACGTGCGGCCCGCGGCACAAATCCGTAAAGGTATCGTGCTGGTAGATGGAAATCTCCGGCTTGAC
>JAGVAO010000143.1 GCA_020060235.1 Anaerolineales bacterium | reverse complement strand
TTGGCGGCCACCCAATGGCGGCGGGATTATCGCTGGCTGCCGAGAACCTGTCCACGCTGCGGCGGGAGTTGTCACGAGCGGTCGAATCCCAGCTCGAGGCCGCCGCCCGCCCCGAAGCAGAACTGGTCATCGACGAATTTCTTAACCTGGACGAATTATCACTCGACCTGGCCGCGCAAATTGAAAAACTTGCCCCATTTGGGGCAGGAAATCCGCCGCTCATACTGGCAACCCGCAACCTCGAGCTTGCCAACAGCCAGACAATTGGCAAGACGCAGGAGCATGTCAAGTTAACCGTCCGCGACGAGGCCGGGAGCGTCGCCAGCGTACTCTGGTGGGGCAGCGCAGACCTTGATTTGCCATCCGGCCGCTTTGACCTGGCCTACACCCTGCGCGCCAATGATTACAAGGGTCAGCCACAACTTTCCCTTGAATTGGTCGATTTTCGGGTCGTGGAGGATGCGGTTGTTGAGGTCGAGGGGCCGAGGGTAGAGGTGATTGACCTGCGGCTATCAACGGATAGAGGAGCGAATGCGCAGATGGGGGCGTCAGCGGATGGTGGAACGGATGCCCGGATGAGACCGTCAGCGGATAGAATCACGGATGCGCGGATAGTCGATTTGGAGCAAATTTTGGAGACTTACCCCAATGCGCTGATTTTTGCAGAAGGGGATGACCGCAAACGGTTAAAAGCAAAAGGGCGGCATGAACTTTCAGCAGCAGAGATGTTGGTTCTCTGGTCAACGCCGCCGGAGCGGGGGGTGTATGAGTCGATTCTGGAAACGGTGAAGCCCAGGCGATTGGTGCTGTTCGCGCAAGACCCCGGCGAGGATTCGGCGGAGGCTTTTTTGGCAAGGCTGGCAGGGTTGTTGAAGTTTGTCCTGAACCAGCGCGGGGGGCAAGTCAGTTTTGACGAATTGGGCGCGGCCTGCGGGCAAGGGGAGGCGGCGATACGCGCGGGGTTTGAGTATTTGAAGGCCAGCGGACAGGTATCGGGTGCCTGCGATGCGGAGGGTATCCGCTTGCAGGAAGGAAAAGCCCCGACGGATGAATCCGCCAGGGCTGAGTGGATGTCCCAATTGTCCTACCTGCTGCATGAGAGCCGGGCTTATCGAGCGTATTTCAGGGGGATGAAGGTTTAGTCTATCACAACGCCGTCAAGGTTTTCAGAGGGCGGATATTTCATGTTCAGGCCCTCAAGGGATTCGACGATGATGCGCGAGATGACCAGGTCGCGGTACCATTTACGGTTGGCCGGGATGACGTACCAGGGAGCGTAGTCGGTGCTGGTTTTCTCGAGGGCATCCTGGTAAGCCTGCATGTAATCGGGCCAGCGTTTGCGCTCGGCCAGGTCTCCAATATTGAACTTCCAGTGTTTGTCGGGGTTGTCGAGACGAGATTGCAGGCGCTTTTTCTGTTCGTCAAGGTCGATGTTGAGAAAAAATTTCAGGATGGTGGTGCCGGTGTCGGTCAGCAGCCGCTCGAAGTCGTTGATGTGCTGGTAGCGCTTGGCCCAGACTTCGGGCGGGACGAGGTTGTGGACGCGCACAACAAGCACGTCTTCGTAGTGACTGCGGTTGAAGATGACGATTTCGCCGTTGCCGGGGGCTTGTTTGTGAATGCGCCACAGGTAATCATGGGCGAGTTCTTCGGGCGTGGGGACTTTGAAACTGGCGACGCGCACACCCTGGGGGTTGACGCCGGAGAAAACACGCCGGATGGTGCCGTCTTTGCCGCCGGTATCCATGGCCTGCAGGACTATCAGGATGCGATGCTTGCTTTCCGCATAAAGAAGCTCCTGCAATTCGGACAGGCGGCTGTTAAGCGTTTCGAGTTCCTGCTGGGCGTCATCTTTGCTGCCATCGAATTGGCTGCGGCCGTCAGGGTCGTGTTTGGAAAGGTCAAGTTTTTTGTCGGGTTGCACAAGGTAAGATTTCATTATCATACTCCCGTTCTAAAATTAGCATCCTTGCTGATGCTGAACTGGCAACTACATCGACGATGCCCAATTCGTCCGTACAGCAAGGGATAATGCGATTATAAGCCAAAGTTTCTGTCTCAAAAAATCTTCACGATTTTGATGTTTTTTTGGCCTGATAAAACGGGATGAACGCCAGCGCTTTTGATGATGGAAGGCACTGGTAAAGCGGAGATGCAAGCGCTAAAAATAGGGTGCAATCAACACCCTTCGACTACGAGATGAGTTTGTGTTTTGGTGCATAAAACATGTTTACGAGGTTACCATGACCATTGAAATTATCCCCGCAATCCAAGAGTTTCTCTCGCGCCCCTTGCTGGCCCGACTGGCGACAGCCTCTCCCACAGCGCAGCCGCATGTCGTCCCGGTCTGGTTCCTATGGGAGGATGGCTTCATCTGGGTCAGTTCTTATCGTTCGACGCGCAAGATCACAGACCTGGAGCGCAACCCCAAATGCGCCATCGTCATCGATGTCGAACAAGCCGAAGGCCAGATGGCCGCAGTCACAATCGAAGGCAATGCCGAGTTGGTCAACACCCCCAAATCCGAGACTCGCGCCCGCATTGAACGCATCTACGCCAAATATCTTGGCCCCGAGGGTGTTCTGGCGCCAGACCCGCAAAGCTGGCTCGACTCTGAAGAAAACCTGCTCATCAAAATCACGCCCAAACGCGTCAAAGCCTGGTAGGAGTTCCAGAATCAAAAGAAGGTTGTCCGCAAACCGTAGGCAACCTTCTTTTTGAATTCGCAATCGATTTACAGGCCGGACAACATATCCACGGCACGGCGGATGCGAGCCAGGACCGTTTCACGGCCAATGATTTCCATGCTTTCGAAGAGCGGCGGGCTGACCTTTTGACCAGTCACCGCCACACGCAGGATGCCAAAAACCTGGTTCGGGTGCAGCCCGGCTTCTTCGACAAACTGGCGCAGGGGCGGCTCGGCGGAGGGGTGGCTGATTTCGGGCAAGGCTTCGAGGATGGCAAGGGCCTTGCGGGCCACATCGGCCGATTGGGCCGGGGAGAGGTCTTTGGCAAGCAGGTCTTGCGGCAGGGGTGAAACATCATCCTTGAAGAAAAAGCCCGCAAACGGGATGCAATCATCGAGCGTGACCAGGCGTTCGCGGATGAGCGGGACGATTTTGAGCAGCTTGGCGTTATCGACGCGGTAGCCTTCGCGCTCGAAAAAGGGTTTGATGCGCCCGGCGAGGTCGTCGGCCTGCATCAGGCGGATGTGCGTGCCGTTGAAGTGGTCGAGTTTGGCAAAATTAATCGCTGCCGGGGATGGGTTCAGGTTGTCGGTCGTGAAACGATTTATCATATCGTCGAGGCTCATGACGTCATCTTCCGCGACGCCCCAGCCCATGAGAACAATCCAGTTCAGGACGCCTTCCGGGGTGTAACCAAGGTCTTTCAAATCCATCACAAAGATGGAATGGCCATCCTTAACGGCCTCGGCGGCCTCGCGCTTCGACATTTTCCCCTTGCCGCTGGGTTTGAGAAAAACGGACAGGTGCATCCAGACTGGTTCGGGCCAACCGAGGGCGCGGATGACATTGACATGCACGGGGAATGTGGACAGCCACTCGGAACCGCGAATGACGTGGGTAACTTTCATCTCGTAATCGTCCACCATTGCGGCGAGATGATAGGTCGGCAATCCGTCCGATTTGAGCAGGACGGTGTCGTCGAGTTGGGAATATTCCCAGGTGATTTCGCCGCGCATCACGTCAACGGCTTTGGTCTGGCCCTCGCGCGGCATTTTGAAGCGGATGACATGCTTTTCGCCATTAGCGGCGCGGCGGCGGGCTTCTTCAAGCGGAATATCGCGGCAGGTTCCATCATAGCGCGGGTTCTGCTTGTTCTTTTGCTGTTCCTGACGCACCTGCTCGAGGCGTTCAGGGGTGCAAAAACAATGAAAAGCGCGTCCGCGCTCGACCAGTTCATCGGCCCATTTCTGGTAAATCTCCCTGCGCTCGGTCTGGCGGTAGGGGCCGTATGGGCCTCCGATGTCAGGCCCTTCGTCATAGTCCAGTCCCAGCCAGTGCAGGCCGTCAATCAATTCCTGTTCCGCTCCTTCGACATAGCGTTTTCGGTCGGTGTCTTCGATGCGTAGGATAAAGGTTCCGCCCGTCCGGCGAGCAAGCAGGTAACAGTAGAGCGCGGTGCGGGCAGAGCCGAGGTGCATACGCCCGGTCGGGGAGGGCGCGAAACGCACCCGCACAGGGGATAAATCCATAGAAAAAGCCTCCAGGGAGATTAAGATTCGATGACTTTGCGGCGCATGATAACGCTTTCGACCAGGCCGATTGCAATCATGTTCGCCACAAGCGAACTGCCCCCATAACTGACAAAAGGCAAGGTCAGGCCGGTGGCGGGCATCAGATTGAGATTAACACCCAAATTAACCAGGGCCTGGAAAGCAATCAGGGTGGCAACGCCATAACATATCAATGCGCCATAAGCGTCGGGCGAGGCGCGCGCCGCCCACAGGCAGCGATAAACGATGAAAGCAAGCAACAATATCACCAATGCGGCGCCGATGAAGCCCAACTCATGGGTTGTCGCAGCGAAAATAAAATCAGACCAGCGAACTTTCAGGAAACGCAACTGTACCTGTGGGCCTTGCCCGTATCCCTGGCCGAACAGACCACCGGAGCCAATCGAAACCAGGGCCTGGTCAATGTTGTATCGGTCGCCGTAACGGGCGGTCAGGTCATCGGGGTCGACTGGCGTAAGGAAGTTGGTAATACGGCCGAGTTGATATTCTTTGATAATTTCAAATTCGACAAGCAACGGGAAACTAATCGAAAGGACTGCGATGCCGGTCAGGGCATAGCCAATCAGGTGTTTGACGGGCAAACCTGCAATCCAGACAAGGACAAACCACAAGACTACCAGCACAATCGAGGTACTCAGGTTGGGCTGAAGGATAACCCATATTGTTATTCCCATCATCATCAGGAAACTGCGAATTGTCCACTTGGGGTCATGCATCAAATGCAGGCGCTTGGCAAAATAATCGGCCATGACCAAAATCATGACGAGTTTGGCAAATTCCGAAGGCTGGATGAACACCAGCGTGGTGCGAAACCAGCGCGCAGAGCCAAACAAAGCCGCGCCAATGATGTTAAGGGCCAACAGCACAACAATAATACCAATGTAAAGTTGCAGGCTAAGCGCGCCCCAAATTCGGTAATCGATGGC
The DNA here is from genome assembly GCA_020060235.1 of Anaerolineales bacterium. Lineage (GTDB taxonomy): Bacteria > Chloroflexota > Anaerolineae > Anaerolineales > Villigracilaceae > UBA8950. Next base: position 4,916 of record JAGVAO010000143.1, on the reverse strand, counting down.
GGCCATCACCAGCAAAATGACAAACCCCGCCACAGCAAAAATTATCTGGCGGTCTACCAGGGGAGTGGTCGTTGTTAATTCAATGTTTCCTGCAATGGATGAATTAATCATGGTGATGCCAAGAATCACCAAAATGGTCATTGCCCCCACCAACGAAAAATCAAAATAACGCCAAAAACCTCCACGAACCATTTTTACCTGTACTTCTTACGAAAAGACTATCGCGCACGCTGCCGGGCTGCGGCCTTGAGCGGAATATCGGCCACCAGCCGCTGGTTGCGGCCTTCGGATGCTAATTCCACATGCACGCTGGACGGGTCGATATCGACATGGCGCGAAATAACAGCCAGGAGTTCTTCTTTTAATGCATCCAAAACTGCCGGGGTCAAATCAACCCGGTCGTGAATAAGAACCAATTGCAATCGTTCCTTGGCGCTGGATGCGCTCTTTTTGCCGGTCAAACGCTCAAAAAAAGACATGGCTATTTCCTCCCCATGCGCGCCAGGCGTTCCCACAATCCCTGCGATTCAAGTTCCATAAAAGGCACCTGATGCCCTTCCAGACGGCGGGCAATGTTGCGGAAGGCCTGTCCCGCCCGGCTCTTGGCTTCGAGCGCCAGCGGTGCGCCACGATTGGAGGCGACGATTACATTCTCATCTTCCGGGACGATACCAATAACATCTATGCGCAGCAAATCATAAACATCATCAACAGAAAGCATGTCGCCGCGCTTAATCATCGCCGGGTTCAGGCGATTCACCACCAACGAGGGAGAGCCTTTCTCCTCGGCCTCGAGCAGGCCAACCACCCGGTCTGCGTCGCGCACCGCGGACATTTCAGGGTTGGTGACAATCAGAACCTTATCAGCCGGGGCAATCGCATTGCGAAATCCGCGCTCGATGCCTGCGGGAGAGTCTATCAAAATCCAATCGATATCCTGGCGGAGTTCATCACACAGCCGCACCATGTCGCTGGGCGAAACCGCGTTTTTATCGCGCGTTTGGGCCGCCGGGATAAGGAATAGTTCGGGCAAGCGCTTGTCACGAATCATGGCCTGGCGGGTCTTGCAGCGTCCTTCGACCACATCGACAATGTCGTATACTATCCGGTTTTCAAGCCCCATGACCACATCCAGGTTACGCAGGCCGATGTCTCCATCGATGCAAACCACTTTTTTACCGTCGGCAGCCAGCGCAACAGCGAGATTGGCAACCGCAGTGGTTTTACCAACCCCACCCTTGCCCGATGTGATGGTGATTACTTTTCCTGTCATTCGCTTCTCCTAGCCCGGCATCCATGTTTCAGCCTGTAAACGGCCGTCTTTGAGTTGTACCACTTCCGGCTTGGGCTGGCCTCGCCGCGCAGGCGAAACCGCTATCTCGCCCGCAATTCTTAACTGGGTTGGGGATAAATCGAGCGCGCAGACGATGGCCGCCTGGTTACCTTCAGCTCCGGCATGGACAACCCCGCGCAACCGGCCCCACACGATGACGCTGCCGCCCGCAATGACTTCCGCGCCGGGGTTGACGTCACCTAAAACAACGATATTGCCGGGATATTCGACCCGGACGCCCGAGCGCAGGGTACGGTCAATCCACAGGGCTGATTCGTGGTCAATCCCTTTCGCCGCCTGGATTTCAGCCGGGCGCGCCTTATGGATGCGTGTCGCCAACCCCAGAATTTGGGCCGTGTTTTCGGTGGTCGGGGAGTTGGACAAAACCGCCCACAACACTATCCCATGCTCCGAAAGGGTGTCACGCAAAGCCGATAACTCCGCTGCCTTTAGAATCTGGTTGCCCACATCCAAGACAAGCCGCGCCCCCTTGAAGAAAGCCGCCTGCTCCTCTACACGGCGCAAAAGGGCCTCCTGCAACACTGACCAGGCGGCATCGCCCAGGGTCACGAGCAAGCCGTCTTTCAAGCCCTTAATCTGCACCAGGGTTGTGTCGCTCATAATTGGCAACGATTATAGCATAGCAAGGAAAATGCGCTCCGGTTAAATAATGACAAAAGCGTGACTTAAGGGCGGGCGCCCTGCTCGGCCAGGTCGATTGCTTTCAACTCGAAATAAGCGTCCATAAGCAATTTCACCATCGGGCCGGCAACGCTTGCGCCTTCACCGCCGTTATAGGCAAAGGCAACCACCACAATTTCCGGGTCGTCGTAGGGCGCGTAAGCCACCGTCCATGAGTGGGAGGGCCAGGCGCCAAACTGGCAGCGATTGTTGGCCTGGGCCACATTGTCGCAATATTCGGCAGAACCGGTTTTGCCAGCCGGGGCGTAAGAAACAGGCCGCACAACACCGTTGACAACAGGATTGAAGACAGCGTAGAGGGTGCCCAGTTCGGCGTCGGTCACAGCCCGGCGCATCCCTTCCTGCACGATGCGAATGGCTGCAGGGTCAACCGTCTTGAAAATGCCGGTCTCGGAACAAAAGCCCCGCTCGCAGATATAACCCTTGATGATTGGGTCAACCGTTATATCCCAGTGCATAAACGGGGTAAACGGTGAAATCCGGCGGCTTTCCTCGTCCTCATCGGCAGGTGTGCGCGTCAAAGTGCCATCGGAATTTTCCCAATACTCAATAACGCGGCCCTCGTTGTCGGTAATATCCCGCACAATTGTCGGCTTAATGAATTTACCGTTATTGGCAATCACCGAGGCCGAGAGCAGCACCTGCAAAGGGGTGGCATCCACATAGCCCTGGCCGACCGAGGCAATATACGTATCTCCCGTAGACCAGTTTTCGCCGCGATTGATACGCTTCCACTGGCGGGTGGGAATCAGGCCCGGAGATTCACCCAGTAGTTCGATTCCGGAAATCTCTCCATAGCCCAGCGCCCTGGCATATTGTTCCAGACGGTCTATCTCCAAACCGTTGGGAATTTCGCTCCTGTATCCACCGCCCAATTTATAGAAACAAACATTACTCGAATAAGCGATGCAACGCCTGATGTCGAGTGAGCCAAAACCGCCCGGGTTCAACACGCCACCCCGGTTGTAAATCCAGTCTACGTATTGTTGTTCGCGGCCAGGGTCGTTGGGCGAAAAAGATTCGGTCAAAACCAGCACACCAGGCGTCTCGACAATAGTCGAGGGTGTAACAATGCCTTCGTTTAGTGCGCCCAGGGCGGTAACAATCTTGAACGTCGAACCAGGTGGGTAGCGGCCTGAAACGGCCTGGTTCAAGAGCGGCTTGCGCGGGTCTTCGACGAGTTGCTCGTAATAATAAGCCGGGATGAAGCGCGCCAGGCGGTTGTTTTCGTAGGTCGGGTACGAAACCATGGACAGGATTTCGCCTGTCTTGGCATTCATGGCGATAATAACGCCGCTGGAAATTCTCATTTGTCCCAGGTAGGCGTTCCAGCCTTCGATTTCCCGCCGCAGACGGGCATCGGCGGCGTGCTGGAGGCGGATATCAATCGTCAGGTTCAGGTTATAGCCGGGAACAGGGGAAATCGGCGGCTCGAGGTTACGCAATTCCTGCCCGGCCACATCCACCTCAATAACCCGCTGGCCGTTTTGCCCGGACAAGATATCCTGAAAATAGGCTTCGACGCCAGAATAGCCGACTTTGTCGCGCCGGGCAACAAAACCGCGCGCTTCGTAAGCCTCAACCTGGGCAGCCGGGATTGGCCCCAGGAAACCGATAACGTCCGAGGTCAAATAGCCGGTGGGGTAATCGCGCACCGGTTCGACCTGCACAGCAACGCCCGGCCAATCCATCGCCTTTTCGCGCACCAGCAGGGCAGTTTCCTCGCTGACATTACATTGAATCGGCACCGGGCTGTACGGGGAGTTGGATGCGCCCAGTTCAACCAGCTGGGCGATGCCCGGTCCGGGCACACAGGCGGCAAACAATTTAGCGTCCTCCACCGTTCCACTGTTGACCGGCACGCCGGTGAGTTGCGACAACTGGCGGTAAATGCGCTGTACATCGGCAATGTCATTGGGCAAGGAAGCCGGGGTGATGACCACATTGTAGGAAGCAACATTGCGGGCGAGAATATTGCCATTGCGGTCGTAAATAATGCCGCGCGGGGCAGGGTCGCTAATCTCGCGGGTGCGATTATCGTCTGACTGGGCCATCCGCAAATCGAATTCGAGAACCGTCAGACTGAAAAGGCGCGCCAGCACAACAGTGACCGCCAGGCCCAGCAGGCCATACAATAACCAGGCACGCCAGGGTTCAAAATTGGTGCGAGGCAGTGAATTTGTCGTCATACGAATTCCTCCGAAGGAAACACCCAAACCGCCAGGTCTCTCATCAGGGAGTGGACCGGAATTGCCGCCAAAAAGTTCAGGAAAAGGGTCGGGAGGGTAATTAACGCCAGTGTATCAGCAAGGTTGATGGGCGAACCGTTAAAGCGCAGCGCGGCGAAGGCAACCAGGTGCAACAAAAGCGTGCCGATAAAACTAACCGTAAACATGGCTAAAATCGGCAGTTGCCAGACCTGGCGCTGGAAGACCCTTGCCAGGACAACCACAAGCAAATAGCCGACAAGATAGGCCAGCGGGGGCAGCGCGGAGAAAAAAGCCGCAAAAAGGGCGGCAACCAGCGCCCACGTCCAGGCCATTTCGACCCGCTCCTGCAACGCCCAGGCGGCCAGGAACAAGAGCGGTAAATCGACCGCCCCCGACAAAAGGGACATGCGGCTTGCCGCTGCTGACTGAACGATAAAAACCAGCATCAACAAGGGAAAGACTACCAGTTTTCTCATTAATCAGGGAACGGGAATAAGCGGCGAAATATTGACAGGCCGGAAATCGGTAACAACCAGCACAATTTTCAAGGTTGTAAAGTCTACCACAGGCTGGACGGTCGCCTGTTGGAAAATATCGCTGTCGCGCCTGCGGACATTCAGAATTTGCCCGACAATCAAATCAGGCGGGTATCCGCCGCCCAGGCCGGATGT
>JAGVAO010000262.1 GCA_020060235.1 Anaerolineales bacterium | reverse complement strand
CGATGAACGATTCGCCGAGACTGGCAGGCCGGGTCGGGGTCTGGAGAACAACGCCCATGGCGCCCTGCTCGGCGCGGCTGGAAAGCGGCACTACGCTCAAGGTTTGTTCGACGCCGTTGCGCTCAACCACGACCGAAATGGGCTTATCTAGGTTGGCATAAACCAGGCTGCGAATTTCGCTAACCTCGCTGACCGGCTGGCCGTTAACAGAACGGACAATATCGCCGGAAACAAAGCCAGCCTCGAAAGCCGGGGACTGCGCCTGGACATCCCCAATGACAACACTGCCAGGGACAGGGATGCCGCTCATGCCGATAATCAGCGAAAAAACGACCACGGCCGTCAGCAGGTTCATCACCGGCCCGGCAAACAGGACGCCCAGGCGCTTCCAGGGGTTGGCCGCGGAAAGGCCGTCGGGGATGTTCGGGTCGTTCTCACCCTTCGGGCGCACAAACCCGCCCAACGGAATCCAGTTCAGGGTAAATTCGGTTCCCTGCCACTTGAACAGGGTCAGCGCCTTGGGGGGCAGGCCGAAACCGAACTCTTCCACCTCAATTTTTGCCATGCGGGCCGCAATGAAGTGCCCCAATTCATGAATAAAAATACTCCCTGCCAAAACCAGGAAGAAAACCAGGAAAGCAACAAAACCCATACTCTTTATCCTTCTCTTTGGTCGATACCGTTGAAATCAAGACCTACGCCAAAAGATTATATCCCCTTTTTATAAGTATTTCGTTAGACCAGCCGCGCCGGACCGCCGACCCTGGCCTGCAAAACATCCAGCACCCCGGGGATTTCTCGCATCAGCGCCGCCACCTGCGCCATCTCAGCCTGCGGGCAAATGACATGCACATTCGGCCCGGCGTCAATCGTATAGGCCACCGGCAGGCCGTCATTGCGCCACGAACGCACCGACTCCATCACCGCCAGGGTGGCGGGTTTCCAGTAGAACAATTGCGGCTGGCTGGTCATCATCACGGCGTGCATCATATCCGAATCGAGTTCGATGATTGCCGCCAGCGCGTTAAAATCGCGCTCCAAAACGGCGCGGCGGCACAGTTCGAGCCTGCGCGGCGCATCGGCCACCCGCGCCCCTTGCAGCGGACTGGTCGGCGCGAGCGCGTGCCCTTCCGTTGAGCCGGTGGCCTTGTGCCCCGATGAGACAATCGCCACGCAATCGGCCAAATCCCAATGTTCGGGCGGGGCAATCGAAACGGCAACCGAATCATCGTCGGCTTGGCCCATTTTCCATTCGACGAAACCGGAGGGGATGCTGCGGGATGCAGAACCGGAACCCAGGCGGGCCAGCCGCGAAACGGCGGATTCGGGCCATTCCAACCCGGCGGCCCGGGTCGCCGCCAAAGCCAGGGCCGCAAACGCCGAGGCCGAACTCGCTATCCCGGCCCCGGTCGGGAAGTTGTTTTCAGAAACCACCTCGGCCCGAAAAGCGATTCCCGCCGCCTGGCGGACGAGGTCCAAAATGCCCGATACGCGCTCCAGACCCTTCCCGCCCACCTGGCGGCCATTGATGACCAGCTCATCCAGCGCCAGCGAAGGCTGGAAACTGACACTGGTGCGCGTAAAAAGCCCGTCCAGGTTCATCGAAATCGAACCGTTGACCGGCAAACGCAGGGCAGAGTCACGATTGCCCCAATATTTAATGAATGCGATATTGGGCGAGGCCTGGGCGGTGGCGGAGTGAGAATTCATAAGCGTTTTCATCCCAAATAGAACGGGCAGGCGGATTTTTCCTGCATCGAATTTCACGAACCCATTCGATGCCCCAAGTTTACCAGCAACAGCCGCCAGCGGGCGATGGCGTTTTTGTTTGGCGCAAGCATAACACGATGTAAGCGGTTCCATGTACAATTATGCAGGCTGGTAGTCTGTTTGCAAGGTGCATTGCACCACCTCTAGGAGGAATCACTTATGAAATTCACCGATGGTTACTGGCATATGCGCAAAGGTTATGAGGCGAACTTTGCGGCGCAGGCCTATGATGTCGAATCGGACGGTCAGGCGCTGACTGTGTATGCGCCGACCCGCGTCATCGAACAGCGCGGGCATACGCTCAACCTGCCAATGCTGACGGTGCGCTACTCCGCGCCGATGGAGGGTGTCATCCGCGTGCAGGTGACACACCACAAGGGCGGTAAAACACCCCAGCCGCAGTTCGAAATCTTCGAGGGGCCGGTCACGCCGAAGATTGAGATAGCGGATTCAGCCGCCGAACTGACTTCGGGCGGGTTGACGGTTCGGGTAACGAGGGGCGAGCAATGGGGAGTCGCGTTCCAGGCCGGGGACAGGAAACTGACCGAGAGCGGGTGGCGCGCCCTGGGCTTCGTCGATACGCCCGACGGACGGTACATCCACGAACAATTGAATCTGGGCGTGGGCGAGTATGTGTATGGGCTGGGTGAGCGTTTTACGCCGTTCATCAAAAACGGACAGGTGGTGGATATTTGGAACGAGGACGGCGGCACGTCGAGCGAGCAGGCGTATAAAAATATCCCGTTTTACCTGACCAATCGCGGCTATGGCGTGTTTGTCAACCACCCGGAGCGGGTCTCGTTCGAGGTCGGCTCGGAGAAGGTCGAGCGGGTGCAGTTCAGCGTGCCCGGCGAGACGCTCGATTATTTCGTGATTTACGGCCCGACACCGGGCGAGATTTTGGCGCGCTACACTGCCCTGACCGGCAAACCGGGTTTACCCCCGGCCTGGTCGTTTGGGCTGTGGCTCTCGACTTCGTTCACCACCGATTACGATGAAGCGACCGTGACGCGCATGATTGGCGGCATGGCCGAGCGCGGAATCCCGCTGCATGTTTTTCATTTTGACTGTTTCTGGATGCGCGAGTTCAACTGGACCGATTTTGCCTGGGACAAGCGCGTCTTCCCCGACCCGGCTGGGATGCTCAAACGCCTGAAAGAGCTGTATGGGCTGAAGGTTTGCGTGTGGATTAACCCGTACATTGCCCAGCGCTCGGCGCTCTTTGACGAAGGCATGGCGGGCGGCTACCTGCTCAAGCGGACGGATGGCACGCTCTGGCAGTGGGATATGTGGCAGGCCGGGATGGGGATTGTGGACTTTACCAACCCGGCGGCCCGCGCCTGGTTCGCGTCGAAACTGGACGCGCTGATGGAGATGGGCGTGGACGCCTTCAAGACCGATTTCGGCGAGCGCATCCCGGTGGACGATGTGGCCTGGTTCGACGGCTCCGACCCGCACAAGATGCACAACTACTACGCCCAAATTTACAACCAGACCGTGTTCGAGGCCATTAAGGCCAAACGCGGCGAAGGCGATGCGGTCGTTTTTGCGCGCGCGGCGACTGCGGGCGGACAGCAGTTCCCCGTTCATTGGGGCGGCGATTGTACCGCGACCTTTGAATCGATGGCCGAGAGCCTGCGCGGCGGACTGTCGCTGCACCTTTCGGGATTCGGCTTCTGGAGTCACGACATCGGCGGATTCGAGCAAACCGCTTCGGCGGATGTCTACAAACGCTGGTGCGCTTTTGGCCTGCTCTCCTCGCACAGCCGCCTGCACGGCAGCACCAGTTACCGCGTGCCGTGGGCTTATGACGAGGAAGCGGTGCAGGTGCTGGCAAAGTTCACCCGCCTGAAAGCCAGCCTGATGCCATATCTTTACCAGGCGGCGGTCCAGGCGCACCAGGTTGGGATGCCGATGCTGCGCCCGATGATGCTGGCCTTCCCCGGCGACCCGGCCTGCGAGACACTCGACCGCCAGTACATGCTTGGCGACTCGCTGCTGGTGGCCCCGGTGTTGCGCGAGGACAGTATCGTCGAGTATTACCTGCCCGCCGGGACGTGGACGAACTTCCTGACCGATGAAGTGGTGACGGGCGGCGGCTGGCGGCGCGAGCAGGTCGATTACCTTTCGGTTCCGCTCTGGGTTGCCGAAAACAGCGTCATCCCGGTTGGCGCGCGCGATGACCGTCCGGATTATGACTACGCCGAGGGCCTGACCCTGCACATCTTCAATTTACGGGATGGCGCAAAAGTGGACGTGACCGTGCCGGATATGCTCGGCGCTGTCCGCGCGGTTTTCCATGTCGAACGGCAGGGGCAAACGTTACGAATAATCCGCGAGGGCGCCCCCGGCGCGTGGAATACGCTCGTGCGCGGCAACGGCTCAGGGCCGGTCGCCGTCGATGGGAACTCGGTTGTCGTCAATTTGTGACCTGGAACTGCCGACAGAATCGATAAGCATACCTGGCTGCTACAACCAACGGGTTGGAGTCAACGCTCCGCAAAAAACGACAGGCTTTGTCCAAATTTATTGTTTATCGCGCCTGTTCGTGCTATAAAAGTATATTCAAGGAGCGGAAAATGTCTTATCGGTATCTCTTGCAGGCGGTTGCCCTTTTGTTGGTTGCAGGCATTCTCATTACGGCGTTCTCACCGCCAGGCGGGGTTTTTGCGGCGCATCCGCAACAAGCCGCATACGGGAACAAACTGGACAGTTTCTTCGCCACCCAGATGGCCGCCTATAAAATCCCCGGGCTGTCCGTAGCCATCGTGCGCGCCGGGCAGGTGGAGTATCTCAAAGGTTACGGCGTCGCCAACCCTGCCGGCGACCCGGTCACGCCTGAGACACCCTTCCTGCTGGCCTCGGTCAGCAAATCTTTCACTGCGCTGGGGGTCATGCAACTGGTCGAAGCCGGGAAAATCAGCCTGGACGACCCGATAAAAAAACACCTGCCCTGGTTTACGCTGGAAGGTGAAGGCGGCGAGGCAATCACCATCGCGCATTTGGTGTATCACACCAGCGGCTTCTCGCAGCGGGTGGGAGAGGAGATGAATGAACTCCCCAACACCCCCGATGGCCTGGAATCCGGGGTTCGCGGTCTGGCCGGGCAGGAACTCAATTTCAGTCCCGGTAGCGGCTGGGAATATTCCAACGCGAACTACAGCATCCTGGGATTACTGATTCAAGAAGTGTCGGGGCTGCGCTACGAAGACTACGTCCAGCAAAACATCTTTGCCCCGCTGGGAATGAAAAACTCATACACGTCCCTGGCAGGCGCCAGGGCAGGGAATGCCGCCAGCGGGTATTACCCGTTTTTTGGCATTCCTGTAGTTTACGACGAGTCAATGCCTTACGCAACCGCCACCGTGCCTACCGGGGGATTATGGTCGAGCGCAGAAGACATGAGCCGCTACCTGCTGGCCCACCTTAACGGCGGGCAATATGAGTCCGCCGCGCTGCTATCCGCCGCGGGCATCGGGAGGCTGCACGCGCCGGGCGCGGAGATATTCCCCGGCTACAACTACGCGATGGGCTGGTTCCATGCGCCGGGATTCCTTGACCGTGAATTCCTCGATACCCTGTCCACTCAACTGAAACAATATGACGATATGGAAACCCTCTGGCACGAGGGCGAATGGCTGAATTACAGGTCGATTGCGCTCATGCTGCCCGAACTGGATTATGGCGTCGTCATCCTGATGAACATCAACGACCGGACAGTTTCTTCCGTTTACAAAGACATTGCCTGGGATGTCACCCTGATAGCCACCGGCGGCGAGGCCTATTATTTTCCGCCTGGCGAAGACTTTATCGTCCGTTATTCGCTCTGGATTTTTAGCGGGGTCGCCGTTTTATTGCTTGCCGGGCTGCTCTGGTCGCTTTTGCGGCGCAATCGCTCATGGCTGGCCTTAATCCCCCTGCCGATTAACCTTGGATTGCTGGCTTACCTGCACTTGAAACTCCTGCCTGATAATGACGTCAACCTGCCAATCTTGCTGCGCGGCGCGCCCGACCTGGGCATCCTCGTCTCGCTGATAACAGTTCTGGCAATCGGCTGGAGCGCGGCAAGCCTGCTGCCTTTCCTGAAAAAAGCCCCGTCAAAATGACAAACCGGGCCGCCTGCCGATTATTCAGCCAGCATCTTCTCGTCAATAGGGACAAGAACCATTTGCCTAAGCCCGGCAATAAAAATACCCTTGATTGATTCGTCTCCCAACAACCTGCCGGGCAACTGCCCCTGAACGACAAGCGAAACCAGGCCGTGAACCTGTCCCCACAGGTTCACGGCCTGGTTTTCAGAATCAATTCCTTCAGTTTGCAGAATCCCCGCCGCCCGGCACTGCTCGACAATGTCCTGTAGCAGGCGAATATTGCGCTGCGAATAATCGACAAATTCCGGGTGGCTGTGCTCGTTTTCCAGCGTCCCTGAGAAAGTAACCTTGTAATGCGAGGGGAATTCCAGCCCAAAACGGATATAAGCCCAGGCCGCGCCCAGCAGCAGGCGGGTTGGGTCATCGGAATGTTCTGCCAATGCCGCCGCCAGCCGCTCGTGAATGCGGCGGTGCCCGTCCGAAGCAATTGCGGCGATGAGCGCCTGTTTGTCGGCAAAATGGGCATACGGCGCGGCGTGGCTGACCCCGGCCTTGCGCGCCGCCTTCCGCAGGCTTAATCCACCTATCCCTTCTTGTGTCAAAATCTCAATCCCGGCGCGGATAAGCGCGTTCTTCAAGTCGCCGTGGTGGTAGGTTTTTTCGCTCATTTGGGTATCCATTCCTGTGCAAAACTTGACATTGTAAAGATTGTATCCTAGAATCGAGCGCGGAGGAAGTTATGCCTGACACCCTTTCCAGTAAGCAAACAATTGTCGAAACGGCGCAACGTCTGGTCGAAAAAGGCTACCTCATGGCAACCGGTGGGAATCTCTCGCTGCGGGTTACGGGCCAGGAGGCGTTTGCCGTGACCCCTTCCAACTACGATTACAACAAGATGACCGCCGCCGATGTCTGTATCCTCGATTTTAACCTGTCTCTGCTCGAAGGACATCTCAAACCCTCGGTCGAGGCGGCCATGCACGCGGCCATCTACCAGGTGCGGCCCGATGTGAATGCCATTATCCACACTCACCAGGCTTATGCCAGCGCCCTGACCCTCATCAAGGCTCCCATCCCGGCCCTGTTCGATGAACAGGCGCGTTTCCTGGGGCGCAGCGTCGAAATCATTCCTTACGCGCCCTCCGGCACGGGATTTTTGAAGAATACCGTTGCGAAACATGTCAAAAACCACAACAACGCCTTCATGATGCAAAATCACGGGGCGCTGGTCTTCGGCCACGACATGGAGCGCGCCATTCACAACGTGGAAATCCTCGAAAAATGCGCGTTGGCCTATCTCCTGGCGCTGTGCACCGAACGCCCGGTCAGTAAAATCCCGCTGGCGGTGCGTGAAATTGCCTTTGCCAAATTGCGCGGCGACCAGCGGAAGGCCGAAAAAGGCCTGCCCGTCAAAGGCGGGGAATAATACGCCGCGCAAGAGAACCTCTTGCGCCACAAGAACAGAGGAACCATGCCCCAACCATACGCCATTTCCGAATACCATAATGTAGACCAGGTCTACGCCAAACTGAACGCGCTGGTCAGCCAGCCGTTGCGCCATATCAAACCAGAAAAGATGCGGGAATTTCTAGGCTACTTTGACACAAAGTGTCAGCGCTCGAAGGCGCTGACCGACGAAGCGAAGAAACTCATTCCTGGCGGGGTGCAGCATAACCTGGCGTTTAACTACCCGTTCCCGATTGCCATCGAAAAAACGGACGGGGCCCACCTGTGGGATGCCGACGGCAACCGTTATATCGACTTCCTGCAAGCCGGCGGGCCGACCCTGCTCGGCAGCAACTACGCCCCCGTGCGCGAAAAAGTCATCGAAATGCTGCAAACCTGCGGCCCCGTCACCGGCCTGTTTTACGAATACGAACTGAAACTGGCGCAACTTATCCACCGGCTGATGCCCAACATTGAGATGTTCCGCATGTTGGGGTCTGGCACGGAGGGGGTGATGGCCGCCATTCGCGCGGCGCGAGCGTTTACGAAGAAAAAATACGTTATCAAGGTCGGCGGAGCCTATCATGGCTGGAGCGACTCAATGGTCTACGGCCTGCACATCCCCGGCACGGGGCGGCTGGAAGCAACCGGTATTCCCGGCGGGGCCAGCGCCTCGACGGGTGAGTTCTTCCCCAACAGCCTGGGCGCGCTCAAAGCCCAGTTGATGCTCAACCGGCTGCGGGGCGGAACGGCGGCAGTGATTGTCGAGCCGCTCGGCCCGGAATCGGGTACACGCCCCGTCCCGTTCGATTTCAACCAAAAAGTCCGCGAACTGTGCGATGAATTTGGCGCGCTGCTCATCTTCGACGAGGTGGTGACCGGTTTCCGCGTGGGGCTGGGCGGGGCGCAGGGCTATTTCGGCGTCCGGCCCGACCTGACGGTTTTCGGCAAGTGCATCACCGGCGGCTACCCGATGGCGGGCGGCGTCGGCGGGCGGGCAGAGGTCATCCAGCGCTTCGCGGCGGGCATCGGCGGGATTGGCGAACGCGCCTATATCGGCGGGACGCTTTCGGCCAATCCGCTTTCATGCGTGGCCGGATATTATTCCATCCTAGAAATGGAAAGGACGAATGCGCCCGTGTTGGCCGGGCAGGCCGGCGACCGGCTGACGCGCGGTTTGCAGGCCATCATTGAGAAATATTCCCTGCCTTTTGTGGCCTACAATCAGGGTAGTATCGTCCATCTCGAAACGACCGGCGTGATGTTGCTCGACCTGCGCAATCCCATCCGGCTGGCGAAAGAACTCAAGCCGCGCAAGCACATGATGGAAGAAATGGGCGCGGCCTACATGGCCAACGGCCTGGTGACGCTGGCCGGCAGCCGCATGTACACCTCGATGGCCGATACTGACGAAGTGATTGATGATGCCCTGACGCGATTCGAGAGCGTGTTGAGCACGTGTGCTTGACAAAGGGTCAAAAATATTCCATAATGGAACCAGAGTGCAACCATTTTGGAGGTAGGAATGACAACCATCACTATTAAAAACATCCCGCCGGCGCTTTACGAGCGCATCAAGGTCAAGGCAAAACTGAACCGTCGCAGTATCAATAACGAAATCATCACCATGCTGGAGCAAGCCGCCCAAGTCCGCACACCGGCAGAAACACAAGATGTGCTGGAAAAAACGCGCAGACTGCGCGAGGCGGCCGCCGGGTATGTGCTGACAGATGATGAAATTAACCGCTGGAAGCGGGAAGGCCGCGAATGATTATCGTGGACGCCAACATCATTGCTTATCTCTTGCTCGAAACAGAGCATACGCCGCTCGCCGAAGCAGTTTGGGCGCGTGACCCTGATTGGTACGTCCCTGTTTTGTGGCGCAGCGAAGTGGAAAATATCCTGGTGAATGCCGTTCGTCACAATCACCTGACAATCGAAAAAGCCCGCGAACGGATGGAAATGGCATTACACATACTGGATGACCGCGAAGATTTGGTCTCGTCAGACCAGGTGCTTATTCTTGCCACGCAAAGCGGCTGTACCGCCTATGACTGTGAATATGTAGCCCTGGCTCGTCAATATGGCGTTTCGCTGGTGACATTTGACAAAGCAATAGTCAAAAAATTCCCAGAGACAGCCTTGTTTCCCGCAGATTTCCTAAAAAACTAGGCCGTCCATGACCTCCCCCCTCCTCCTCGCCGTAGACCACGGCACCAGCGGCATGAAAGTCGCGCTCGTCACAGTGGACGGGCGCGTTTTGGCATGGGAAAGTGAACCTGTGCGGCTCATCATCACTCCCGATGGCGGTGCGGAGCAGTCGCCGGACGAGTGGTGGGCGGCTTTCCTGTCAGCGGCGGGACGGCTGCTGAAACGGGAGCCGGATGCGGGGCGGAACGTGTCCGCCGTTTGTTGCTCGACCCAGGGCGAGGGCACGGTAGCGGTCGATAAAGCGGGCAACGCCCTCGCCAACGCCATCCTGTGGATGGACATGCGCGGCGCGCCGCACCTGAAAAAACAGTTAAACGGGCTGGTCAACATCGACGGGGCAGATGTTTTCAATGTCTTGCAGTTCATCCGCCTGACCGGCGGGATGCCCTCGATGACCGGCAAAGACCCGGCCGGGCATATGTTGTTTATTCGCGATACCCGTCCCGACCTGTACGAGCGCACTTACAAGTTTTTGAATGTACTGGACTACCTGAACCTGCGCCTGACCGGGGAATTTGTCGCCAGTTTTGACTCTATCGTCACCTCGTGGGTGACCGACAACCGCGACCCGAATGAGGTTCGCTACCACGACGGGCTGGTTTCTACCCTCGGCCTCGAGCGCGCCAAACTGCCCGAGATTGTGCCCTGTACGCAGGTCATCGGGACCCTGCGCCCGGAGGTGGCCGCCGCGCTGGGGCTTTCCACCAATGTGAAGGTCGTTGCCGGAGCGATAGACAACACCGCCGCGGCAATCGGCGCGGGCGCGGTACGCGACTTCGACCTGCACCTGTATATTGGCACATCGTCGTGGATGACGGCGCATGTGCCGTTCAAGAAAACCGATATTTCCTCCAGCATGGCTTCCATCCCTTGCGCGGTGCCGGGCAAATACCTGTTGACCGCGCTGCAGGCGACGGCCGGCGGCAACCTGACCTTCCTGCGCGACAACATCATCTACCACAAGGACGAATTGTTGCAGGAAGCCGATGTGCCGGACATCTTCAAGGTACTCGACCAGATTGCGGCGCGCGTTCCAGCCGGAAGCAACGGTGTGCTTTACACCCCCTGGATTTGGGGCGAGCGCGCCCCGGTGGACGATAAGACTGTGCGGGCCGGGTTGTATAACCTGAGCCTGCATAACACCCGCGAAGACATCATCCGCGCCTTCCTGGAGGGGATTGCCTTCAATACGCGCTGGCTGCTCAAGCCGGTCGAGAAGTTCCTGGGGCGAAAGACCCAATCGATTAACATCGTCGGCGGCGGGGCGCAGTCGGATGTCTGGTGCCAGGTTTTCGCCGATGTAATGAATGTGGAAATCAAGCAGGTGGCCGACCCTGTTTACGCCAATGCGCGCGGCGCAGCCTGGATTGGCGCGGTGGGCCTGGGGGAAATCTCGTTTGGTGATGTGCCGGGGCTGGTGCAATTCAGGCGTAGTTACCAACCGGATGGCGGGAATCGCGCCGTCTACGATGAACGTTTTGCCGCTTTTGTCGAAATTTACAGGCAGATGAAGAACGTCTATCGAAAACTCAACACGCCCCCGCTGCACTAAAAAATTCCCGACATTGCAAACCGCCGCCCGGCATGGGGGAGTTTCAGGGCTGACTTCATATCACTCGTTTGATAGTGAAAAACATCACCCTTGAAAACAAAAAAACGCCCAATAGTGACATTATAATAGGCCAGGTTTTAAGTAATTTAAGTCACAAAAGCCGCCCTCTGGAGCAAGCCCATGATACACCTGAGTTACAGCACCTTTGGATTAACCAACCTGGACTTCCTCGAAGCCATCGAAGTCGTGGACAAGGCAGGTTACCCCGGCATCGAAATTTCCTTCCACCGCGACCAGTTCAACCCCTTTGACATTTCAGACGAAGACATTGCCAATGTCGGCAAAAAACTGGCTTCGGCGCGGGTCAAGGCCGCCTGCGTGGCGACCGCCTCGCATTTTTTCACCCCGCAAAGGCCGCACGAGCCGTCGTTGATGACCCCCGACCTGGCCGGGCGCAAGCGGCGCATCAGCCTGGTCAAGCGCGGAATTCACGTCGCCCGCAAGCTGGGCGTCTCGCTGGTCACCTTCGGCAGCGGATTCATCCGCGATGAGCACGTCAGCAACCCGTCGGTCAACCCGCGCGAATTGCTGGTGGATAGCATCCACGAATGCCTGTCCGACATCCGGGCGGACGAGGACATCACCCTGCTCATCGAACCGGAGCCGGGCATGTTCATCGAGACGATGGCCCAGGGACTTTCGCTGGTGCAAGAAGTCGATTCGCCCAAATTCCGCCTGCATGTCGATATCTGCCATTCATACTGCTCCGAGAAGGACTACGTCACGGCGCTGGGGCAGGCCGCACCTTACACCCGCTACCTGCACATTTCCGACGCGCGGGAAGGCTACAACCTGAAACTGGTCAAAATGTCTGACAGCCTGGCGATGGATTTGGATTTTGCCCGCTACCTGGTTTACTTCCCCGAAACAGCCGATTACCTGCTGGTAGACCGCGACCACCCAATTTATTTTTACGACAAACCCGCCAGCGCAGCGCAGGAAAAGGTCATCGAGGACATATTGGGCCGGGCTGGCATCGAACAGGCTCCCCGCCATGTGGACTACAACAGCCTGTACGCGGGTGCAACCCCCTTCGACAATGAAATTTTTGTCTATCTCATTTCCGTGCCCGGCCTGAGTTACGATGTACTCGAACGCGCCCATCCGATTATCGCCTACCTGCGTTCCACCAGGGACGCAAACGGCAGGTTGCTGATGGACAAAATGGTCGCCAACACCCTGACCGGAGTCGCCCACTTCCACGAAATTCCGGGCGAAGGCACGCTCGACTTTGCCGCCAGTTTCAAGGCCCTGAGCGACAACGGCTTTTCGGGCTACGGCTCGGTTGAGTTGTATCACCACGTCAAATCCTGGCAAAAAGCCCTGAACGACAGTTTCAGGCATTTATCGCAGTTTGTTTAGCAATTCCCTTTTATATGGAGAGTTTGTTATGGTAAACGTTCAACAACTTGGCTGGGAGCCTGGGACCGTCGGCGAACTGGACCACCGCCTGCTCAAAGCGCCCACCGTCAAACTACGCTCGGCCAACCCCGGCCAAAACGGGGATGTGGTCTACTGCGTCGACCTGCGCATCAATCGCCCGAACGCCGGCGAGTACCTTTCGACCACCGAATTGCATTCGGTCGAGCACTTCCTGCTCGAAGGCTTGCAGCGCTACCTGCCCGAAAACTTCCTGTCCATCGGTATTATGGGCTGCCAGACCGGTTTCTACATTGTGCTGCTCAACGAAGGCCGGGCAGAAACGATTTACAAGGTGCTTGAAAATATCCTGTCTGACATGCTCTCGGCAACCGAAGTGCCGTATGCCAGCATCGAACAATGCGGCAACTACCAAAACCACAGCCTCGAGCTGGCCCAGCAGGTTGCCCGCAGGGTTCTCGACGCAAAATCCACCTGGCGGCAAGTGGTATGACTGGTGGAACATCTCGATGGCGAGTGATGCATCGCCGCACAATTGAATACGAAGTCATCAACGCTTACAACCTGTTCGACCCCTGTCAGACCGCCCTGCTCTTCCCCAACCAAGCGCGTCACAGCCGCCGCTTCATCGTCGTCGATGGTAATGTGGATGCGCTGTACGGCCAGTCGATTCGCGCCTACTTCCACCATCACGGCATTACCGCGAAAATTTTCACTTTTCCCAGCGGCGAGGAAAACAAAACGCTGGAGCATTACCTGTCCATTGCGCGTGCGCTGGACTCTTTCCCCATCCATCGCCGCGACGAACCCGTCATCGCCATTGGCGGCGGCGTACTGACCGATGTGGCCGCTTTCGTAGCCAGCACCTACCGTCGCAGCGTGCCGCACATCAAGGTCCCAACCACGCTGATGGGCTACATCGACGCGGCAATCGGCATCAAAAACGGAATCAACTTCAACGGCAACAAAAACCGCCTGGGGGCTTTCGAACCGCCCCAACGGGTGCTGCTCGACCGTTCCTTCCTGAAAAGCCTGCCGCGCCGCCACATCCTGAACGGCGTGGCTGAAATTATCAAATTGGCAATCATCAAAGACCCCGGGCTGTTCGACATGCTCGAAATGCACGGCGCGCCTTCCGTCCTGAACAGTTTCCAGGATGAGCCGGGCGGCGCATTGCTCGACCGCGCCATTGGCGGGATGCTGGAAGAACTGGAACCCAACCTTTACGAAGACGAACTGGCCCGCAAGGTCGATTTCGGTCACACCTTCAGTTACGGGCTGGAAACGCACCACGAAGCCCACCTGCTGCACGGCGAGGCGGTGCTGCTCGACATCCTGCTCTCCTGCCTGATTGCGCGCGAACGCGGCCTGCTCAGCCCGGAGGAAAACGCGCGTATCTTCACGCTGACCTTCGGGCTTGGCTACGAGCTGGATACCTGTCTGCTCGACCCGCACCTGCTCCTCGAATCGCTCGAGGAACGCACCTACCACCGCAACGGATTGCAGCGCGTCCCATTGCCGCACGGAATTGGCGGCTGTGTTTTTGCCAACGATATTCAACCTTCAGAAGTTGAAAACGCCCACCAAAATCTTATTCATGAAATGGTAAAGAAAAATGAGCGAGTTTACTAATTTTGACACCCAGGAAATTGACAAGTTCGACAATGTGGCCGATGTCTGGTGGAATCCCAAAGGGGAAATGGGCACGCTGCATGTGATTAATCCCCTGCGGACGAATTTCATCACCGAACGGCTGGAGAATCACGCCCCCCGCGTGCTGGATGTCGGCTGCGGCGGCGGAATCCTGTCTGAAGCGCTGGCCCGCGCCGGGGCACAGGTAACCGGCATCGACCTGTCGCAAGCCTCCATTGAAGCGGCCAAACGCCACGCGCAGGCCGAGGGCCTCGAAATCGACTATCGTTGCGTCAGCGCCGAGGAAATCGCCGCGAGCCAGCCCGAATCTTTCGATGTCGTCACTTGCATGGAAATGCTCGAACACGTGCCCGAACCCGGCAAAGTGGTTGCGGCCTGCGCACGCGCTCTGAAACCCGGCGGGCAGGCTTTCTTCTCGACCATCAACCGCACCCCCAAGGCCTTCCTGTTCGCCATCGTCGGCGGCGAGTACATCCTGCGCCTGCTGCCGCGCGGAACGCACACCTACGCGAAGCTCATTCGCCCATCCGAACTGAAAGCCTGGAACGCCGAAAATGGGCTGGATTTTGTGCGCCTGGCCAGCCTGATGTACAATCCTTTCACCCGTAAATTCAAGGTAGCGCACAACAAAGAAGACGTAAACTACATGGCGCACTTCGCCAAGAAATAATCCCTGCCCGGAGATTCGCCTCATGAAACGTTTTTTTGCCCTCTCCCGCACCACCCACGGCGTGTTGGATATCGCCGCGCCCGCTTTTGTCGCCCTGCTCTGGTTGGGAGATTTTCCCGACTTGGGCATCATCCTGCTCTCGCTTTTCGCCGCCTTTGCGGCTTATACCGCCATCTACGCCCTCAACGACCTGGTCGGCATCGCCGTAGACAGGGAAAAATTCAGCGGCGGGATTAATGCCGGATACTCGGTCGAAGCCTCCGACCTGCGCTACCCGCTGGCCCAGGACGCCCTCGACTATCGCAGCGGAATCGCCTGGTTCGCCATCTGGTTCATCCTTTCGGCCATCGCCTGTTACCTGCTCAACCCGGTTATCGTCGTCATCCTGGTTCTTGCGGCAGTTCTCGAGACCATTTACTGCCTGCTGCTGAAAGTCACCTACTGGCGCACCCTGGTCAGCGGCCTGGTCAAGGCCAGCGGCCCGATTTCGGCCATCTTCGTGGTTGATGCAAACCCCGAACCGCTCTTCATCCTGCTCATCCTGGCCTGGGTCATGTTCTGGGAAATCGGCGGCCAGAACATCCCCGCCGACTGGAACGACGTGGCCGAGGACAAGCGCGTCCATGCCCGAACCATCCCATTGCAATTTGGCAGCCAGAAAGCGGGCCTGATTGTAATAATCACCCTGTCGTTGACGGTCATTACCAGTCTGTTCCTGCCGGTTATTTCGCCCGCCGCGCTCGGCTGGCCCTACCTGCTTGCCAGCGGCCTGGCGGGGATTTTGCTGCTCATCGCCCCGGCGATTGAACTTTACCGCAACCGCGAAGACGGACGCCAGGCGGCCAAACTGTTCGACCGGGCCAGTTATTACCCGCTCGCGCAGGCTTTGATTATTGCGGTTTTCGTCTTCATTCTCTAACCGCGCCCTGAAATGTCCCCCGACAGGCGGAAAAACTTCCCGCGCCAGTTCTGGCTGATGTTCTGGGGGCTGTTGCTCAGCACCAGCGGCGCGAGCATGATTTGGCCGTTTTTGCTCATTTACATTACCGGCAAACTCGACCTGCCGCTGACAACCGCCAGCACGTTGATTACCATCAACGCCGTCAGCAGCGTCATTTCGTCCTTCATCGCCGGGTCGCTGGCCGACCGGCTGGGGCGCAAGGGGGTCATGGTCGTCAGCCTGCTGGCCGATGCGGGCCTGTTCGTCCTGATGATTCAGGCCGACAATTACGCCAGTTTCGCCGTGCTGATGGCCGCGCGCGGATTTTCCAACCCGCTTTACCGGGTCAGCGCCGACGCCATGCTGGCCGACCTGATTCCCGAAGCAGACCGCCCCGAAGCCTACGCCTGGATTCGGATGGTCAGCAACGTAGGCATCGCCATTGGCCCGCTGGTTGGCGGCTTCCTGGCGGCCACCTCCTACGACCTGGCGTTTTACGCCGCCGCCTTCGGCATGGGCACGTACGGAGTCCTTCTGGGACTGTTCGCCCGCGAAACCCTGCAAAAAAACAACGCCCCGGGCCTTTCCATTTCAACCAACCGCTTCGACGGCTACGACAAAGTCCTCGGCGATATGGCCTTTACCCCCATCATCGGCACAATGATGTTTGGCTGGGTGACTGCCGTGCTGATGTGGATTATGATGCCGGTCTACGCCAACAGCAACTACGGCCTGCCCGAAAACCTGTACGGCTGGATTCCGGCCACCAACGCCTTGCTGGTCGTCACCTTGCAAGTGCTGGTCACCCGCCAGACGCGCCACTACGAAACCCGGCGCATGATGTCGCTGGGCATGTTCTTTTACGCCATTGCCAATGGGCTGGTCGCGCTGGCAACCGGCTTCTGGGGTTTTTGGGCGGCTATGGTGGTCATGACCATCGGCGAATTAATCATCGTTCCGACCTCCAGCACCTACGTTGCCAACATCGCCCCCGCCGACATGCGCGGACGCTACATGAGCATCTACGGCCTGACCTGGTCTTTCGGGCAAATGTTTGGCCCGGTACTGGGCGGATTGTTGAACGACAACCTCGGCCCGCGCTTCATCTGGCTTGGCGGCCTGGCCATCGGCCTGACCAGCGCCCTGGTCTTGTACCTGCTCTCGCGCAAAAAACTTCCCGCCAGACTCGCAGAAGACTGATACTCGCGTAATACCCTTGCGTACATCAAGATAACCCTACTCTTTTTTCCCACCCCAAGGAGGCTCCAATGACTTCTTCGATTAATGAACTCGTCCGCATGGGCGACCGCGAAGGCCTGAACGAAATCATGGACAACAACGACGACTGGATGACCCAGTTCGACGCCGCCGAGGCGCTGGTCAAAATGAACGACCCGCGCGGGCTTGAATTCCTGCTCATTGCCCGCGAAAGCGAGGACGATGAAATTGTCGCCGTTGCCGAGGAAATTTTGAGCAGCCCGGCAGCCCGGCGCATGCTTGAGCAAATGGAAACTTCCAAAAAGGCCGCACGCGGTGAACGCATCGAAAAAGCCAAACTACGCCTGCAACAAAACAAAAAGGTCTTTGCATACAAAGTCGTCTACGTCGCTTCCGGCGACATCATGCTCGAAGACCCGCTCGGCGAAGGTTACGGCATCGACGAACTGGAACAGGCCGGTCTGGAAGGCTGGGAAGTGGTCAACATGATTCCGCGCCACAAGCGGGCAATGGTCAGCGGCATCGACGACCACATCGTCGGGGCTTACTTTTTCCTGAAACGCGAAATCACCACCCAGGCAGAACTGCCCGAATAAACGGCTAAACTTTCCCCCGTTTTTTCTCCCTGATGCGCCGGCGACCCTGGCGCATCAGTTTTTCTATCCAGCCTGCAAACGGCTCGGCGGGCAGGGGGTCAAGCAGCGCCCAGCCCTCCAACCCACGCGCCTGGAGCGTCTCGTTGGCCGCCGCAATACCCGTCACCACCGCCCTTTCGAGAAAAAAAGACGGCGAAGGATGGCGCACCCAGTCACCCGCGCAAAACAGGCCGGGCCAGGGCGTCACCGTCCCCAAATGGCGGTCAGCCGGGCCGACAGCGGGCAGGGTGTGGGTCTGTTCGTTGCGCTGCAAATGCTGTCCGAGCCGCGCGCCACGCAGTTCGGGCCAGACGCCGGTCACCTCCTGCAAGACCTGGGTAATCAGCACCGCATCGGGCAAGGCCAGCGTTTCGGGCGGGCCATAAACATGAACCTCGATGGCGCTGCCGCCCGTCTCGCGCCCCCAGCGCCTATACTGGTTGTATATCCGGTCGAGCCAGAAAAAATTATGGCCGCTAAACTCACCGCTGAACATGCCCGCCTCGGCCCCACGTTTGGGCCGGGCCGAAAACCACAGCCGGATGACGGCGTTGGAGGTCGAGCGGGGGAAGAACAGGCCTCCCGGGCCTTCGGCCATCCCCCCATTTTCTTGAAAATGGGGGGAATAGAGGGGGGTCAAAATAGATTCAGCCGCCCGGGACTCCACCGCCAAAATGACCTGGTCTGCCGCAAAGGCCTGGCCGCCGCTATGGACAACCCAGCCATCAGACTCAGCCGCAAGCCTGTCCACCGTTGCGTTGAGCCGAATCTCGCCTCCCAGCGTTTGCACGCGGCTGGCGAGCGGCTCCGCTATGGAGGCCCCGCCTTCGTCTGGCAGGTAACTGAAGGCCCACGAGTCGCGCCGCAACAGGGTATAAAAACGCAAAAAGGCGAGAAAGCCCGATAATGGAACTTCCTCGGGCCGGGCCGCCAGCGCGTTGCGCGCCAGGCCGAGGAACAAAGCCTTTAACGCCGGAGACCAGCGCCGGGTGAGTCCGCCGAGGGTCAGTCCTTCGAGCGGCTGGTTCTCACCGATGGGGTCAATCCCCAGGGCAAAGACCAGTCCCGCCCAGACATGCAGCAGCGAAAGCCAATCGCGGATGTCGAGCATCCACAAAAAGCGAGGGTTGAGAAACAGGTTGAGATAGTGCAGCGGCGCGGGGATTGGGCTGCGGCGGATGGCCCTGCCGACGTTGGCAAGGCGGGTATAGCCGTGCCGGCGGTAGACCCAGGTTTCGTCTTCCGCGGGGATAAAGACCGGGCGCAGGTTATGGCGCGCCAGCATGGCGTTGAAGTTGCGGTATTGCGCCCAGATGCCATGCACGCCATGTTCCAGCCGGAAGGTTGCGCCGTTGATGACAACTTCATCGCCCCCGGCCAGCCTGCCCCCCACCCGCGCGGCAGATTCGAGCACCAGCGGCCTGACTCCGCGCTCGGCCAGGTGCAGGGCAGCCGTCAGCCCCGCCAGGCCTGCGCCAATGATAATTACATCCTGTTTCAAAACCTTATGACCGCTTCTTCGATTCATAATAATCGCGCATGGCCTGGGGCATGGAAATGCGCTCGCCGCCAAACCACTCGACCACAACTGGCTGGCCGGGGCTGACCTGTCCCTCGCGCAAGACGCGGCAATACAGGCCGGGGCGCTCAGCTTTTCGGAAACGGGTCACAAAATGCGGGTCGCCCATGCGTCCGGCCAGGGTGCCGCAGGGGATGCGCGGAGAGGTGACCTGCAAAGTCACTTCGCCAATATGCAGGATGTCATCAACTGCGAATTCGGGGCTGGCCAGGCTTTCGATGGTCAGGTTTTCGCCAAAGGTTCCAGGCGAGAGTTCGCGCCCCAATTCGGCGGCCCACCAGTCATAATCGTCTGTGCCGTACACATAGACAGCCTGCTCCGGGCCGCCGTGATGTTTTTTATCGCCAATAAAATCGCCGGGGATGCCGGTGCGGGTGATTTCGACCGGGCCAGCCACCGGCAGTTTGAAGATGCCGGTCTGCTCGGTTTTTTCGGGGCGCACAAGGGTTTGTTCCTGCCCGATGTTAATGCTGATGAGTTTCATGAGAAGTCTCCATAAAATAAATTTGTGGGTTTGAAATCACCATAACCCTGAAATAGTCCGTCCAACGAACAAGCCGAATTATAGGGCATCATCGGTCAGGTGTGACTAAATATTTCCAGAGGATTGCCAGCATCAGTCCCAAATAGCCCAAAATGACCGCATAGATGTGAAAAGCAAATCGCCAATCGGGAGAGGGGATAGTAACTTGCCCCAACAAGACCAGGGCAATATAAGCCAGCGAATAACGCAAGATAAAATTTTGCAGGGAGGGCTTTTCGAGCAGGAACATCAGCGGGACAAGCGCCATGCAGGCCCAATAAGCGAACATGCCCACCTGGCTGGCATCCGGGTTGCCCCAGGGAGAGTTGCCTATCAGGAACCATTCGACCATCAGGCCGCTCAAACCGAAAAAGACGGTGTAAAACAGGATAAATTTTGACCGGTTGCGCAAGACAGTCAACAACAATCGGGTGACAAGATACACGCCGGTCATATACAGCGTGTTAAAAACCAGCGAACCGCTGAAATTGTCGAGGTCGTCACGCAGGAAAACCGAAAACTGCCATTCGCCGATGGCAGCCGTCAACAGGCCCAACAAGATAAACCGGGTAAAGCGAATCACTGCGCTGAAATCGACTGCGCAATCATCTGTCGCAGGATGTCTATGTTGACATCGCTCAACTTTTTGATATACAGGCACGAAACCCCGGTTTTGTGTTTGCCCAGTTTGGCAAGCAGGTCTTGGTATTTCGGAAAACCATCCATCATATAAAGCGTCAGGTTTTGTTTGCGCGGCGAAAACCCAACCTTGAACCAGTCGCCTTCGCGCCCGCTGGCATATTTGTAGTGGACATCGCCAAAACCAACAATGCTTGCGCCCCACATTTTTGGTTCCAAGTCGGTGATTTCAGACATCATTTCGAGCAGGGTCAGGCAATCCTGGCGTTTATTCTCATCGGGAAGACCGTTTAGAAAATCGATGACGCTGGCATTGGTTTTTTGGGTTTTATTTTCGCTCATTGTTCCTCGCAAACTGATAAAAGGTGGCGTTGCAGAAATTCTACCTTGTTTTCCCTGGCAAAAAGAGGGAGGTGACAGGGCTTTATTTTACTTTGCATCCGTTATAATTATTGCCCCCAATCAAAGGACAAACCCATGACCCTGCCAGACAAAATCGACGAATGGATAAAGGAAGCCGAGACACGGCCCGCTTCGGCATTGACAATCATGCGGCTGGTGGCCAACCGCATGCGAGAACTGAACGAACGAAACGAAGAACTGCTGGCCGAAAACATTGCCCTGCAAGACGGTTCGCGCGTGCAGGACTACCAGAAGCGCATTGTCCATCTTGAATACCAGCTCGAAATGCTCAAACGACGCCTGGGCGGAGACCCCGGCCTATCCGCGCTGGAAAGCCTGACCGAGGAAACTGAAACAGCCAACATCCTGGTCTACAACGTCCGGGGGCAGGTTTTGCGCCTCGAAGCGGGGCAGGCTTCGGGGCGGCTGGGCCGTATCCGCGATGAACTGGCTTTCAATGGCGAGTGGCCGCGCGTTCTATCGGTTTCAGAGCAGGACGAACTGTTGCTGTTGTTCACCTCGGGCCGCATCGGCACCTGCCCGGTCGCCGAGGTTCCCCTGTCCGAACCGGGCAGTGAGTGGAAGTGGGCCGAGGCTTCCCTGCCCAATGAACCACACGCGGGTGAATTGCTGGCCTGCATCATGCCGCTTTCCAACATGCCGCTCTCTGATTATTTTTTGCAAACCAGCCGCCGCGGATGTGTCAAGAAAACAATGACCTCGCTTTCAGAAACCATCCTGTCCAAAAACTACCTGGGCAAGGGAACCATCCAAAAAGCCGACCAGGCTTTCGACGCCCTGCTTTGCCAGAAAAACGACCGCCATGCCATCCTTACCTACGAAGGCCGCCTGCTGGGGCTGGATGTTGAGTCCCTGCCCTATTCCGCCGAAGAGCGCATTCGCCTGACCGCAAGCGACTACGTTGTGGCCTCCTTTGTGCTGCCGCAAGAGGCCTCGCTGCTCTGTCTGACCCAGACTGGCAAGGTCGTCCAGCGCGAGGCGAGTATTCTCGAACTTGCAAAATCCCCGCTCGCCCGTGGCCAGGCGCTCATCTCACCGGCCCGTCTCGAACAGGGCACGCGATTTGTCGGGGCTGTGCCGGTGCGGGATGGGGAGAGAATCGCAGTTCTGGACGCAGACGGGAATCTGAACCTTTACGAGGCCCGGACAGTTGCCGGGGCGGGAACGCTCGAAGCCAGAGCCCTGGCACTATCCATTGGCGTTGTCCCGGCCCCGGCCGCCCAGGCCAACCAAACTACCAACAAATCGTGATAAACAGCCCTTCCACAATGAAGAAAGAGTCTCCATGAGCATCAAAGTTGGCCTTGATTTTGGCACATCCAACTCGGGTATTGCCGTTTATGACGGCCATCGCGTGACCATCCTGCCCATCGATGGGCAAAACGTCCAGCCGGAAGTGGTCAAGACCCTGCTCTATATCACCCGCGATTACCAGGCTTATATCGGCCAGGAAGCGGTGGAATTGTATTACCGAGATAACGTCAATCGCCAGCGGCGCTTTGTCAAACAGTGGGCAGGGGAAATCGATTATCACGGCGCAGATATGCACTATGTGCGTGATATTTACGTCTATGTGGATGAATTAAAGCCAGGCCGATTGCTGCAATACATCAAAACTGCCCTGCGCAAGGAAGGCTATCGCGGCACACAAATCTTCGAGCGTTATTACACGGTCGGCGACCTGGCCCAAACCTACCTGCGGCTGCTCAAAAACCGCGCCGAAGGGATTCTGGGCGAAAAAATCGAGGCGGCTACGCTCGGGCGGCCCGTAAAATTTGCCGAGAGCCCAGAAAACGACCGCAAGGCTGAGGACACCCTGCGCCAGGCAGCCTACGAGGCCGGGTTTAAACAGGTGGATTTTGAACTGGAGCCAATCGCTGCCGCGCTGGATTATGAGCAAACCCTGGCGAAACCCCAAAACGTGGTCATCTTTGACTTTGGCGGCGGCACGCTTGATATCGCTGTCATGCGCCTGGGCGGCGGTGAGCGGAAGGTATATGCCAGCGGTGGCGTCGATGTGGCCGGAAGCGATTTCGACCGCGCCATCATCCAAAAAAGAATGCTGGCGCATTTTGGCCTGGGAAAAATCCAGCACCAGCCCGAAATCCTGGAGATGATACAGGCTGTTCCAGACTGGATGGCGCTGCCAGAACTGGCAACGCCCCTCAACCGCAACACGCTCGATAAAGCCATCCGCGCTGGCCTGGCCCCGGCCCGCCTGAAAGCCCTGCAAACACTCATCTACAACGACCTGGCGTTTACTTTTTACAACCGGGTAGAAGCGGCAAAAATCGCCCTGTCCGATTCGGGGGCGACCGTTATCAGCCTTGACGACAAGGGCGTCGCGCTCTGGGAACTCTATACCCGCCACCAGTTCGAGAATGACATTTTCGATTACATCAGCAAAGTGGAAAAAGTGCTTTTCGATACGCTATCCAGCGCCGGGCTGGAGCCGGGCCAGGTCGATGCGGTGGTCAAAACCGGCGGCTCCTCCAATATTCCGCTGTTTTCGTCCTTGCTCGGGCGAATTTTCGGCGCGAAAAAGGTCAAACAGTCGGACGCTTTTTCAAGCGTGGTGGCCGGGCTGGCAATCAGGGCTGGGATGTAAACACCTTCTGCAACGTTCTCCCCAATTAAATTGTTTCGAAATCGATAAAGAAAAAACGGGCAAACCCAATGGTTCGCCCGCCTGACAATCTGGCAGGGTACTTACCCGTTCAACGCATCCCGAAAACTTCTGGCAAAATCTATTGCTTTTTCAATGGGATTTTCGCTTTCGCCAATTTCGCGCACACAGGCTGAACCGACGATAACACCATCGGCCAATTGCCCCACAGCGGCGGCCTGGTCGGGCGTGCCGATGCCAAAACCGACACAGACGGGCACATCCGTATGCTGGCGCACGCGCTCGATTAATTTTCCCAGCCCGGTGGTAATGTCCTTGCGCGCCCCGGTCACGCCGGTGACGCTGACGAGGTAGATGAACCCCTGGGCGCTGCGTGCGATGGCTTCCATGCGTTCGTCGGATGTGGTGGGGGCGAGCATGGTAATTAATGGCGGTTGTTGGGGCACTTCGCGAATCGCCCCAACGAATTCGGCGGATTCTTCGGGCGGCAGGTCGGGGATGATGAAACCATCCGTCCCGGCTTCTACGGCATCGCGGACGAATTTCTCCAATCCGTAGGCCAGAATGGGGTTATAGTAACCCATCAGGATGAGGGGAATCTCCACGCCGCGTTTACGCAGTTCGGCGACGGCAGCGAGCACATCTCTGGTGGTGACGCCGCGCTCCAGTGCGGTCTGGGTCGCTTTTTGGATGACCGGGCCGTCGGCCAAGGGGTCAGAGAAAGACAGGCCGACTTCGATTAAGTCCGCGCCGTTTTTGGCAAGGGCTTCGAGGATGCCAACGGATGTGGCGATGTCCGGATAGCCCACGGGGAAATAGGGCATGAAAATCGGCTTATTTTGGAAGGCGGATTGGATGCGGTTCATGGTTCCTCGGGTGGCAAGTTGGTAGATTGGTAACTTGGCAGATTGGTTTGACCAAATTACCAACTTCCCAAGTTACCGATTTCCTTGATAACGGTATTCAAGTCTTTATCGCCACGACCCGACAGGTTGACGAGAATGATTTGGTCGGGGCGCATTTTGGGGGCGCGTTTGATGGCTTCGGCCAGGGCGTGGGAGGATTCGAGGGCCGGGATGATGCCTTCAGTGTGACACAGGGTTTGGAATCCGTTCAGGGCTTCTTCGTCGGTGGCGGAGGTGTAGAAGGCGCGTTCCTGGTCGCGCAGGTGGGCGTGCTCGGGGCCGATTGCGGCGTAGTCGAGGCCTGCCGAAACGGAGTGGGTATCGGCGATTTGACCATCTTCGGTTTGCAGGACAAAGGTTCGGGTTCCATGAATCACGCCCAGGCGTCCGCGCGACGGGTCGCCAAAGCGGGCGGCATGTTTGCCAGACGGAATCCCGCTGCCAGCCGCCTCCACGCCGATTAGTTCGACATCCGCATCCTCCACAAAGCCGCTGAAAACGCCGATGGCGTTGGAACCGCCGCCGACGCAGGCAATCACAGTGTCGGGCAGGCGTCCGAGTTCTTTGAGAATTTGTTCGCGGGCTTCGCGGCCAATGACGGATTGGAACTCGCGCACGATGGTGGGGTAGGGGTGCGGGCCGAGGGCCGAGCCGAGCAGGTAGTGGGTGGTGCGGACATTGGTGACCCAGTCGCGGATGGCTTCGTTGATGGCGTCTTTGAGGGTTTGGGTGCCGCTGGTCACGGGGCGGACTTCGGCGCCGAGCAGTTTCATGCGGAAGACGTTGGGTTCCTGGCGGGCGATGTCGACCGCGCCCATGTAGACGACGCATTCCAGGCCGAGCAGGGCGGCGGCAGTGGCGGAAGCGACTCCGTGCTGGCCCGCACCGGTTTCGGCGACAATGCGCTGCTTGCCCATCCGTTTGACGAGCAGGGCCTGGCCCAGCGCGTTGTTGATTTTGTGCGCGCCGGTGTGGGCCAGGTCTTCACGTTTGAGGTAGATTTGCGCGCCGCCAAGCTGTTCGGAGAGCCGCCGGGCGTAGGTCAGCGGGGTGGGGCGGCCAACGAAGTCGGCCATCAGCTTGTTGAACTCGCGCTGGAAGTTGGGGTCGCGTTGGGCGGTGACGAACTCGGCTTCGAGTTCGGTTAATGCGGGCATGAGGGTTTCGGGGACATATTGTCCACCGTAGGGGCCGAATTTGGAGGGGAGGAGGGTGGGCATGGCAGGTTTGAAGGTTGAATGTTGAAGGTTGAAAGGGGTATTCGATATTCGTTATTCGAGAGTCGAATACTCGAGTATCGAATAACGAATATCGAATTATCAAGTATCGCGCACTGCCTTTACGAAGGCATGCATTTTGGCCGGGTCTTTGACGCCGGGGGCGGATTCGACGCCGGAGGCAGTATCCACACCCCAGGGTTGGACGCGGGCGATGGCTTGGGTGACATTTTCGGGGGTCAGGCCGCCAGCGAGGAGAATGGGGTATTGGCGGGCGATTTGGGCGGCGGCGTCCCAGTCGGCGGTCAGGCCGGAGCCGCCGTAGAGGTTGGGGGCGGAGGAGTCGATGAGGAGGGCGGGCGAGTCAACGGATTCAAACGGATGCACGGATGTTGTCAACGGATTGGGAACGGATGCGCGGATGGGGGAGGCAACGGATGAGAACGGATGCACGGATGTTGTCAACGGATTGGGAACGGATTCGTGGATGGGGTTGTCAACGGATAGGAACGGATGCACGGATTCAAGCGGATTGGTGGTTGCCTGCGGCAACCTTATCGCTTTGAAGGCATGCGGTTGGAGTTCGGCGAGGATTTCTGACGTTTCGTCGCCGTGGAGTTGGGCGAGATGGAGGTGGGCGGTTTCGAAGATGGCGCGGATTTCATCTGTGGGGCTGTTGACGAAGACGCCGACCAGGGTAATTCCCGGATGTTTTTCGCGCAAAACGCTTGTGATTTCGGCGCAGGCTGCCGGGTCAATATAGCGTGGGCTTTTGGGGTAGAAGTTGAATCCGAGCATATCCGCGCCGGATTCGATGGCGGCGAGGGCGTTGGGGAGGGTTTTGATGCCACAGATTTTGATTTTGGTCATGACGATTCGATTTTTGTCGGGGCGGGTCTTGTACCCGCCCGGCTGGGGCAGGGATAAACCCTGCCCTTACGTGCCTGTCAGTTCGCGCACTTTGGCCGGGATGTCTGCCGAGGTAACGAGAGATTCGCCGACCAGGATGGCGTCGATGCCGATTTTTTGCAGGCGGGCAACGTCGGCGGCGGTGAAGATGCCGGATTCGGCAACGAGGGTGATGTTTTCGGGAATGAGCGGGCGAATCCGTTCGGTGGTGGTGAGCGAGACTTCAAAAGTGGACAGGTTGCGGTTGTTGATGCCAATCAGTTGGATGCCGGGAATCCGCAGGGCGCGTTCGGTTTCGGCTTCGTCGTGGACTTCGACCAGGGCGGTCAGGCCCAGGCTGTGGGCGCAGGCATGCAGGTCGACGAAGTGAGCGTCGTCGAGCAGGGCTGCCGCAATCAGCAGGATGGCGTCTGCCCCGTTGGCGCGGGCTTCGTAGATTTGGGATTCGTCGATGGTGAAGTCTTTGCGAAGCAGAGGCGGTGTCAGGTGTGAGGTGCCAGGTGTCAGGCTACGGGCGCGGAGTTCGCGGAGGGTTTCAAGTTTGCCCTGGAAGAATTTTTCGTCGGTGAGGACGGAGATGGCAGATGCGCCGTTTTGGGTGTAGAGGTCGGCTACTTCGAGCAGGTCAAGGTGCGGGGCCAGGACTCCCTTCGAGGGGCTGGCGCGCTTCAGTTCGGCAATCAGGGCCGGGGGGAGTCCGCTCCGGCGGCGCGTGACTGCGGCAAGGAAATCGCGTGGGGGCGGGGAAGACTCTGCGGCGCGGCGCAGGGACTGGGCGTCGAGCGCCGCGATTTCCAGGCGTTTTTGGTCGAGGATGGTTTCGAGAATATTTTTCATGGCGGGTGTGGCGCAAGATATTATCTTGCGCTACGCAGTGGCAAAGGATTGGCTGAATTCGACAAGTTGGTTCATCTTGGCGAGGGCCGCTCCGCTGGAAAGGGAGGCTTCGGCCTCGGCCAGGGCGGCCTTGAAATCGCCGGTTTCGGCAGCGAGGGTGCCGGCAGCGTTGAGCAGGATAGCGTCGCGGCGCGCGCCGGTCAATTTACCAGAAAGCAGGTCGCGCATCATGGCGGCGGATTCGTCGGGGTCGCCGCCGCGCAGGTCGGCGACGGTGGCGCGGAAAAATCCCAGGTCGGCGGGGTCGAGGTCGTAAGTGCGAACGGCGCCTTCGTGCAGGTGGCTGACGCGGTTGGGGCCGAGCAGGCTGAGTTCGTCGGTGCCGCCTGCGCCATGGATGACGAGCGCGGCCTGGCTGCCGAGTTCGTTGAGCACATGGGCAAGCGGTTCGGTCAGGGCGGGGGAATAGACACCGGTCAGTTGAATGTCGGCCCCGGCTGGATTGGTGAGCGGGCCGAGGACGTTGAAAATGGTGCGCTGGCCGATTTCTTTGCGCGGACCGACGGCGTGTTTCATGGCCGGGTGGAATTTGGGCGCGAACATGAAGCCGAT
>JAGVAO010000195.1 GCA_020060235.1 Anaerolineales bacterium | reverse complement strand
GCCAGCACGGCACCGCCGGGGCGCGCAACCCGCGCCATTTCGCGCAGGATGTGCGCGGGATTTTTAACCCATAGCAAAAGGTAGTGGCAAAACACCAGGTCGAAACTGGTCGAGGGGTAAGGCAAAAATTCCCCGGCGGCGTTGACAGCCAGCAAGCCGGGGGCGTTGGCGGCGGCCAGTTTGGCGGAATCCAGGTTCAGGTCCAGGCCGTGCGCCGATGCGCCGGGC
The DNA here is from genome assembly GCA_020060235.1 of Anaerolineales bacterium. Taxonomy (GTDB): domain Bacteria; phylum Chloroflexota; class Anaerolineae; order Anaerolineales; family Villigracilaceae; genus UBA8950. The sequence continues at coordinate 46,150 of JAGVAO010000195.1, read as the reverse complement.
GGGAGGGGCAAATGCTCCCATAACGCGCCCGTGCCGCAGCCGACTTCCAAAACCCGTTTGGCCGAATCGACCCCGGCGCGTTTAAACAGGTAATCGCGGGTGTTCTTTGTCCAGCGGGCTTGCTGTTGGTAGCGGGCGTGCCAGTTCATGGCTGCCGGCCTGCGCGCCAGTTGCGCACGAAGTCTTCCTGTTGTCGGGTTTCGGGGGAGTGGGGGTGGAACGCTGATTTGGGTACGCCGCGCCACCAAGCGGACAGTTGGGCCAGCGCCTGTTGACCGTCCAGCCCCTGGCCAACGAGCCAGCAGCCGACGACGGTTCCGGTACGGCCGATTCCGCCCTGGCAATGCAGGTAGATTTTGTGGTTTTGGGCCAGCGACTGGGCGATGTGGTCGAGGATGGTTTGCATTTGTTCGGGCGTGGGCAGGCCGTAATCGCCAATCGGGAAGCGCCGGTACTGGACAGTTTTGCCAAACTCAGCGGCTTCTTGCCTGAGCAGGGCTTCGTAGGGAGGCAGTTCGCCGGGGCTGGTCAGGTCGATAAAGTTATCGAACCCGGCTTGCAGGAATGCGGCAATTCGGGCGCGGGCGCGCTGCGGGCTGTGCAATGTGGACGGGTATTCCCCGGCCAGCAATTGGCCGGGCAAGACCCAGTACGATTCTGGGATGGGGCGCATGGATTTTCGGCTGGGATGGGTTTACATTTCGTCGAGCAGCGAGTTGGGCGAGGGCGGGTATTGCGGGATGTCGCGCCGGAATTCGTACAAATCGACCATGGCTTCGATGATTTTTAATTGTTCGGCGGTGACCGTGCCAAACTGGAAGCCGATGTTGTAAAAGGCGGGGTCGATGTCGGGCTGGCACCAGGCGACACGGGCTTTCATGTTCAGGTGGTCGGTGGCGAAGTGCAGCGGGTCGGGCAGGTCGAATCGCAGGGCGAGTACATTGCCTTCGGGCAGCGGGTCGTCGCTGATAATCATTGCGCCCATCTGGTTCATGTCGGAGAGGTAGCCGAGGATTTTGCCGGTTTCGCGGTCAAAGACACGTGAGTACACCATCAGGTACTTGCGGGGGATTTTCCTACGGTCATCCATTCTGCCTCCTTTTTTATAGTGTACCAAAAACCGGGAGGTTTTTTAATTGCAAAAACGTGGGTGAAAACCCAAGATTGACTCCCTGCCCTGCCTTTGGTAAAATCACAGCCCAAGAGCGTTGTACCCTTCGCTCTAATTTTTTTGCCACGAAAGGGCTTAGAAAAAACATGAAAGTAATGCTGATTAAGGACGTTTACAAACTGGGCCGGGCCGGCGACATCAAAAAGGTTGCTGACGGCTATGGCCGCAACTTCCTGCTCCCGCAGGGCCTGGCGGTGCTGGCCACCCCCGGCGCCTTGCGCCAGGCTGATAAAATCCGCGATGAAGCCACCAAACGCCGCGCTGCGCTGAACAAGGAAATGAGTGCAGTGGCCGAAGTGTTGAAGGACGTTGCGCTGGCCTTTGCTGTCAAAGCCGGTGAGACTGGCAAGTTGTACGGCTCGGTCACCAGCCAGGACGTTGCCGATGCGCTGAAAGAAAAGACCGGCGTCGAAGTCAAGCGCCAGCAGGTCGACCTGCAATCGGTGCGCGAACTGGGCGAATACACCGCCTACATCCGCCTGACGCTCGACCTGGTTCCCGAAGTTCAGGTAGTGGTCTATCGCGAAGGCGAAGCCAACCCGCTCGAACAGGAAGCCGACGTCGAGGCCGCCCCGGTTGCTGTTGAAGCCGAGCAGCCTGCGCCGGTCGAGGAAGCCCCCGCCGCCGAAGCAGCGGACGAGGCCCCTGTCGAAGAACCGCCTGCCGAAGCCTAACTTTTCTGCAAGACCGAACGCATCACCGATTAAACCCGGTACAATGGGGGCATCGGTGATGTTTCTTTAAACACCCTTTATGCCTACTCCTGGTGAACAACTCCGCGCGGCGCGAGAAGCCCGCAAACTGAGCATTGCCCAGGTCGTGCAGGCCACCCGCATTCGCAGTTATTACGTCGAAGCGATGGAGGCCGACGACCTGTCGATGATGCCGTCTGCGGTGCAGGCGCGCGGATTTTTGCGTTCTTATGCCGAGTTTTTGGGGTTGGATTTTGCCAGCCTGTCAAACCCCGCCCCGGCGGTTGCCGACCCCGAGCCGATTCCGCAGCCCGAGCCTGAATCCGAACCCGCCCCTGAGCCTGTTCCAGAACCTGAGCCGGAACCGCAACCGGAAATCCTGCCCGCAGCGGACGAGTTTCCGCTCGACGAAGCGCAGGGAATGCCCGAACAGCCGCTCGAGACGGTCGACCTCCAGCCTTCCGATTTGATATTTCGCCAGATTGGTTTTTCGCTGGGCCAGCGGCGCGAACTGCTCGGCCTGACGCTGGAAGAAATCGAGCGTCATACCCGCGTCCGTAAGGCCAACTTACAGCGCATCGAGCAGGGTGATTTCGACAGCCTGGCCTCGCCCGTCCAGGCGCGTGGGATGTTGAACACCTACGCCAACTTTCTCGATTTGAACGGCGAAGCGATGTTGCTGCGTTTTGCCGAGGGCCTGCAAGCCCGCCGCGCAGAGCGCCAGCCCGAGGTTGTCCGTCCTGCCGCGCGCCGCCGCTGGGCGCTGCCGCTCTGGCTGCGCAACCTGTTTAGCCCCGACCTGTTTTTTGGCGTGGTCATGGTCGTCAGCATCACACTGCTGGTGCTGTGGGGAGCAACCCGCATCATCCAGACGCAGGAAGAAGCATTGGAAGACGACAGCCAGGCGCCCTCTATTTCGGACGTTTTGCTGGCCACCCCCGAAGGCGTCGAGACGCCCACGCTGGAGGCAATCCCGACCAGCATCGAGGAGATAGGCATACCGTTGCCCGGCCTGGATGACGAGCCGACTGCTGAGGTCGAGGTGACGGAATTTAGTCCGGGGTCGTTGCTGCAAGTGACCCTGATTTTGCGCGAGCGCGTTTTCCTGCGCGTCCTTGTCGATGGGGAGGTGGTTCGGGAAGGACGCTTTGCTCCCGGCGCGGCCCTGACCTTCGACGCCCGTGAGCGTATCGAGGTGCTGGTCGCCAACGGTGGGGCGGTGCAGGTCATCTATAACCAGTTCGATTTCGGCCTGATGGGCGACCCCGGCCAGGTGGTCAACCGCATTTACACCTTCGACGGAATCCAGACCCCGACGGCGACGGTGACTCCCACACCGACCGAAACGCCGCGCTTCCAGGCGACGGCCACGCCGACGATAACCCTTACCCCAACTTTAACGGAAATCCCATAAAATGAATCGCAAAACCTTTTATCTCGTCTCACTCGGATGCGCCAAAAATACCGTTGACTCAGACTCGATGGCGCAATTGCTCTCCAATGAAGGGTATCGCAGTGTCCCGAAGGCTTCGCAGGCCAGCGTCCTGATTGTCAACACCTGCGGGTTTATTGGCCCAGCCAAGGAAGAATCTTTCAAGGCTTTGCGCGACCTGGCGCGCGAAAAACGCCGCGACCAGTTGCTGATTGCCGCCGGATGCCTGACCCAGCGCTACGGGGTGGAAGTAGCCCAGAAGGTTCGCGGCATCGACGGGGTGATTGGCACCCGCCGCTGGATGGATATTGTGGATGTGGTTAAGAAGTTGCGCAAGGGCAACCATCCCGGCACGCTGTATCACTTGCCAGAAGCGCCAACCGTTGGCCGCGACGAAGGCAATACCCTGCGCGTGGCGGTGGAAGGGCCAAGCGCCTACCTGAAAGTGGCCGATGGCTGCCGCCGCCCGTGTGCCTTCTGTGCCATTCCGCTCATCAAGGGCACGGCGGTCAGCCGCCCGGTGGAAAATATTATCCACGAGGCGCGCGTCTTGCGCGACAGCGGCGTGCGCGAACTCATCCTGATTGCGCAGGACACCACCGATTACGGTCACGACCTGGGGCTGAAAGACGGCCTGGCCGTCCTGCTCGAGCAGTTGACCGATTCGGTGCCGGATATGGACTGGATTCGCATCATGTACGCATATCCCGGCTATGTGACCGACCGCCTGATTGAAGTCATGGCCAGCCGCAAGCAAATCTTGCCTTATCTCGATATGCCGCTCCAGCACGCCCACCCCAAGACGCTGTACCGCATGAAGCGCCCGTCCAATATCGAATGGGTGCATAAGACCCTCGACAAGATGCGCGCTGCGTTCAACGACAAGCCGCAACGCCTGGCAATTCGGACAACCTTTATTGTCGGTTACCCCGGCGAGACGGAGGAAGAGTTCCAGGCCCTGTACGATTTTGTTGAACAAACCCGCTTTGACCGCGCCGGGGCCTTCCAGTTTTCCTTTGAGCCGGGTACGAGTTCCGAGGCGCTTGGCGACCCGGTTCCCGCCGAGGTCAAGGAAGAGCGCTATAACCGCCTGATGGAACTCCAACAGGCGATTTCGCTCGAAATTAACCAGTCCTATGTCGGCCAAACCTTGGATGTCCTTATGGATGCCTACGATAACGGAATTACGGTTGGCCGTTCGTACCGCGACGCGCCCGAAGTGGACGGCCTGGTGGTGGTCGACGGCGAATTGTCGCTCGGTGAAATTGTCCCCATCCGCATCACCGGAGGATTTGCCTATGACCTGACCGGCGTGCCTGTCGGGCTTAACATCCTGCCCCTGCCTGCTGTAATGAATTTTGGGGATGGAAATCCAAATCGGGAATTGCTATAATGGTGATGTAACCTGACGCCGCAAGCCGGGCGCATCAACTTGATAACATCAACGAAAAAGCCCTGTTGCGCAGGGCTTTTTTTACGCCCTCCTGGCGACGAACGCACAAGGAGGAAGCCATGAGAAAAAGTCCCGCTATGACACTCCCGCTCTTTGTGGGAGTGGTACTATTTCTGGTCATGCTGGCCTGTGCCCTGCCAGGCGTCGAACCGCCCAGCCCGGTGGAGCCGGAATCCCTGCCGACCGAGGCTGAAATTCCACAGACTGCTGAATCACAGCCTGTCGGGGATACCCCGGCGGGGTTGACAGACGTGCAGCCGGTCACCGGCTCGACCATCAAATGGTTCGATTTCAGCGAATTTGTCTACGTCCCTGCCGGGGAATTTGTGATGGGACGCGACCGCCCGGAGGGCGGCGACGACACCCCTGCCCACGTTGTTTCCCTGGACGGGTTCTGGATTCACCAGGCCGAAGTCACCAACCAGCAATATGCCGCCTGTGTTGCCGCCGGGGAATGCGTGCTGCCCGCCCGCTACGACAAAATTCCCTACTGGTACGAAAATCAGGCTTTTGCCAATGCGCCTGTCACGGGGGTCAATTGGGAGCAGGCGGCGGTCTACTGCAACTGGATTGACGCCCGCCTGCCAACCGAAGCCGAGTGGGAAAAAGCCGCCCATGGTCCGGCACTTGCAACCGATACACAGAAAATCTTCCCCTGGGGCGACGAAGACCCGACCTGCGATTTGCTCAACTTCAACAATTGCCTCGACCCGGTCGAGCCTGCGCTGGTGCGTACCTACCCGCTTGGCATCAGCCCCTTCAACTTGCTCGATATGTCGGGCAATGCTTTTGAGTGGGTTGGGGACTGGTACGACAAGGATTATTACCCGGTTTCGCCGCCCGCTAACCCGCAAGGCCCGGCAACCGGTGCGCAGCATGTTTATCGTGGCGGCGGCTATGACAGCACCCCCTTGGAAGTGCGCCCCGATGCGCGCTTTGCGCTCGAACCCGAAAAACATGCCCCCAACCTGGGCTTTCGCTGTGTGCTGACCGGCCAGGCCCCGCCGCCAATGTGCGAAGTGCCTGTTTTTGATGACACGCCCAATCCGTCAGACCCGAATTGGGGATTCGACGTCACTGCCTACTGCGAAGACCGCGGCAAGGACCAGCGCACGGGAGTCAACATCCACCTCAATATGCCCGCCGACGAACTGGACGATTACTCCTTCACGGTCAGCGCCGCAGGCACACCCCTGACCTGCGCTCCCTATGCGCCAGACCGGATTGGCTGTTACGGGTCGCCGCTATCCCAGAATACCAATGTTGAAATTGAAGTTTGCCGGAATTTTACCGGCCTGCTATTGGCACCCAGCCCAACCTGCCCGGACGGCTATTTCTATAACCCCGATACTGAGACCTGCGACCATACCCTGCCCGCGCCAGGCGAAGGCGGCGACTGCCCGCACGGATATGTATTTACGGAAGTTGGCTGTGTTCCCCCGGCAACTGGAACAGACTGCCCGGCAGGATTAATGTATGTGCCTTCTTACGACCTGTGCTGGCCGACCTCTCGCTGTATGATTCCCGCCCTGGCGGATGACCCCGAATGTCCGCGCGAGTGTTGGGATGGTTTTACTTATAACCCGGATGATGACTGCTGCGAAACCGATTCCCCACTGCCGTTTTGTCCGCCCGGTTTTGCCTATGTAGGCCCCAGGTATTGCCGCCCGCAGTCATTCTTGATGCATGAGTGTAAGACAAAGACGGTCTATGTTCCGTCCTGTCCGACGCCGACCCCGCCGCCGCCCCCTGACCAGTGTTTCTGCTGTCAGTTCACCAGCCAGTCCACATGCAACGCGCAGTCCAATAATGGCTGTTGGTGGGTTATTTTGGGCAGCACCGCTTACTGTTCAGGGCCGTGAGATTCATACCCGCTTGCGTGGGGATAGCAGTGAAATAACCGCTTCTGGAATGGGCAGCGGCCTGCCTGTGCTGGAATCGACAAATACCCAGTCGGTTTCGCCGCGCACCAGCAGGCTGCTGTCCGATTTTCGCGTAAATTCGTATTTTCTCAGCGAACGCACCCGGCGGGCATCCTCGACCCAGGTGCGGATTTCAATTTCCTGCCCGGCAAAGGCCGGTTGCAGGTATTCGATTTTGTGTTCGCGCACGACCCAGGTGGCGTTTTGCCCCTGCGCCGCCACGCCGCCTGCCGTGGCGTAATGCTGGACGGCAATATCCTGCATCCATTGGACGTAAACGACGTTGTTGACATGCCCGTTTTCGTCGATGGCGCTGGCAGGGATGGTGATGGTTTTGGTGAAGATGTTATTGGTTTGCATGGGTTATTAAAGGGCTGCTTCAAGCGCCTGCCCGGCTTGCAGGACGACCTGCTCGCTCCAGGCCGGGGCGACCAGCTGGACGCCAATCGGCAGGCCGTCGGGCGAAAACCCGCACGGGACGCTCAGGGCCGGCATGCCGGTCAGGTTGAAGGGCGCGGTGAAGCGCGTCAGGCGTGGGGCATAGGCGGCAGAGTCGAGTCCCTCTATCGGGGCGGCGACGCTGGCGGTGGTGGGCAGTAGCAGCACGTCGAAGGGGTCGAAGAACAGGCCAAAGTAGCGTTTCATTTCGCTTTGCACGCGCCGCGCCAGGGCATAATCGGTGGATGAAACCGAGCGGCCTTTTTCGAGGCGGGCACGCACGTCCTCGCCGAACCAGTCGGGATGCGCGGCCAGGCGCTCACGGTGGAAGGCTGCCGCGTCGGCGATGACCATCGTCCCGTTGGCGTGAGCGGCTTCCTCGAGGCGCGGGATTTCGACCTCGACAATTTCCGCGCCCAGGCTGGCGAAGGCTTCGGCGGCACGGGCAAGCGCTTGCAGGATTTCAGGGTCGGCCGTGGAGATGTAGTCCCCAACCGCCAGGGCCACGCGAAAGTCGGACATCTCTTTTTGCATCTGGAAGCCGGGCTGGACGAGGACGCAGTTGGGGTCTTGCGGGTCGTACCCGGCAATGACGGAATACAGCAGGGCGGCATCGGCGACGGTTTTGGCAAGCACGCCCACATGGTCGAGATTCCACGAAAGCGGCAATACCCCGCGGGTGCTGACACGCCCAAAGGTCGGTTTGAAGCCGACCACGCCGCACAAGGCCGCCGGGATGCGCACCGAGCCGCCCGTGTCTGTGCCGAGCGCGCCGAGGGCCATGCCACTGGCAACCGCCGCCGCGCTGCCGCTGGACGAGCCGCCGGTTATCCGCTCGGGGTTGTGCGGGTTGCGAACCGGCCCGGTGTGTGGGTTGATGCCAGTGATTCCCAGGGCGATTTCGTGGGTGTTGACTTTGCCGAGAATGGCTGCTCCGGCGTATTTGAGCTTATCGACCACCAGGGCGTCTTTCAGCGCCGGTTGCTGCCCGAAGAAGTTGGGCGACCCGGCGGCTGTGGGCTGCCCGGCTACATCGATGATGTCTTTGATGACAAGGGGAATGCCACCCAGTTCGCCCTGCGGGTTTGACGTCTTTTCGGGGTTTGCCGGTGGGGCGGCAAAAACATTCAGCGTGGGGTTTTTGGCCTCGATAACGGCGAGGCAGGCTGAGGTGAGTTCGTCCGGGGTAATTTCTCCGGCCTGGAGCAGTTCGCGGGCGCGGTGAATGGTCAGGGTGGCGGGAGAGTCCATTTATTTCTCCAGAATTTTTACGGTTGCATAAAAAAAGCCCCAACGCCGGTTTCGGGCGGCCTGGGGCAGTATGGCGGGGCCGGTTTATTCAGCCGGGATGGCCAGCGCCTGGCGGATTTCGTTTTCGTGGTCGGCCAGGCTGCCGAGCACGCCGTTGATGAAGCGCGGGGCGCTGTCGGAGCCGTATTCTTTGGCGAGTTCGACCGCTTCGTTGATGGCGACTTTGAGCGGGGTCTGGCGCGAGGCGGCAAACTCCCAGGCGGCCATGCGCAGGATGTTGCGGTCGATGGCGGCTATCTGGTCGAAGGGCCATTCGGGGGCGTAACGTTCGATGGCGTGGTCGAGTTTTTCGGTCATCACAGAAACGCCCGCCACAATCTGGCGGGCAAACTCTACCAGTTCGTCATCGAGCGGGTTCTGGCCTTCGGTGCGGGCATCTTCCAGCCGTTGCTGAAAAACAACGCCTGGAAGATGGGCTACCATATCAACTTCGTAAAGTACTTGCAGGGCAAAGGCTCTGGCCCTGGTGCGGGGTTTCATGAAGGCTCAGGCCTCTTCTTCGTAATCAATATCTTCGATATGAATGTTGACATGGCCGATGTCCATGCCGACCATTTCCTCGATGGCGCGGGCGACCTGGTGCTGCACGTTGCGGCTGACTTCGCGCACGTTGACATCCGGCTTGAGGGCCAGAAACAGGTCGAGGTAAACCAGGTCGTCTTCGACCTTGAGTTCGACCCCATCGGCTGCGCCGCGTTTAAAGAGCCGGTCGACGCGGGCCGGAATGGGGGTCAGGCGGCTGACGCCGGGCACGCTCAGGGCTGACATGCGGGTGATGGTCACCAGCACTTCGGGCGAGAGGGTGGTTTTTCCGGCGGGTTGGTATTCGCTCATTTTTGCCTCCTTGGGCTACATCATGGCCATGCCGCCATCGACTGCCAGCACCTGGCCGGTGATAAATGCGGCCTGGTCTGAAGCCAGGAAGGCGACAGCGTAAGCGACTTCTTCGGGTTCGGCTTTTCGACCGAGCGGGACAAATTTCAGCGCGGCTTCGAGCATTTCGGGCGGCATGGCGTCGAGGATTTCGGTATCGACAAAACCTGGGGCGACGGCGTTGACGGTCAGGTTGCGAGCGGCGACTTCGCGGGCCAGCGATTTGGTGAAGCCAATTTGCCCGGCCTTGGATGCCGAGTAGTTGGTCTGGCCGCCGTTGCCCATTTGGCCCGACACCGACGAGATGTTGATAACCCGTCCGTAGCGTTTGCGCATCATGTGGCGCACAGCGGCTTTGGAGCAGTTGAAGGTGCTTTTCAGGTTGGTGTCAATCACCGCGTCCCAATCTTCTTCGGGCATCATCATAATCAGGCCGTCGCGGGTGATGCCGGCGTTGTTGACCAGGATGTGCAGGTCGCCGAAGGTATCGATGGCAAATTTGACGAGGGCCGCCGCCTGCTCGAAGTTGGCGACATCGGCCTGGAAGGCGGCTGCGCGCCCACCCTCTGCCTGAATCTCGTTTACGACGTTTTCAGCCGCCTCGGGCGATTTGTGATAATTGACGACAACCGCCGCGCCGCGTTTGGCAAGTTCGAGGGCGATGGCGCGGCCAATTCCGCGCGAACCGCCGGTGACAAGGGCGACACGATTTTCCAACGATAAAAATTCGGGCATGATGATACTCCTTAAGTTAAATTATAACCGCTTCGGGCCTATATACGCTTATTAACCCAACTTTGGGTGGGATGTTGCGGGAGCTTGTCATTTCGAGCCGCCCGGCTGCGACATCGTGCCTGTAGGGTAAAAATCCTTCACGCACCAGGCAAAGATTTCTCGGGCGCTACGCACCCTCGAAATGACAAACTTGGACTCTGTTATTTCCTCCCCAAAAACCAGCCCAGCAGCCCGCTTGCCAGAGCCGAGCCGCCCATGATGTAGATGATGACATCCTGCCAGAAGCGGATGGGGTAAAGGCGGATGAGGGTGTCGGAATAGGCGAACAGCCACGAATCGCCTTCGAAGAAGATGGCGTGAAAACCGGCAAAAAATTGCCAGAAGGAGGTGAGCGCTACGCCCCCCAGCGTGAGCAGGACAACGAGCAAAATCCATCCGCCGCGCGAAATGCCCTGGCTGTATGAGTCGACCCAGCCGCGCCGCCAGGCGAACAAACCCAGGGCGACCAGCAAAGCCAGGGAGATGCGAAAAACCGTCAGCGCCTGGCCGACGACAATTTTGACATCCAGCATGTGTTGGACTTCACGCTCGTTGAAAACAGGCGAGCCGTCATCGAAGCGCAGGTCGCCGAGGTATTCAGGCCCGGCGTTGTTGAGCAGGTATTCCATGCCGTAGGTGGCCCATTTGACGCGCTCTTCGTAGGTGAATCCGTAACTGTCTTCGGGGAAGCCGGGCATGCGGTATTCGATGGCCGGGAAAACCGGAATGAGGAGCAGGCGGATGAAAAAGAGCGGGATGACGAGAATGGTCAGGACAGAGGTGATGCCAGAGAGGTAGGATTTCATTGCAAAATCTCCGCGCCGCCGCCGAGGATGAAGCGGATTATCATATCGTTGGTGACGGCTTCGATGGGCGCCCAATCGTCGGTGTAGACCCGTCCGCCGGAGGGGGTTTCGCGCAGGTTGGAAACGGTCACAGAAACCGCGGTTAAAAGCAGCGGGTGCGAAGCCGCATCCGATTGGAGCAGTCGGTGGTTGGCGAACAGGTTTTCGAGGCTGGTCTCGGCTTTGGTGGCGTATAAAATCGAATTAAACGTGTTGGGAATGTCCATGACATAGATGGACGGAAAGTGTTCGGCGATGGTGGCTGCCAGGTCGTTAATCAGGCGGCGGTCGTCGGCGGTGCGGCCAATGTTGATGGTTAGAACGCCGTTGGGGGCCAGTCGGTCATGCACGATGCCGAAGAATTCGCGGGTGGTCAGGTTGGGCGGGATGTAAGGCGGGCGGTAGGCGTCGACGATAATCAGGCTGTACTGGTGGGGGGAGCGTTCCAGCCCCCAGCGCCCGTCGGTGACGTGGACGGTCAGGTTGGGCTGGGTCATTTCAAAGTAGTCGCGCCCGACCTGCACGATTTTTGGGTCGATTTCGTAGCCGTCGATGGGGATGGGGCCGAAAATTTCAGTTGCCTGGCGGGTCGATGTGCCGGCGGCCAGGCCGACAACGGCGATGCGCTCGACGTGGTCAGTGGTGTGCGGGGCGGGGTTGAAGAACGGGCCGACCAGGAACTGTTCCCATGGGCCGCCATAGAACAATTCGGTGGGGTGGTACTGCGAGTGGACGCCCTGCCCGTCGTTCAGGCGCAGGTAGCGGGTTTGGCCGATTTCGAGCACTTCGATGTAGTTGTAGGCCGATTCGGCTTCGTAGACCTGGCCGGGGGTGTCTTTGATGTGGAAATCTCCCCAAATATAGATGCCAGCAAAGACGAGCAGGAATACCCCAAACACAGCGGCGCGGATGCGGGCCCCGCTGCGGAAGAGTCCGAGCGCGCCCAGGGCCAGCATGAGCAGGCCGAAGATGAGGATGCTGCGGGTTGCGCCGACCAGGTCGAAGAGCAGCAGGGTGGGCAGGAAGGCACCCAGCACCGAGCCAAAGGTCGAGAGGGCCGAGACGTTCCCTGCGACGTTGCCCGCGCGCTGCGGGTCTTGCAGTAACATGCGCAGGGCGAAGGGCGAGGTCATTGCCAGCAGGGTGACGGGAACACTAAAAAGGATTAAGGTTGCCAGGAAGGCCGCGCCCATGACCTCGAATTGCAGCGCGTCTGAGGCGATGCTGGCGTAGCGCAGGATGGGCTGGGAAACCAGAGGCACGATGCTGAGGGTTAGTCCGCCCCAGGCGATGACGCTGAAAAAGGTCGTGTACTGCGGTGACCGGTCCGCCAGCCGCCCACCGAGGGCATACCCGATGGCAAAGTAGACCAGTATCAGGCCGATAATGACTGCCCAGACAAGGGTGATGCTGCTGAAGCGCATTTGCAACAGACGGAATGCGCCAAACTCGGCAGCCAGGGCACTCATGCCCGAAAGGAAGACGGTGAGGTAGAGTAATTTTCGCATAAGGTATATTTTACATTGTGATGGGGTGGTTGTTTGGGAAATAGGCGTATTTTGGGGTAAATTGGCACTATAATTCAAGAAAACCATATGAATAAATCGACAACTTATTCGCTTTCCTTGAGTGTTATCTTGTTGCTCATTTCAGTGGGAACGGCCTTGCTGCTTGCCCCACACTTATTTGCGAGAATTTCCCTGCTGCTGGCCGACTGGTATGCTGTCGCGCTGGCAGTTTTTTTATATGCCTTTGCGCAGTTCTACCTGGCCTCGATTGTTTTGAAATACAAAAAAAACTGGCAGACCCTGATAACCGCGGGAGCAATGATTATCCTGTCTGTGGTCGGGTACAGGGCATGGCAGGGACAGTTATACGCCGAGACCGCCTGGCTGGCCTGCGTGTTTGTGGCAATTGCCCTGGCGAGCCGCTTCAAAATTAATGTTTTCGATTGGCTGCAAACGGCCACCCTGCTTGCCAATGTGATGATTGGGGCCGGGCTGCTCATCCGCCCCGATTGGGCGGTTGCCAATTTGCCCGCCCTGTCTTATGAGCCGATGCGCCTTTCGCTGGCGATGGGTTTCCTCGTCAGTGCGTTGGTTGCGGTCGTTGCCGGGTTGTATGCTGAATATAACCGCAAAGAGCAATGGCATTTGCTCAGTATTCCCTGGATGCTGTGGGCCTTCCTGGCAGGGCTGGCGGGACACTTGTTCCAGGTGATTTTTTCAGCCAGTATTATTATCGGGTTGTTGTCGAGCGAAGTTGTGCCCTGGCACAGGGTGATTCTACAGGAGGGCAGGGGGATTGGGCGGCGATTTTTCTACATTATCAGCGGTGGGCAGGCTATTTCGCTGTTCTTGATACTGGGCTTGCTTTTAAGTGCCCAGAGATTTTTCCCTACAGCCCGGCAGGAAATCGAGGGCCTGCGTGAAGTCGGCCTGGTCAGTTTCTTTGTCGTGGCGGTTTTTGGCCTGTTCTTGGTGATAGTTGTCAATCTTTCCATCAACGGGCTTTTTTCGGGTTTGAGTGGGGAGAACGGTTTTCCAAAAACCGGCGAAGACACGGGCGGAATGTTTGCCTCGCTAAGGCAGTTTGTGATTGAGCCTTTCCGCCATTCGCAGGATTTGTTGAGCAAAACAGCCATCCAGCAGAAGGAACATGAGAAATTACTCTCGAAACTGGCGGCCAGCGAAAAAAGGCGCATGGCGCAGTTGAACCTTTTGCACCAAATCAACCTGGAATTGGAGACCGTGCTCGACCCGCCCGTTTCAGCCCAGTTGACGACCAACGCGGTGCAATCGATTTTGGGTGGGACAATTTGCGCCGTCCTGGAATTCGACCCGGAGCGGAACGACCTGGGCGTTTTGGCTGCCAGCGGGCCAAATGCGCATTACATTCCTCCGGGATATCGGCAAAGTATCCACGCAGGTTTGATTGGCCGCGCTGCGCGGCTGCGCCGCACCCAACTGGTGACGGATACCCGCCTCGACCCGGATTATATTGCGTTGGAAAATGTCACCACGCTTTCTGAACTGATTGTGCCGATACTTTTTTACAACCAGTTAAAGGGCTGTCTTGCGATAGCCCATGACAGCCTGCACGCTTTCGACGATAGCGACATTCGCACCCTCGAGGCGGTTGCCCAGCGATTGGTTTCCTCCTGGCAGCGAAGCGACCACGACCAGCGCCTGACGCGCCTGATTCAGGCCGGCGTCAGCCTTTCGACAACGCTGGAGGTGGAGGCGGTGATTGCCCAGGTCGCAGAAATTGCCCAGCAAACGCTGGATGCGCGCTTTGTGTTTGTGGCCCTGGTCGATAAGGGGGGCGGTTTTACACGGGTGGCCCAGGCCGGGTATGCGCCCACGTTGAGCAGTATGCTGAACAGTGACCCGGAGGGAAATTCCCTGATTCAAAACATCCTTAACCAGTCCAAGCCGATTCGCTTGCGCGATGTGCGCAAACGCTTTAGCGCCATCCCGACCGGGCACAGCAGCCTGCGTTCGATGCTGGCCCTTCCGATTCGGCTGCGGCAGTCTAACATTGGGGTGTTGCTGGCATTTGGCAAGTTTGGCACAAACGCTTTTAATGAGAGTGACGAGGCCCTGGGCAACCTGCTTGCCAGCCAGGCGGCGGCGGCGGTCGAAACTACCTGGCTTTACCAGGAACTGCGTTCGATGCTCAATACCACCACCTTGCTTTACCAGTTGAGCACGCGCATCATCCAGTCGGAGCAGTTAACGGATGCCGCCGCAGCGATTGCCGAAACCTCCTACCAGTTGATTCAGGCCCAGGCGGCGGGCGTGGCCCTGCTCAATTTGCAAGGGGAGGTCGAGGCCCGCGTACAAATTGATAATAGCGGGCTGCATCCCGGGGCGCGACATCCCATGAGCCTGATTAAGCAAACCATCCAGCGTGGGCAGAACATTATTGTCTCAGCTGAGAATGAGATGACCCGGGTTTGCGTGCCGCTGCAAACGCCTCGCCACCAGTATGGCGCGTTGTGGGTTGAAGTTTCTGAAAGAAGTTGGAGCAATGCCCGTTATTCGAGCAACCTGCAAACCCTGGCCAACCAGGCCGCAATAGCCCTGGAGCGGAACATCCTGCTTTCAGAAACACGCCAGCAAGCCGAGCAGCTCGAATCGGCTTACCATCAATTGGAGAATACTTACGACCAGACCCTGGCCGCGCTCTCCTCGGCCCTGGATGCCCGCGACCACGAAACCGAGGGGCACAGCATCCGCGTGGCGCGGCTGAACATTATGCTGGGCGAGTTTATCGGGCTGGATGCCGAACAACTCAAGATTTTGGAGCGCGGCGCCATCTTGCACGATATTGGTAAAATTGGTATTAGTGATTCAATCCTGCTCAAGCCCGGCCCGCTGTCGGATGAGGAATGGACAACCATGCGCCAGCACCCGGATATTGGCGCAAGAATCATCGAGGGGATTCCCTTTTTGCAGGATACGCTGCCCATCATCCGCTACCACCAGGAACGCTGGAACGGCAGCGGCTACCCGATGGGCTTGCTCGGCCCGGAAATCCCACTTATGGCGCGGATTTTTGCAGTAGTGGATGCCTACGACGCGCTGACCACCGACCGGCCTTATCGCAACAAGGTTTCGTCCAAAGAAGCCATCGAGTATCTTCATCAAGAAGCAGGCCGGCTTTTTGACCCGGATATCGTCGAGGCCCTTGAACAATTGCTCAAAAGTGGGGGAGAAAAAGGTTAATGAGACTAAATTTCCAGCCATTGCCAGCACACCTGACCGAAATCGAAGCCCGAAGGTTGGTACAGCCCGCCGGGATTTCGATTTTCCTGCTTGCGCTCTTCCTGATAGGCGATGGCATTTACCAGAACATGCTTGGCAACCTATCGGGCCAAAATTCGACCCTGTACGGGGTCATCATTTTCGTGATGAACGTTGTTTTCTACTTTATTATTTTGAGAAATCCGCCGGCTTTTAATAAATTTCAAAACCTGTTTGCGGTTTTGGATGGCAGCATTTTGGGGGTTGGGCTGTGGCTGGTGCCAGAGAAAAACGACCTGGTTGTCTATGTGGTCTTGCTGTTGATAGCCCTCATCTTTGTCATTCTATGGGAGCGATTGGCGGCTTTTGTCTTCATTCTGGTTGCTGTCGGGCTGTCTATCTTGGTCATGCTGGTCGAGCAGGAGTTTGCCTTGCGAATCCTTTGGGGCCGGGTGAATTTTGTCATCATGGCTTTGGTGCTGGTCGAAACCGTGTCGCTGCTGATGCGCACCATGCGCGCGCGCATCAAACGACTGGAAACCATCAATGAATTTGCGCGCAAAATAGGTACTTCGCTCGAAGCCGAGCAAGTGGTAAATATTGTCAATGCTGCCCTGCAAAAAGCAATCACTGCTGATAGTTACTACCTGGGGATTTTTGAGGAGGGGCAGTTGTCGCTGCCGCTGTTTTATGATGACGGCGAATATTTCAGCAACATGAAATTACCCGTAGACGGAACACTCTCAGGCTGGGTTATCGAACACCAGCAGCCCCTGTTGATGCCCGATTTGCGCCAGGAAGCCGACCTGGAAGGCGTGAAACTGGTCATCGTCGGGCGCGAGCGCACCAGCCTGTCGTGGATGGGCGTTCCGATGATTACCGCCCACATGAAAGGAATCCTGGCGGTGGCTTCTTACCGCCCGAATGCTTTCAGCCACACAGATATGGAATTGCTCGAAAACCTCGGCCAGCAGGCTGCCCTGGCCCTGGATAACGCCTATCATCATGACCAGGTCGAGAAGCAGGCCCGCCTCGACAGCCTGACCCAGGTTTACAATCATGGCTACTTCCTGCAACTTCTGGAACAGGAAGCCGAAATCTGTAAAGCCAGCGGCACGGGCATGAGCCTGATAATGCTCGACATCGACCACTTCAAGCAATATAACGACAGTTATGGTCACCTGGCGGGCGACAAGGTGCTGGTAAAAATTACCAGGGTGATACAGGACCATATCCACCCGACTGACCATGTTGGGCGCTGGGGCGGCGAGGAGTTTTGCGTGCTATTGCCTGACACCACAGGCGCGCAGGCCTACCAGATTGCTTATCGCATCCAGCAGAAAATCAACCAGATGACCCTGAAAAGCAGCGAAGGCCTGAACCTGCATATGCCCACCCTCAGCCAGGGAATTGCCGTTTATCCCGACGAAACCGACCACATCATCGAACTGGTAGACCTGGCCGACCAGCGCCTGTACGTTGCCAAAGAGCGCGGGCGTAACCAGATTGAACCCTCCCCCGAATATTGGGAAAAACCGGCGGCAGGGTAAGTATCAGGCCAGGACTTCGCCAAAAACGGCGGCAGTCTTCTCCACATCGGCATCCGAAATCCAATAGTGCAGCACCAGCCTGAATCGCCGCTTGCCTGTCACCCCGACCAGCACCCCGCGCGCGCTCAATTTTTCGGCAACCTGCGCGGCGTCCATTTTTACGTCTTCCGCCAGGTTTATAAACAGCATATTTGTGGCCGGCGAACCGGGGTCAAGAACCAGTTGCGGGTGGATGGCTAACGCCCCGGCCAAACGCCGCGCCCTGGCGTGGTCTTCGGCCAGGCGTTCGACCATTTCGTTGAGCGCGACGATTCCCGCCGCAGCCAGGACCCCGGCCTGACGCATGCCTCCGCCGAGGTGCTTTCTCCAGCGCCGCGCCTCGGCGATAAATTCCCGCGAGCCGCACAAAACCGACCCGACCGGGGCACACAGCCCCTTGCTCAGGCAGAAGGTGACCGAATCGACCGGCCCGGTCAACTCTTTTACGTCTACCCCCTGTGCGACGGCTGCGTTGAAAATCCGCGCCCCGTCGATGTGGACTTTTAATCCGCGCGCGTGAGCGAACTCGCCGACAGACGCCACATAGGCCGGGGTCTGGAAGGTTCCGCCGCAGCGGTTGTGGGTATTTTCCAGCGCAACCAGCCTGGTTCGCGGCGCGTGAACGTCGTCGGGGCGGATGGCCGCCTGGATGTCGTCCAGCGCGAGAGAGCCGTCAGGCTGCTCCCAAACCTGCGCGGAGTGGACGCTTCCCAGCGTCGAAATCCCGCCGCCTTCATATAAAAAGGTGTGAGCGCGTTTGCCAAGGATGATTTCGTCACCGCGCTGGCAGTGACTCAGCATGGCGACCAGGTTGCCCATCGTTCCGGAGGGGACGAACAGCCCGGCTTGCTTGCCGACTTTTTTGGCGGCCAACTCTTCGAGGGCGTTAATGCTGGGGTCTTCGCCGTACACATCGTCGCCAAGCGGGGCTTTTGCCATTGCCTCGCGCATGGCGGGCGTGGGCAGGGTGACGGTATCTGAACGCAGGTCGATGTCGTTGTTCATGGGAGTTCCTTATTGGGGTTGGGCGGTTTGCCAGAGTTCGAACAGGCCCTCGAACAGGACGGGGGCCAGGAGGGCGGTCAGGGTGGTGAATGCGATGACCGCCAGGATGATTGCCGACCCGGTGAGGATGCCTGTCCAGGACATCCAGCGCGCCGAAGGTTTACGCAGGCCAAGAAGGCCGCTGACGAGCGAGAATATTCCGCTGGCAAAGGCTGCCGGGTAGCAGACCAGGGCGGTCATCGGCAGGAAGGGCGCGAATCCGACGCAGAAAAACGAGACGGTCAGGATGGCGGCTGCCAGGCTCAGGCGGGCGGCGTTGTTTGGATGCGTGTTCATCGAGTCGGATTATAACTGGCGATAGGATAATCCGCTGCGAGTTGCAGGAGGTCTTGAGCCAATATAAAGCAAGAAAAAAGCGCGTGCTCCATAAACAAGCGCTTTACGATTTATTACTGTGTTTCAAACAAAGCCTGTAATGATTGTGTTACAAAGGGAAGGTTAAGTAAAGTATAAAAACCTGTAACAGCTACATCGTTTGCCTTCTTAATAATCCCTTTTTCTTTCTGTGAAATGGTTGATTTTAAAAACAAAAATACTCAATACGATTCCAATGATTGTAAATATAGCGGGGAAAACCAAACAAGTAATATACATCAGCGATGAACTGCCTCCGCTCCAACTCCACAATGTTCCGGTATCATCAAGAATCAAGTAAAGCCAGCTAACACCTTCTGGAAATGGAGTGTTAGCTTTGGCGCACATTTTTACATTTCTGAAGAATGGGTAGGTAAAATGTTCAAAAGAACAATTCTGCCCAATAAAAACTTGGAATCTTTCCGCCCAAGCCGCTCTTTCGGACAAGTTGGGGGAAACTGTTGTTTTTTCCCAACATGGACTCGTCGTACACCTAACATCTACGCTATATAATTCACCGTGGTCGGATTCTACCCACACAATATTGCCCTCAAAACCAATGTGGACGATTTTGGAAACGACGATGGGGAGTTCTATTCGATTCCAGTATTGTAGAGCGTTAAAAATTATTAAAAGCCCAAGTAAAACACCAATAATTGGGCCTATAAGCAAGACAACCAATGACCATTTCTTCGTTTTGTTATTATCTTTCATCAATGTTATTGTAACACTTGCGTTGTTATTGCTGCTGACGGTTGGGGATGACAATTCCTATTCATCTTAACAAGAACACCCGTTCCACTAATATTTTAAGCCAATCGTCAGGTTGGGCAGCGCCCCAAGATGCTATAATGATTTTGCGTCCGACATCTAAAAAGCCCTTCGACTGCGCTTTGCTCCGCTCACACCGTCCCGGCGTCCTTCGGGAGGACGGGTTACCGGAAGCCGAATACTGAACACTAAAATGTCTTTCGTCCACCTGCACACCCACACCGTTTATTCGCTTCTCGATGGTTTCTCGAACATCAAGAAGCTGGTCAAACGCGCCAAAGAGATGGGCATGCCCGCCCTGGCGATTACCGACCATGGCACCATGTTTGGCGCAATCGAATTCTACAATGCCGCCAAAGCCGCCGAAATCAAGCCGATTATCGGCGTCGAAACCTATATGGCCGCCCGCCGTATGAGTGACCGCGACAGCAAACTGGACAAGAAATCATCGCACCTGCTGCTGCTGGCCGAAAACGAAACCGGCTACAAAAACCTGCTCAAACTGACATCCAAAGCCCAGATGGAGGGCTTTTACTACTATCCGCGCATCGACCATGAACTGCTCGCCGAACACGCCGAAGGGCTGATTTGCACCTCGGGCTGTATGTCCGCCGAAATTCCGCGCGACCTGATTGAAGAACGTCCCGAAGAAGCCGTGCGGCGCATGAACTGGTACTATGATGTCTTCGGGCCAGACCGCTTCTATGTCGAACTTCAGCACCACAACATCGCCGAAATCACCGACCTGAATCGCAAACTGGTCGAGTTAGGCGCGAAGTATTCGGCCAAATTCGTCGCCACCAACGATGTCCACTATATCGAGCCGGAAGACGCCGAATATCAGGATGTTCTGCTTGCCATCCAGACCGGCAAATCGCTCAAAGACCCCGACCGGATGCGCTATGATAGCCAGACCTTCTACCTGCGCTCGCCGCAGGAGATGAGCACCCTGTTTGCCGAAATCCCCGAAGCCTTGAGCAATACCGTCGAAATCGCCGAACGCTGCGAAGTCGATTTGGGCTTCAAGGGCTACCACCTGCCCGAGTTCGATGTGCCCGAGGGCTTTACCGCCGAAACCTACCTGCGCCACCTGTGCGAACTCGGGCTGGAAAAGCGTTACGGTTCGCGCAAGGATGCACCGGAAATTCGCGAACGCCTCGATTTTGAGTTGGGCGTCATCCACCAGATGGGATTCGATGCCTACTTCCTGATTGTGTGGGATTTGTGCCGCCACGCCGCTGAAAATAATATCTGGTATAACACGCGCGGCTCGGCGGCTGGTTCGATTGTGGCCTACAGCCTGTTCATCACCCTGGTCGACCCCATCGAACACCAACTGCTCTTCGAGCGTTTTCTTAATCCGGGGCGTATCTCGATGCCCGACATCGACCTCGACTTCCGTGACGACCGTCGCGCCGAAATGCTCGAATATTGCGCCCGCAAATACGGCGACGACAAGGTTGCCCAAATTATCACCTTCGGCACCATGGCTGCGCGCGGCTCCCTGCGCGATGTGGCGCGGGTGATGGAAATCCCCATCCCGGATGTGGACAAGGTCGCCAAACTGGTGCCGAATGTGCCGGGCAAGCCGGTTACGCTGAAAGAAGCCCTCGAGCAGGTTCCCGACCTGAAGAAAATCTATGACGGCGACCCGGTCATGCGCAACGTCATCGACACGGCCATCCACATGGAGGGCGTTGTCCGCAATGCCGGTACGCACGCCGCCGGGGTGGTCATCGCCGACAAGCCGCTGACCGAATACCTGCCGATTCACCGCCCGACCTCCAACTCGGAAGAGACGCCCATCAAAACCGTCACCCAGTTCGAAATGGGTATCCTCGACAGCATGGGCATGCTCAAGGTCGATTTCCTGGGCCTGTCCACGCTGACCGTCATGGCGCGTGCCTGCGACTTAATCCGTGAGCGCACCGGCAAGGAATACGACTTAAGCAACATCCCTACCGACGACCCAAAGACGTTTGAACTGTTGGGGGAAGGAAAAACCGCTGGCATCTTCCAACTTGAAGGAACGGGGATGACTCGCTGGGTCATCGAGATGAAGCCGCGCAACCTCGACAACATCATTGCCATGGTCGCCCTGTATCGTCCCGGCCCGATGGACTTCATTCCCGATTACATCAAGCGTATGCACGGCGAAGCCCCGATTGATTACCGTCATCCGGCTCTCGAACCCATCTTCCGCGACACCTACGGCATCCCGGTTTACCAGGAACAAATCATGCGCGCCGCCGTCGAAATCGGCGGATTCACCCGCTCCGAATCGGACGACCTGCGCAAGGCCATTTCCAAAAAGATGGCCGACAAAATTGCCGAGAACAAGCAAAAATTCATCAAGGGCGCGGTCGAAAAAGGCGTCATGGACAAGCTCACTGCCACCGCTATTTTTGAAGATTGGGAGCAGTTTGCCAGGTATGGCTTCAACAAAAGCCACGCCGCCGACTACGGCCTGGTTGCCGTCCAGACCGCCTATCTGAAAGCCCATTACCCCGCCGAATACATGTCGGCGCTGATGACTGTCTTCAAGGACTCCAGCGACAAAGTTGCCCTCTACATCTCCGAAGCGCGCAACATGGGCATCGAAGTGCTGCCGCCGGATGTCAACCACTCGCGCTACTTTTTCAGTATTGAAGATTGTCCCGAAACCGGCAAGCCTGCCATCCGCTTTGGCATGGGTGCGGTCAAGAACGTCGGGCAAGGCCCGGTCGATGCCATCCTCGCTGCCCGGCGCGAAAACGGCATCGAAAAATCCTTCACTGACATCAACGACTTCGCCCAGCGCGTCGACCTGCGTTCCGTCGGCAAACGCGCGCTCGAGTGTCTCATCAAAGTTGGCGCGCTCGACTCTTTCGGAACCCGCGCCGGGCTGCTCGCCAGTCTCGAGCAAATGACCGCCGCCAGCGCCAGCCACTTCAAGGCCGCCGAAAGCGGGCAAATGTCCATGTTTGGCGGCGCAACCGGCATCCAGGCCGAAAGCATCCGCCTGGCCAACCTGCCTACCGACCGCAAAGACAGCCTGGCCTGGGAGCGCGAACTGCTCGGCCTGTACCTGTCCGACCACCCGCTCTCGGCCCATGCCGAACTGCTCACCCGCGCCGTCAGCCACAACTCGGTCAGCCTTAACGACGCTGGCAACCAGGAGCGCGTGCGCGTTGCCGGGCTGGTCGTCTCGACCCGCGCTTTCAGAACCAAAACCGACAAAATGATGGGCTTTGTCACCCTCGAAGACATGCAGGGCAACATCGAACTCGTCATCTTCCCCAAAACCTGGGACAAATCGCGCCACCTGTGCGAAGAAGGCAAAGTTGTCATCGTCGATGGCAAAGCCGACGGCACCACCCCGCCCAAAGTGCTGGTGGATGAAATCAGGACGGACGTGACCTTCTACGAAAGCGTTGCCTCGGGCGACGAATACCTGCCCCCCGCGCCCGGCGCCAGCACAGCGGACTCCCCCAGGCCTGCCCTCGTTAAACGACCCGATTCCACGCCCAGGGCCGCCCCTGCCCCGCGTCCGGTTCCCGCCATGGTTGCCGAACCGGCCTCTGATTATGTTGCCGACCCCGAAGAAGATAACGGCTTTTTCGACGACATGCCCCCGCCGCCCGATGCCCCGCCTGAATGGGACGATTTTCTTGTCCCCGAAGCCGCCCAGGCTGCGCCCCTGCCGCCTCCGCCTGCTGCTCCGCTCGACGACCTGCTGACCCTCGAACAGTACGGCGATGCGCCGCGTGCGAAGGCCAAAACAGCCCCGCCGGTTGTCATCCCGCCGGTCCCGATGCCGCCGGTTTCACAGCGTCCCATCGTCCCGCCGACCGTGGTCGAGACGCAAGATGACGGCCTGCCGCCGCGCATCATCACCGTTTACCTGCGCCCCAGCGGCGACCAGACGCGCGACCGCCGGCGCATCAAAAACGTCTACGGCATCCTGATTTCGCATCCCGGCAAAGACCGCTTTTCTTTCTATGTGACCGAAGAGGGCCGCGGGCACCTGATAGACTTCCCCAACGACACCACCCGCATCTGCGTCGAAATGCTCGACCGCCTGAAAAAACTGCTCGGCAGCGAAGACTGGCGCATCGAGGAGATACAGTTTCAATAGGTTGGTTCACGATGACAATCTTTGGCAAATCTCTCCCTGATATAGATGAAGATGACCTTCTGGCTTTGATTAGCAACAAAACAGAAGAACGAAAAACGCTGGATTACAAGTTGAAATTGCCGACGAACTCGGATAAAGACAAAAAAGATTTTCTTGCAGATGTATCATCTTTTGCAAATACAGGGGGAGGCTATCTGATTTATGGAATGGTTGAAAAAAATGGTACTGCTACTCAACTGCCCGGATTGGATGGAATAGATCCGGATGGTGAGATATTGCGCCTTGAGCAAATGATTCGCGAAGGCATTGCGCCGCGACTAACAAGTTCTACAAAACCACTTCAACTGCAAAATGGTAATTTCGCTCTTATTATTCATATCCCACAAAGTTACAACTCTCCTCATATGGTCACATATCAAGGGGCTTCAAGGTTTTATGCCAGGCAATCGAATGGCAAATACCAGCTAGATGTTCAACAATTGCGCCAGGCTTTTTCATTTTCTGCGACAGTCGCGGAAAGAATTCGAGATTTTCGTTTAGAGAGAATTGCTCGTATAGGTTCTGATGAAACGCCTGTGCCATTAGGGCAAGGGAAGGCAAAATTAGTAGTCCATGCTATTCCTGTAGTTTCTTTTTCGACCTCTTTTTTGTTCGATGTTGCGGGAATCAGCAAAACATACAATCAATACTTTGGGCAGAGATTTGATTGTCGTTTTAATATTGATGGAATTGTGCTTTATGAATCTTCTGATGAGAAGCAAGTAAAAACATACTATCAAATATTTCGTAATGGGTGCATTGAATTTGTGTACACAAGATTGTCATACACGGACATTGGGGGGTTAGCATTGAGAAGTCTTAAGGCAGAGGAAGAAATCATTAAGTCAGTTGCTTCATCCTTAATATTTCAAAAGGTAAATGTTATTCAACCGCCAACCATTATTTTTGTTTCTCTGCTGGGTGTTAAGGGTATGATTTTTGGTCTTCCTCAATCTCATTGGAACATCTCGTCATCTTGCTTTGACCGAGATACTATCTTGATACCAGAAGTGATGTTGGATAATTATCCAGATGATAATAACCCGACGTACCTTATGAAGCCTGCGCTCGATGCAATGTGGAATGCGGGTGGGTTTCCCGGCTCTGAGAGTTTTGACAAATCTGGCAAGTGGTATAGGCCGTTTCAGTGAAAAATCAAAAACAAGTCCTTCCGGAGGGGCGCAATATCCTCAGTGTTGGAAGTCTGCCACAAACCTTACAAAATAGAAAAAATGTTTTCTTGACAGCAGCACTCAAATTGACGATAATAGAGGTAACCCCCCGGTAGTAGTTCGCGAACCCGGCGCGAGACCGCCTCTTGGCGGTCTCTGTTTTTATAAGGATAGTGAAATGCTCACCAACGTTTACATTGACGGCTTTAATTTTTATTATGGTGCGGTCAAAGGTACGCCGCATAAGTGGCTCGATTTTGCGGCACTTTGTCGAATACTACTGCCTGCGCATAGGATTCAGCATATTTACTATTTCACGGCATTGGTAGAGGCGCGCCCAAACGACTTGAATAAAAAAAATCGCCAGCAAACGTACTTGCGTGCTTTGCAAACTTTGCCCAACCTAACGATTATTAGAGGTAGTTTCCTGTCCCACGTTAAAAAAATGCCGCTCGCAAATGGGAAAGGGTATGCGGACGTGATTTATACCCAAGAAAAAGGCTCTGATGTCAATCTGGCGGCTCAAATGCTAATGGATGGATTCAGAAATCTTTATGAGTGTGCGGTGGTTATTTCCAATGACTCAGACCTTGTGCGCCCTATCCAAATGGTGATTCGCGATCTGAACAAAAAGGTTGGAGTTCTTGCTCCTACGCATAACAAACGCCCCAGCCGTTCCCTGACAGAAAATTCAACATTCATTAAACATATTCGCCCCAATGTTTTGGCTGCCAGTCAGTTTCCGATTGTATTGAATGATGCACAAGGTAGTTTCAGGAGACCTGATAATTGGTGAGAAAATTTTAAGGCGACAGCCCTTTTGAAACTGACTGTCGCCATTTTCCTATCTCAACCCCTCTCGTACCGCCGAACACCGTTCACAATCCGTCCGCTCGCACAACAGGGCGAGCGGATTTTGTTTAATCGCTTCGATGGTTTTGACGACCACCTGGCGCACTGGCACAGCGCGGATGAGGGCCTCCCCGGCCTGGGCGCTGCGGGTGTGCGGACGCAGCGCCGGTTCGAGGGCCTCGAACCCCGCCGAGCAGCCGGGGAAGCCGGGGCAGGCCACTGTTCCGGCCTCGGTCAGCGCCCAGCGGGTGAATTGCTTGCGCTTGGCGAGTTTCTCGCCCAGGTGGATGGCGGTATTGGCGGTATGGTCGACCCCCAGCAGCAAGGCCCAGCCGTCGGCGTTGGCAACTTCCATCAGCGGGCCGAGCGGATTTTCGAGCGTCTGGGCGGCCAGGATTTTGTCGGCGTTGACCCCGGCAAAAGACAGGATGGGGTGCGTCGAGCGCCTCGACTGTGGCCGCTGGCGCAGGTTTTCAGGGATGACGCCCATCATCACATCGGCGGGCATGTTCGGGTCGAACGGCTCGGCCAGGCGATTCCATTGCTGGGCGCGGGCATAATTGACCGCGTTGTTGGCCGGGCCGGATGCGGGCGTTACCATCGTTTTGTAGGTGTGAACCGGCATGACCAGCACGCGGGCAACATACAAGAGCGCCGTCACCACGGCGTCGGCCCCGCCCGACACCTGGCCGAAAGCGCGCAGCGAAGCGTGGGCCACAACGGGTTTGTCGCCCAGGTCGAGTTCCTGCAAAATCAGGATTAAGTCGTTATAGTCTGGCACGTTTTAGCGGCCTTTCCATTCGGGCTTGCGTTTTTCGATGAAGGCGCTCATCCCCTCGTCCCTGTCCTGGCTGGCAAAGGCCTGGTGAAACAGGCGGCGCTCCTCGTCCAACCCCTCGGACAGCGGCCCCTCAAAGGCGGCCCTGACGGCCTGTTTGGCAATCCGCAGGGTCAGGGGAGAACGTTCCGCAAGTTCCCCGGCAAGGGAAAGGGCCTCATCCAGAATCCGCTCGACGGGTACGACCCGGCTTGCCAGCCCGACCTTTTCGGCTTCTGCCGCGTTTAACTGGCGGTTGTTCAAAATCATTTCCATGGCCAGCGATTTGCCCACTGCGCGGGTCAGGCGCTGGGTGCCGCCCCCGCCGGGGATGACGCCGATGGTCACTTCGGGCAGGCCAAAGCGGGCGTTTTCGGCAGCCAGGATGATGTCGCACAGCAGGGCCAGTTCGCAGCCGCCGCCCAGGGCAAAGCCCGCCACCGCCGCAATCACTGGCTTGCTGACCTGCTCGAGACGGGCAAACAGGTCGCTGACGCTGTCGGCTTCCATTTCGTCCGCGCTCATGGCGGCCATTTCCTTGATGTCGGCCCCGGCGGCGAAAGCGCGCTCATTGCCGGTGATGACGATTGCGCCAACCGCCGGGTCGGCGTCGAGGGCCGAAAGCGCCTGGCCCAGTTCGAGCAGCAGGGCGCGGTTGAGCGCGTTCAGCGCCTGCGGACGGTTAAGGGTGACGAGCGCCACGCGCCCGCGCGTTTCGGTCAGGATGTGGGTATAGGTCATCGATGGCCTCCTTGGCGAATATGGAAATTATACGCCCAAAGCAGTATATAATTTTGCTTATGTTCATTCTTCTTCCCGACCCCACCCCCCTGAACCTCGTCCTGTATGCCGCGTTTGCGCTGCTGGCTGTCGGTATGGGGCCGCTCGATTATTTTGGCCTGCTGACAATGCGCTACAGCAAATTTAGGGGGGAAGGGGGGATTTCATCCCGCGCCGGGATGTTTTTCGTCTACTTCGCGCCTTTTTTGGCGGCCCTGGGCTTTTCCCTGCCGTATCTTTCTCACCTCAGCCTGGTCCAGGCCATCCTGCTTTTGGCCCTGCTGGGGCATTTTGCCAAGCGCTGCATCGAGGCCTTGTTCCTGCACAAATACTCCGGCCCGATGGACTTGCCGACCACCCTGTTGATTGCGAGCTTTTATTCGTTCATCGCGGCGGGGACTTCGGCCCTGAACGCTGCCCCGCTGGCGCGCGCCGACGGTTTGTTCTGGCTGGGGCTGGCCTTTTTTGCGGTTGGCGAGTTTTTCAACTTTTGGCATCATAAAATCCTGGTCGGGCTGCGCGGCGAGAGCCGCGAATACGTCATCCCACGCGGCGGATTATTCGAGCGGGTGGCCTGTCCGCATTACCTGTTCGAACTGCTCGCCTGGCTGGGAATTGCGCTGTTATCGCGCCACCTGTTTGTTTACCTGGCCTTCCTGGGCATGTTTGGCTACCTGCTGGCGCGCAGCCTGAAAACCCTGGCCTGGTATCGCGCCAAATTTCCCGATTTCCCGAAAGGGCGCAAAGCGCTTATTCCGGGTTTGATATAAAGAAAGGATTCTCACATGCTCTTCCTGCTTACCCTTCATTCAATTGTGCGCTGGCTGGTCATCCTTGCGGCTGTCGCGGCGATTGTCAAACTGGTCATCGGCCTCATCCAAAAATCGGATTACGACAAGATGACTCGCGGCCTGGTTTCGGCCTTCGCCGGGCTGATGGATACCCAACTGCTGCTCGGCCTGTTGTTCTTCGTCTGGAGCGGCATGGCCGGGGCGGGCTTCCCGCGTCATCGCTGGGAGCACCTGGTTCTTATGACGGTGGCGGTTGTCGTCGCCCACCTGCCCTCGATGTGGAAGAAGGCCGAACCGCAAACCCGGCTGCGCAACACCCTCGTAGCGGTGGCCGGGTCGCTGGTGCTGGTGATTATCGGCGTCAGCATGTTGCAGCCCAACCGCTGGCTGGTGATTTTTGGATTGTAATTTGCAAAAAGAAATATCAAAGAGCCTGCCGCAATGGGCAGGCTCTCGTCTTTTAATCCTGTTGTTTACAAACTGCCAAACACGCGCCGGTATAAATCCGACTCCAGCAGGTTGTTGGGGTCGGTGCGCTTTTTGAGCGTCTTGAATCGCTCGACCGTTTCTTTGCCCAGGTAGCGTTTGGCCGTTTCGGGCGTGGTTTCGCTGTTTTTGGCAAAGTAGAAGCGTCCGCCGGCTTCGAGCACAATTTGGTCGAGTTCCTGCAGCATGGATGCCAGCCGGGCGCGGTTGCCGCGGGTGACTTTGAAATCGAGGGCCAGCGAGAAACCGTCCACCGCGTGGCTGAGCAGGAATTTATCGGGTCGGTGGCGCTTGGTCACGCCCAGGTAGGAGGGCAGTCCGCGCTTCTGGGTCAGGGTCAGGATTTCGCGCCAGGCCTCGACCACCGTTTCTTTGGGGATGAAAGACTGGTACTGAATCAATCCGCCGCGCCCGTAGGCCAGTTCCCAGTTCGGGACGTAATCGAGCAGGAAGTGGAAGGCGGCGTGCGACTGCGGATAGGTCTTGTCCTTCATCCCGGCGAAGTATTTGGCGGTATTGACCAGCCACACGCCGGGATTAATCATAAACGGCGCCATGAAGTAGTGGATGACGGATTTTGGGAAGAAACCAAACATTGTGGAAGGCAGGGTCTGGTAGGCGACCTGCATGGTTTTCTTCGGTTCGGGGTCTTCGCCTTCGTGGATGTATTTGGCGGTGTGGAGTTGTCCGCGCCCCAGGCCTTTTCCACCGGCGGTCGAGTCGAGCCAGCCGACGGTGTAATCGTTTACCGGGGCATTGTCGAATAATTCCTGAACGTGGGTTTCAAGGTTGGGCACG
Organism: Anaerolineales bacterium; assembly: GCA_020060235.1. GTDB lineage: Bacteria > Chloroflexota > Anaerolineae > Anaerolineales > Villigracilaceae > UBA8950. The sequence goes on along the minus strand of JAGVAO010000195.1, from coordinate 16,860 downwards.
TTCCAGGCGCGCACGTTGAGCAGCCCTGAATGGATGCGTTTCATTTGCAGGGTGATGGAGGTAAAGACCCCCAACATGCCCATGCCCGAAATCATGGCGTGGAACAGGTCGCCGTTCAGGTTGGGTGAGCAGGTTACTTCCGCGCCGGTGGGCAGCAGGGCCTTGAACTCAACCACATGCTCGCCGATTGTGCCGAGTTTGAAATTGTTCTTGCCGTGAATGTTCATGCCCAGGCATCCGCCCAGGGTGGTCATCATCGTCCCCGAGACGACCGGCGGCCACCAGCCATCAGGCAGGATGTGCTGCCACAGTTTTTGCAGGGTTACGCCCGGTTCGCAGGTAACCAGCCCGCTTTCCGGGTTCCAGGAGACGATGCGGTTCATATCCTGGATGTCCATCACGATTCCGCCGCCGTTCAGGGCGGCGTCGTTGTAACTGCGGCCCGCGCCGCGCAGGGTGACGGTCAGGCCGTTTTGCTTGGCGGTCTTGAAAACCTCCATCATTTGCGCGACATTGGTCGGCTTGTACAAATAGGATTGGGCTTTGAGCGAGTGCCCGAAGTTTTCAAGCGTTGTGAGATGCTCAAAAGGCAGTGATAGGGTGGTCATGTTTGCTTGCTTTCTGGTTTAGAAGGTTAACCGCCGGAAGATGACCGACGGAATATGGCGGATGACTTGCATAATCAATGCCCACTGCGCCGGGACGTAAGCGACCTGCTTGCGCGCGCGCATGGCTTTGTAGATGCCCTCGGCGGCCTGCTCGGCGCTGATAACCATCGGGGTGCGCGGATTGTCCTTAATCATGTCGGTGGCGACAAAGCCGGGCTTTACCGTCAGGACGCTGATTCTGTGCCGGGTGAGTCTGTTCCGCAGGGCTTCGAGATAGGTGTGCAGGGCGGCCTTCGAGGCGTTATAAGCCGGGGCTGCGACCCGTCCCCTGTCTCCCGCTACCGAACCAATCCCCACGATTTGTCCGCTCTTTAGCCCCTGGAAGTAGGCCGCCGCCGGGTTGAGCCAGGCCAGCGCGCCCAGGTAGTTGATGTTGGTCATCTCAAGGTCTTTTTGTGCGTCGAATTCATCCAGTTTGACCTTGAGCAGAACTCCGGCGTTGTAAATGAGCGCGTCCAAACCGCCCAGGGATTTGACCATTTGGGTGAACAGGGCCGGCGCGGAAGCATGGTCCGTGACGTCGTGGGTGAAGGCCAGGGCGCGGGTTTCGCCATGCCGGGTGTTGATTTCGGCGCACAGCGAGTCGAGCAGGTCGGCGCGGCGGCCAACCAGGGCCACAATCCAGCCTTCGTTTGTGAGTTTGCGCGCCAGGGCGGCGCCAATGCCGCTTGATGCGCCAATTAAAATGGCGCGCGGGTGGGTTTTTAAAGGGGTCTGGTGGGCTGGGCGAGGGTCTGCCATGTTTTCTCCGTGAAATTCTTAACAATCTTGTAATCACAATGATTTTAGCATATTCCAAAGTGCCACCCGTCACTTATAATCGTGACATCCATCCCAAAGGAGGATTGCGCGGGCCGATTTGTCAGTATTATGAATGATTTTAGGGACAAGTGGATTAGCAATTTCCGCGAAAGGCTGCAAAACACCGGTTTTTCGCTTGAAGAACAACAATCTCATGTCGAATTGTTGTCCTCGTTGCTCGATGGACTGGCTGACACCGACTTGCAAGGCCACTACGACCAGGCCGCCGAGGTCTTGTCTGCGCGCCTGTTTTCACATCAAAATCTTCTGGGGGTTATCCGTCAGCAGGCATCCGAACTGGATGCGGTTAAACGCCTGACCTACAGCCTGACCACCAACCTCGAACTGCAATCGGTTTTGGATAATGTTGTTGCCGAGGCCATGCAGTTGGTCAAAAATGCCCGCAACGCCCATATTTACCTCTACCAGAATGACGTCTTGCGCTTTGGGGCTTCTCTGGACGGACATGGCAAGCGCAATGAGGAATCCTGGCCGCCACGCAAGGATGGCCTGACCTATACCGTTGCGCGTTCAAAAGAAACGCGAGTTATCGAGAACCTGCTCGCCGACCCGTTGTTCAAGGGAATGCCGCAAGACTGGCACGGTTCGATGATAAGCATTCCGCTCATGATGGCGGGCAGCGTTATCGGCGTCATGAATCTCTCTCGCTGGCTGGTCGGGAGTTTTTCATCAGCCGAATTGCGCCTGTTGCAATTGCTGGCCGACCAGGCCGCGATTGCCATCATCAATGCCCGCTTGCACGAGGCCGTCTCGCGCCAGGCCCTGAGCGACACCCTGACCGGTCTGCCCAACCGTCGCGCGCTTGACCGCTATCTCGACCACCAGGTAGCCCGCTCGATGCGCACCGGACGCCCGTTCGGGGTGCTGATGATGGATTTGGACGGTTTCAAGAAGATTAACGATACCTGGGGGCACGCCATTGGCGACCGGGTCTTGCACGATATTGCCGTCTTTATGGCCTCCACCTCGCGGGCCAGTGACTTCCTGGCGCGTTATGGCGGCGATGAGTTGAGCATGGTACTTCCAGATGCCGATGCGCAAGCCGCCGCGCGGGTGGCTGACAATATCCAGCAGCGATTCGCTTCCTATTCCTGCTTCCTGCCAGACGGCTCGGTTGCGCGCCTGGGCATTTCGGGCGGGATTGCCATTTACCCCACCCACGCCCGCTCTGCCGCCGACCTGCTCCGCGCTGCCGACGAGGCCCTCTACCGCGCCAAAAAACACGCCCGCGGCTCATTCCTGATAGCGCGCGGGTTTACCGGCGAAATGCAGGTCCCCAATATAAAAGGTTAAGCCAACTTTTTTGCGCTTTACGGGTTGTTAATGCCAACAATCCGTTTTTTATGTGTGGAGGAGATATGCCCAAAAAAGCCAAACTCATCTTTAACTCGTCAGCCGATATGGGGCGCGCCTGGACGGTTGCCAACGACCTGCGCCCGATTGCCAGCCAATATGGCGCTGAATGGAGCGGGACGGTCTATCCGACCCATGCTGTCGAGTTGGCCCTCCAGGCTGCCGAGCAGGGATATGAGCGTGTCATTGCCCTCGGCGGCGACGGTACGGCTCACGAGGTGGTCAACGGGCTGATGCAGGTCCCGGCGGAACGCCGCCCGGCGATGGGTGTGGTTCCGATTGGTTCGGGAAACGACTTTGCCCACGCCATCGGCGTGCCCATGGCCCCCGACCGTGCCCTGGCGCACGCCCTGTCTGGCGAGGCTTCCCCGGTCGACCTGGGACTGATGACCGACGAGCACGGCCGTAAGGAATATTTCGACAACACCCTCGGGATTGGTTTTGATGCGGTCGTTACCATCCGTTCGCACAAATTGCCGCTCCTGCGCGGCTTTATGATGTACCTGGCTGCGGTTTTGCAGACCATTGCCGTCAACCACACCCCGGCCTTGATGAAGATGGACTTCGATGGTCAGGTTGTCGAGCAGTCCAACCTGATGCTGGCTGTTTGCAACGGGCGGCGCGAGGGCGGCGGTTTTATCGTCGCTCCCGAAGCTCGCAACGATGACGGCATCCTGCATTATGTCATGATTGGCGAATGTTCGCGCCTGACGATGCTGCGGCTTTTGCCCGAGGTGATGAAGGGCACGCACGAGAAGTTCCCGCAGGTGACGATGGGAACCATGCGCCGCCTGAGCCTGGTTTCAGACAAACCGCTCTACATCCACGCTGATGGCGAGGTTTATACCAGTTTCGGCAGCAACCTGCGCCAGGTCAGTTTTGAGATTCTTCCCAACGCCCTGCAAGTCATCAAAGGATAAAAACAACATGCCTATCGTCAAAGACCTGAACGATTACCAGCGCGAATCGCGCAAAACTTGGAACCTGGTGCATACCGACCACCCGATTGTTTACCCCACCCTGGGCCTGGTCAACGAAGCCGGTGAACTGGCCGGTAAAGTTAAGAAAATCTTCCGAGACCATGGCGGTCGGGTGAGTGACGCCGACCGCGAAGCGCTCAAATACGAACTCGGCGATGTGCTCTGGTACCTGGCCCAAATCGCCACTGAATTGGACATCCCCCTGCAGGAAGTGGCCGAATCCAACCTCGAAAAACTGTTCTCGCGCCTCGAGCGCAACGCCATCAAGGGCGAGGGCGATTACCGTTAATTTTCACCTCCACATGAAAAGCAGAACTGCCCCGGAAACCCGGGGCAGTTCCTTTATCCCACCACTTCTGGAGGAGAAGAGGTCAATCTAATTCGCGGGCAGCAACACTGCATCGATGACATGGATGACGCCGTTGGCGGCTTCGATATCGGTGATGATGACTTCGATGGTGTCATTCAGGAAGACCTTGCCGTCACGAATGCTGATGGTGAAATCCTGCCCAAGGGCGGTTGTGGCGCTGTCCAGGCCGACCACATCGGCAGCCAGCACGTTCCCGGAGACGACATGATAGAGCAGGATGTTGGTCAGGGCCTGTTTGTTTTCCGGCAGCAGCAGGCTGTCAAGCGTACCGGCAGGCAGGGCGGCGAAGGCATCGTTGGTCGGGGCGAAGACGGTGAAGGGGCCTTCCCCGCTCAGGGTTTCAGCCAGGTCAGCAGCGACAACGGCGGCAACCAGGGTGCTGAATCGCTCATCGGCGACGGCAATTTCGACAATGTTGCCAGGAGCCTCGACGGCTTCTTCAGTGGGCGGCAGGATGACCGTGTCGATGACATGGATGATGCCATTGCTGGTTTCGATGTCGGTGATAATCACCTGGGCGTCGTTGATATAAACATTGCCCATATCCACCTTGATGTTGACATCCGCGCCCAGGGCGGTGGTGGCGCTATCGAGTCCGACCACGTCAGCTGCCATGACTTTCCCGGCGACCACATGGTAGAGCAGGATGTCGGTCAGGGTTTGCTTGTTTTCGGGCAGCAGCAGACTTTCGAGTGTGCCTTCAGGCAGGGCGGCGAAAGCGTCATCGGTTGGGGCAAAGACAGTGAAGGGGCCTTCACCTTTGAGGGTATCGACCAGTTCGGCAGCCTGGACGGCGGCTACCAGGGTGGTGAAGCGGCCATCGGCAACGGCGGTATCAACAATATCGAGAACTTCGGGAGCCGGTTCGGGGGTGGGTTCGGGGATGGCGGTCGGCTCAGGCATGGGGGTGGGTTCGGGTGCCGGGGCGGGAGCGCAGGCGGCCAGGACAAAGACAGCAACCAGTAACAGGGATACAACAGCGGTCAAGCGGTTCATTTTTCTCTCCTTATATAATTTGCAAAGGTTTTGTTTAGATTTTTTCCGGAAAATCTGTGCAAATTATATACGCGAGTTCCGGTTGGTCAATCTCCCTGATAGCAACTCATACGCATCTCATACGAAAATTGGACAAAATTTATCCGAATTTAATCTTTTGACCAATTTTCGACCTAAAATGGCACAAATTGTCTATTTATTTTCTGGCAATACTGCTGTATAAAGAACATACTTTTATTCAAACAGGAGAAACTGATGAAAAAACGATTTGAAATTACGCTGGTTGTTCTCGTTTTGGCTGTTGCCGCCCTGGCTTGCAATGCTGTATCTTTGCCCGGAATGAATGGCCCCCTGATGGAAGATAACTTCGATGGGCTTCGCCAGAATTGGGGTACTGGGTCCGACTCGAACAGTTCGGTTGAGTACGAAAATGGCGGTTTGCGTTTCCGCGTTTTTGTTCCGCGTTTCTATGTCTGGAGCAACCCCGGAGACAGTGAATATAGCAATACGCACATCGAAGTGACAGCCAGGGACAATAGTTCGGATTCAAATACGGCTTTTGGTATTATTTGTTACCAGGGAGAGCCTGATACCAACCTGTATTATTTTGCAATAACCTCTTACGGTCAGTATGTGATTGCCCGAGGCGAGGATGGGAAAGATGATTTCTTCCTGACCAATGATAACGAATGGGGCGATTCAGAACTGATTGTACAGGACGCTGCCTCCTATCGCATCGGAGCGGATTGTGGCAACGGTGTCCTGACGCTGTATGTCGATGGAAAGCAAATCGACAGCGTCCAGGATTCGACTTACTCAGGCGGTTATGTTGGTTTGTTTACCTGGAGTGACAAGCAGGAAAATGCCGCCGACGTAACTTTCGATGATTTTGTTATCACCAGGCTACCATCACCATAAAATATCCCAAAACTCAGAAAACCGACCGGACGGTAACACAGGCCGTCCGGTTTTTTATTGCCGGTTCAAATTACTGCTTGACAGATACAGAAAAACTAATATAATTAGACAAAACTAATAATATTAGGAAAATATGACAGCTCCCGACACCCTAACCCGGCGACAGCGCGTCCGCAAAGCCACCATCCAAGACATACTCGATACCGCCCGCGCGATTATGCGCGAAGAAGGTGTTGCCGCACTTTCGATGCAGGAACTTGCCCGCCGCATGGATATGCGCGCGCCATCACTCTATAACTATTTTGCTGGCAAAATGGATATTTATGATGCGCTGTTTCGGCTGGGTTTTAGCTTGAGCGATGCAATCTTTACAAAAGCGGCAACCGAGTCGGAAAGTTTTCAGGAAGAAATCCGAATTTTGGTTGAAGGCTACATGTCTTTTGCACTGGAGAACCCTGAACTTTACCAACTTTGCTTTGAGCGGCCCGTTCCCGGTTTTGTTCCTTCGCAGCAAAGCCTGGATTTGAGTTTTGATATTCTTAACCGCGCCTATCAGCGGGTTGAATCTTACAGGCCTGAATTGGATACAAGTCTTACCAATGAACAGGTTGTCAACCTGGTGATAGCCGTCTCGCATGGTTTGACCGCCATGCACCTTGCCAATGAACCGCATTTACCTATCGGGCAGGGACGTTTTGGCTCGCTGATTCCGATTGCTTTATCGATGCTTGAAAAGACCATTTTAGAAAAAGGAGAGAACCAATGACTGTCGCAATTTCCCATTCAAGCTTTTCTTTTGCCCGCGCAATCCCTGATACCCATGCGGACGAAGCTCATCAATTGCTTGAGACCGCTTTTGAGCGTTTCATGCGCCTGATTGAATTGCTTGACCCCGAAGACTGGTCAAAGCCGACGGCCTGCACCGCCTGGAATGTGCACGACATGGTGGCCCACCAGGCCGGCGGGTACGCCAGCGGAAGCGGCTACGGGGAGATGTTTCGCCAATATACCCGCATTCCTAAAAATGGGCAGTTGCCCGAAGATGCGATTAATGACCTCCAGGTAGGTGAACGCGCCGGGATGACCCCGGCAGAACTGATTGCCGAACTGAGACAGGTTGGCCCCAAGGCCATTCATAACTGGGCCCATGGGTTTCGCGCAATCAAATGGATTGCCATTCCCCATCAAGTGGGCGGATTTATGTCGCTGCGCCAGTTGATGTGGGTGACGCACAGCCGCGATACCTGGATGCACCGCCTCGATATTTGCCGCGCGACAGGCCGCGATTTCGAGCAAACCCGCGAACATGACGGACGTATCAACGAACTGGTTGTGCTTGATGTCGCTCGAAAGTTGGACGGAAGACTCGGCAATCGCGCCATCCACCTTGTCCTGACCGGAATCGCGGGCGGCGAGTGGGTTTTAGGAAGCGGTGAACCTGAAGCCGAACTTGAGATGGATGTGTTGGATTTCAACATCTTCGTTTCCGGACGTTTTTCATACGAGGAAGGCATGAAGCGCGCCCGCATTTCCGGCAACCGCGAATTGGTGGAAACGAACTTCAAAGGTTTGTTGATTTTGTACTAAACCGCCCCTGCTACCTTTCACTATCTCACAATCAAAAAAGACCAGCGAGGCTGGTCTTTTTTGATTGCAAAAACGCTGTGCCTACACCCAATCAAACGTGCGAGTAACGGCCTTCTTCCAACCCGCATACAATTTGGCGCGTTCTTCACCGCCCATTTGCGGCGACCAGGCTTTGTCGAGGCCCCAGTTGGCGCGCAGTTCGTCGAAATCCTTCCAGAAGCCAACAGCCAGCCCGGCGGCATAGGCCGCACCCAGGGCGGTTGTCTCAGCCACCCTGGGGCGGATGACCGGCACCCCCAGCAGGTCGGACTGGAACTGCATCAGGGTCTCGTTGAAGACCATGCCGCCATCCACTTTGAGCGAAGTCAGTTTGACGCCCGAGTCCTTTTCCATGGCATCCAGCACTTCGCGGGTCTGGTAGGCGGTCGCTTCGAGGGCGGCGCGGGCAATGTGACCCTTGTTGACGAAACGGGTCATCCCAACGATGACGCCGCGCGCATCGGAGCGCCAGTAGGGGGCGAACAGTCCGCTAAAAGCCGGGACAAAGTAAATGCCGCCGTTGTCCTCGACAGTCTGGGAGAGCGTCTCCACATCCGCCGATTTTTCGATGATGCCCAGGTTGTCACGCAGCCACTGCACCAGTGCGCCGGTGATGGCAATCGAGCCTTCGAGGGCGTAAACGGCCGGTTGGTCACCAATTTTGTAGCCCATCGTCGTCAGCAGTCCGTTCTTTGACTCGACCGGTTTTTCGCCGGTGTTGAGCAGCATGAAGCAGCCCGTGCCGTAGGTGTTTTTGGCCTCGCCGGTCTGGAAGCAGGTCTGCCCAAAGAGGGCCGCATGCTGGTCGCCCAGGTCGCCGGAGACCGGGACGCCGCCGAGCGGGGCGCGGGCTGTGCCATATACCTCCGACGAGGAGCGAATTGCGGGCAGCATGGCGCGTGGGATTCCCAACAGGGCCAGGATTTCCTCGTCCCAGTCGAGGCTTTCCAGGTTCATTAGCAAGGTGCGCCCGGCGTTGGTCACATCGGTGACGTGCGCGCCGGTCAGGTTCCAGATGAGCCAGGTGTCGATGTTGCCAAAGAGCAGTTCGCCGTTTTCAGCCCGCGCGCGCGCGCCGGGGACGTTGTCCAGAATCCACTTGATTTTCGGGCCGGAGAAGTAGGTTGCCAGCGGCAGGCCGGTTTTGGGGCGCAGGAGGTTTTGGCCGGTGCTGAGCGTAGCCGTAGGCGTAGTCGAAGCGCGGGCCAGCGCGTTGCAAATCTCATCGGTGCGGGTGTCCTGCCAGACGATGGCGTTGTAGACCGGCTGGCCGCTGGCTTTGTCCCAGACGATGGTGGTCTCGCGCTGGTTGGTGATGCCGAGCGCAGCAATGTCTGCTGCGCTGACCCCGGCTTTGGCCAGCCCATCGCTGATGACTTCCTGCGCGCGCCGCCAGATTTCGAGCGGGTCATGCTCGACCCAGCCCGGCTTGGGGTAAATCTGGGTATGCTCACGCTGTTCGACGGCGACGATGCTGCCGCTGTGGTCGAAGAGAATGAAGCGCGTGCTGGTGGTTCCCTGGTCGATGGAGGCAATGTATTGGGGCATAGAAGTCTCCTTGTAAAACTTGTTCACTGTTGATTATTGTCATTTCGAGGAAGCAGCGCAGTAGCGACTGAGAAATCTTTCACGCGTAGGTGAAGATTTCTCGCCGCTGAGCGGCTCGAAATGACAAACGCTCATCCTACTGACCATACCCGCCCCCCGGAGAGGAAGTCCTTTCCAGGCATCGGCTTTTTGCCGGGCGGTTGGAGTTCGTCAAACACGAGGATGCTGTCTGCTGTGCCAATGGCGGGACAGCCATCCACAATCACCTGTTCTGCCGCCTTGGCTTTTCCTTCGGCGACATGCGCCTTGTGAATTTTGAGCGTTTCGCCCTGCCAGGCCATGAACGCGCCCGGCCAGGGACTCATGGCGCGCACCCGGCGTTCCAACTCGACGGCGGGACGGGTGAAATCGAGCAGGCCGTCTTCTTTTTTCAACATCGGGGCGTAAGTTGCACCCTCGGCGGGTTGGGGCTGCGGATGCAGTTCGCCAGCGATAAAAGGCGGCAGGGTTTCGAGCAGCAGTTCGCCGCCCAGCGCGGACAGTTTCCCGAAGAGCGAGCCGCCGGTGTCGTCGGGCAGGATGGGGATGCCGCGCTGCGAGAGCATCGGCCCGGTGTCGATGCCGGGGTCCATTTGCATGATGGTGATGCCGGTCTCCACGTCCCCGGCCAGGATGGCGGCCTGGATGGGGGCCGCGCCCCGCCACCTGGGCAGCAACGAGGCGTGGACGTTGATACAGCCATACTTGGGCATGTCCAGCACTTCGGGGCGCAGGATTTGCCCGAAAGCGGCGACCACAATCAAATCCGGTGCCCAGGCTTTTAACTGCGCCATCGCTTCGGGCTGGCGCAGCCTTTCGGGCTGGATGGCCGCTATCCCCAGTTCATCCGCCGCTGTTTTGACGGGGGGCGGGGTCAGTTTGTTGCCGCGTCCGGCGGGACGGTCGGGCTGGGTGACAACGCCCAGCAGGTCGTAGCGGCCATCGGCGGCCAGCGCGCGCAGGGTTGGCACGGCAAAATCGGGTGAACCCATGAAAACGGTGCGAATTTTGGTCATACCTGAATTTTACTTCTTCTTGCACTATTCTCGCGCCATTGGTTCATAAGTAGGATTGTTTTTGGCCTGTGAAAGTTGGATAATATTTAAATCGCCCGCTTTTATTCGCCAAGCAAGAGAGGAGCAAGCCATGTGTTTTTTATGCCCGAAAACCAAGTATGTCGAATTGATTGCCAATGAGCCCCTGGCCGCGCCCAGCGAGCCTTTTGGCCCCGGTTACCAGGTGCTGTTTGACCGCACCATCCCGGTCAAAGGCTGGAAGGAGATTTGCGTCTGGGTGCATGTCTTTGTCGATAACTACGAAACCACCCCAATCAATACCGACGACGCCCAATTGAACCTGCGCTTTATGCACAAGTTTACCGGCGGCGAATTCGATTATGAGAAGGATGCCTTCAGCACCGATGTGACCTCGTACATCGACGGATACACCATTCAGCCGGTTATTGGGGAGCAGTTGCGCCTTCTCTGTGAACCCCGCGACCTGCCACCCGGCCCCTACCGCCTGACGGTTACCTACCTGCTGGTGCGTTAGGGGCATCTTGCCTGATTTGCAAAATCATATTACTCGCTCCGGAATTTTCCCTAAAATTCCGGAGCGAGTGAAAAATGTTACCCGCAAAACGTGACGTTAAGTCTTGCGTGGCAATGCTATAATCTCAAATGCAATTCAGCCTTATTGACGGCGCTTATGGGCATCACAGCCCCAGAAGTGATGTGACGGCCCCGGTAGTGTGCCGGGGACGAAAACCAGCAAAGTTTGTAACAGTTGCAGGCCTGGCGAAATCTCCTTGAAGCGCAGGAGGTTCTTCCTGAGTCCAAAACTCTCCGGTTTTGGCACGGGTTGGCCTTGCAAACCCGCAAACCTGTGCTGAAATTCATCTTTCTGTAAAGGAGAAATTGCATGACCCCCACCAAAGTTCTCATCATGGGAGCCGCCGGGCGCGACTTCCACAACTTCAACACCTTCTTCCGCGGCAACAAGGATTACGAGGTCGTTGCTTTTACTGCCACCCAAATTCCCGACATCGAAGGCCGCCAGTATCCGAAAGAACTTGCCGGTGAACTGTACCCGGCGGGTATCCCGATTCACGCCGAAGAAGAACTGGCAGAGCTGGTTCAGAAGCACAAAGTTGAACAGGTTGTCTTTGCGTATTCAGATGTGCCGCATGAATATGTAATGCACAAGGCCTCGATTGTCAACGCCCTGGGCGCGGACTTCCGCCTGATGGGCACGAAATACACCCAGGTCAAATCGACCAAGCCGGTTGTCTCGGTCTGCGCCGTGCGCACGGGCAGCGGCAAAAGCCAGACCACCCGCCGCGTTTCGCTCATCCTGCGCGAGATGGGTTACAAAGTCGCCGCCATCCGCCACCCGATGCCCTATGGCAACCTGGTTGCCCAGGAAGTGCAGCGCTTTGCCGATTACGACGACCTGGACGAATACGAATGCACCATCGAAGAGCGCGAAGAATACGAGCCGCACCTCGATAACGGCGTCATCGTCTATGCCGGCGTCGATTACGAGAAAATCCTGCGCGCCGCTGAAAAGGAAGTCGACATCATCCTGTGGGACGGCGGCAACAACGACTTCCCCTTCTATGTCTCTGACCTGCAAATCGTCGTTGCCGACCCGCACCGTCCCGGCCACGAGGCCACCTACCACCCCGGCGAGACCAACGTCCGCGCCGCCGATGTGTTCGTCATCAACAAGGTCGATACCGCTGAAGCCGAAAATGTCATCAAAGTGCGCGAGAGTCTGCGCGCCATGAACCCAACCGCCATCGTCGTCGAGGGCGCGTCCCCGCTGTTTGTCGACCATCCCGAATCCATCCAGGGCAAGCGCGTGCTGGTTGTCGAAGACGGCCCGACCCTGACCCACGGCGAAATGGCCTACGGAGCCGGTTATGTCGCTGCCCGCCGCTTTGGCGCAGCTGAAATCGTCGACCCGCGCCCCTTCGCGGTCAAATCGATTGCCGCCACATTCGAGAAATATCCCAAGACCGGTCCGATTCTGCCGGCCATGGGCTACGGCGACGCGCAGATGCGCGACCTTGAAGCCACCATCGACGCCGCCGATGTCGACATGGTCATCATCGGTACGCCTATCGACCTGACCCGTGTCATCAAAATCAACAAGCCCTACCAGCGCGTTCGTTACGAATTGCAAGAAATCGGCCAGCCGACCTTGGAAGGCATCCTGCGGGCAAGGTTTGGAAAATAAATGTAGGGGCGCAGCATTGCTGCGCCCCTACACCGAAATATAAAATTCTGTGTTAATAAGGACTGGGGACGGGTTGCCGTCCCCGATTCTTATCTGAACAAGGAGATTTTTCCGCTATGACCACCCTTGCCCCGACCCTTACCACCCGTTTCCTGCCCGCCGTTGACCAGAGAGTGCGCGACCTTTTACTTGTTACCGCTGGCGCGTTGCTGGTAGCCCTGCTTGCCCAGGTGCGCATTCCGCTGCCCTTTACCCCCGTCCCGCTGACCGGGCAGACTTTCGCCGTCCTGCTGGTCGGCGCGGCGCTCGGCTCCCGGCGCGGATTTGCCTCGCTCTCGCTGTACACCCTCATTGGTGCGCTCGGCCTGCCCGTTTTCGCGGGCGGCGCTGCCGGGCTGGCTTACGCTTCCGGACCCACCGGCGGATACCTGGCTGGCTTTATCGTTGCAGCCTTTGTCGTTGGCCTGCTGGCCGAGCGCGGCCTCGAGCGCAGCATCCGCACCTCCATCCTTCCTTTCCTGGTTGGTACGCTGGTGATTTACCTGTTCGGTGCTGGCTGGCTGGCTGTGCTGTTTGGCTTCGAAAAAGCCCTTGAATTGGGCGTGACACCCTTCCTGCTTGGCGATGCCATCAAATTGGCCCTGGCCGCCCTGGCCCTGCCCGCCGCCTGGAAACTGGCTAAATAAACCAGCCTGCCGGATTAATTGGACGGCCCGCCTTGCGCGGGTCGTTTTTATCGCGGCTCGTTATCCTTGCTGGCGCAGCAATACTTACAAGTATCCACACGGTGACTGTATCGGTTGTGGACTGACCATCCCCGTCCAAACAGGTAAATCATCGGTTTAAAACAGCCTCATCAGACGATGAGGTTGTTTTAATTTGATATTACAAGCAAAAAAGGGGTTATTTTCCTTATAATGACTATGAACGGATTTTTTATAGGATATAGCGGCACAATGAACCCACCAAATTATCTTTACAGCGGACTGCTTTTTGCGGCAGGGCTGATTTGCCTGGTTGTCAGTTTGTTAACCTGGCAATTGCGGCGTCCGGCCAGGGGAAGTGTATCGCTGGTGGTCTTGTTGCTTGCGCTCGGCTGGTGGGATATTACCTATGCCATCTTTTGGGCTGACCTGCCAGGCCTGACCCCCTATTTTTGGTTGGATATCACTTATGTGGGCGCTGTGATTGTTCCAACCAGTTTGCTTGTTTTTGCGCTGCAACTCAATGGCGGCGAAAACTGGCTTAAACCGCCTGTAATCGTTGTCTTGTGTCTTGAACCGCTGCTGGTTACCCTCGCGCTTTGGAGCGACCCCTGGCACAACCTGTTTTTTGGAGGCCAGCGCGAGATGAATGCTGGAATGATTTTGAACGGCGGGGCGGTGTTCTGGGGCAATGTGGTTTATTCTTATGCCCTGATATTGATGGCCTTTGTTCTCTTTCTGCGCGGTTTTTTTAAAGCTACGGGCTTGTATCGAAAACAAGCAGGCATGATTTTGCTCGGGCTTGGCATTACCTGGTTAAACAGCATTATTTTTGTCCTGGGGAAAAACCCGCTTCCCGGGGCAGATAACACGCCTTTTTCCTTCACCTTGACTGGGTTATTTTTTGCCCATGCGCTCTTTCGCTACCGGCTGTTGGATGTTGTGCCTATTGCGCGCAGCATGTTGGTGGACAGCATGAGCGATGGGATTGTTGTCCTCGATTCGCGCAACCGTCTGGTCGATATGAACCCGGTTGCCAGTGAACTGCTTGCGCAGGCGCAAATCGGCGACCCGCTTGAAAAGATTGAAGAGGTCTTGCCCGAAATCGTCAGACAGTTTCATGATAAGGATAATTTAAGCGCGGAGATTATGCTTGAAAACCCGACGCGTTACCTAGATTTGCGCATTTCGCCGGTTGTTGATTCGCGGCAGCAAGCCCTGGGGAGATTAATCGTCTGGCGCGATATTACCCAACTTAAGTTGCTGCAATTGGAATTGAACGAACTTGCCACCCGCGACATGCTGACCCACGCCTATAACCGCCGCCATTTTGAAGAATTGTCCAGGGTCGAGTGGGCGCGCAGTGTTCGTTTTTCACACTCGATGTCGCTGGTTTTGCTGGATATCGACCATTTCAAGGAAGTCAACGATAGTCAAGGTCATCAAACCGGAGACCTTGTCCTGGCAGAATTTGCCAAATTATGCGAACAGGCCAAGCGTGACGAGGATATATTCGCGCGCTGGGGCGGCGAAGAATTTATTTTCCTGCTGCCAGAGACGGAGGGGATGCAAGCCTTCCTGTTTGCCAGGCGGTTGGGGAAATTAATTTCCGAGACGCCGATTAAAGGAAATGACTCTCTTGTCAATATTACTTGCAGCCTGGGGGTAACCTCGAGCAATACGACTGATGACTCGCTTGAAGCCATGTTTCAGCGGGCAGACCAGGCCTTGTACGAAGCAAAACGCGCGGGGCGTAACCGCGCGGTTTTATGGGAAGACAAAAGCAAAGAAGCACTCACCCCCTGACTTTTGGCAAAACTTAATTGTGTTCCTTACCCTTCATTTGCGCATGGCGGATATGTGATGCGGGGACTGCGCCGGCAGGTTGGGTGGCGCGGACAGGCTGCTCGTCCTTGACCAGCCGCGTCAGGTGTTTGACCATCACCGCCTGGCGCTGGCTGGCTTTTGCGCCCAGGTCTTCGAGCACCGGTTCGAGCCAGGCCTGGTAGGAACGTACGCACAGGTAAACCGGCTTGCCACCCCGGTTGGGGATTTGGCTGATGAGGACCTGAATCTTTTCGGTGACGCCGGTGGCTTCAGGGTGAATTAATGGGCTGACCAGCGTTCCGGCTACGCCCTGCGCAAGATTGACGTAACACATGCCGCCCTCGTTGCAAACCAGCCCGCTGGCGCGTTTGGGGGTCGGTTCGACGGGCTGCAACAGGGGCGGGACAATCTGGTGAAAGAGATTTTGGATGGTGTGCAGGTTGACCGATTGGGCCTTTTGCCAGCAAATCGAGGCGGGCGGACCGCTGTCGATGCCGCTGATGTCCCAGATGCGCTGCCAGGCGTAAACGGAGAAGCCCGCCGCGCGCAGGGCGGGGAAGGCGGCTGAGTCTTCGTCTGTTTCGGCGAGGATGTGGAAGGCGCCCCAGTTTCCGGCTTCGCTGGCGAGATGCTCAATCAACGGCGGCAGGCTGGGGTGTGAAAGTTCCCCGATGGGGGCCAGGTAGAGCAGCCGGGCAAAGGAATCGCCCTGGCTGTGAATCACGCCTCCGAGCAGGACATCCCCATTGACCGCATTGACCGCCGAGTAAATGTGCCGGGACGGGTTGAAGTAGGCCAGCAACCCGGCGGCGCCCAGAGGGTTGCCGCGCGTGAGCAGGCGGGCCGAATCGAGGCTGAGGGCTTCGCCGCGATAGCGGTACAGGGTGGGCAGGTCGAGCAGGTCGAACGGGCGGGGGGGCATGAGGTGTCAGGCGTTTGCGAGTGAAAGGAAGTATTGGTGAAAGCGAGTGTCGTCGGTCAGTTCGGGGTGGAAGGAGGTGGCGAGCAGTTTGCCCTGTTGGGCGGCGACGATGCGGCCGTCGGGCAGGGCGGAGAGGATTTCGGCGCTGCCGCTGACGCTTTCGATGATGGGGGCGCGGATGAAGACGGCGTGGTAGGGGGCTTCGGTTTGGGTGGCCTGTTTGAGCGCCTCGATGTGCAGGTCGGCCTCGAAGGAATCAACCTGGGCGCCGAAGGCGTTGCGCAGGACGGTGATGTCCATCAGCCCGAGCAGGGGCTGGTCGCGGCGGGCGTCTTTGGAGAGGAAAATGGCCCCGGCGCAGGTTCCCCAGATGGCTTTTTCGCGTCCGAACTGGCGCAGGGGTTCCATCAGGTCGTAGGCGACGGCCAGTTTGCCGATGGTGGTCGATTCGCCGCCGGGGATGATGAGGCCGTCGAGGCCGTCGAGGTCTTTGGGCAGGCGCACTTCGGCGGTTTGCGCGCCGAGGCGTCTGAGGGTGGCGATGTGTTCAGCAAAATCGCCTTGCAGGGCGAGGACTCCGATGTTCATGTTATGTTCCCGTAGGGGCGCAGCATTGCTGCGCCCCTACCAATAATCGATTACCAGCCCCGCCCGGCGATTTTTTCGCCTTCGGGCATTTGCGAGATGTTGCGCCCGACCATCGGCTCGCCCAGGTTCTTGCTGACCTCGGCCAGGATGCCGGCGTCGCGGAAGTGGGTGGTGGCCTTGACAATGGCGGCGGCGCGTTTGGCCGGGTCGCCGCTCTTGAAGATGCCGGAGCCGACGAAGACGCCATCGACGCCCAACT
>JAGVAO010000102.1 GCA_020060235.1 Anaerolineales bacterium | reverse complement strand
GGCAAAATCGTCCGTCTCGCCCAGGGCGACCCGGCCCGCCAAACCGAATACGGCGACGACCCACGCAAGCAAGCCGAGCAATTCAAAGCCGAGGGCGCTGAGTGGATTCACGTCATCAACCTGAGTGGCGCGTTTGGCGAGGAGGCCTCCGCCAATCTGAAAGCCCTCGAAGCGATTCTCACCGTCGGCCTGAAGGTCGAGTTCGGCGGCGGCATCCGCAACGAAGAAACCATCCGTGTCCCGCTTGAAATGGGCGCGGAGCGCGTTTTTCTCGGCACAGCCGCCATCCAGAACCCCACACTGGTAGACTGGGCCATCGCCCGCTACGGCCCGCAACGGATTGCCGCCGACATCGGCGTGCGTGATGGCAACGTGATGATTCGCGGCTGGCAGGAATCCACCCCACTGACCATGCTCGAAGCCGGGCGGCGCTTCAAAACCCAGGGGCTGGAATGGTGCGTTTTAACCGATGTCCGCCGCGACGGGGTCGGCAGCGGCGTTAGCGTGGATTCGGCTGTGGAACTGCAAACCGCCACCGGGTTGAACGTCGTGGCTTCGGGCGGCGTCTCCAGTCTGGAGGATGTCATCCGCGTCCGCGAAGCCGGGCTGGCGGGAGTCATCATCGGGCGGGCGCTGTATGAAGGCAAAATGTCATTGCGAGACGCGCTAGCGTCGAAGCAATCTTCCCACACTAGAGAAAATCCCGTTTAACGGGAGATTGCTTCCCCGGCCTGTTCGGTCAGGACAGGCCGGGCTACGTCCTCGTAATGACATCTGTAATGATTTTCGCCGCCTTCTCTGCCCCATTCTCTGCGCGGATTTTCTCGCCCAGCGCGCTCGCTGCTTCGCGCACTTCGCTCTTTAACACAAACTGAATTGCATGTGCCAACCTTTCGGCGCTCAGGCGCTTGTGAGGCAGGCTGGCTCCGACGCCCAACTCGCGCACCCGCCGCGCCCAGGCGGGTTGGTCCAGCCCGTGCGGGATGACGACCGCCGGAACACCCGCCCGCAGACCGGCAGCAGTCGTCCCCGCCCCGCCGTGATGGACAACTGCCGCCATGCGCGGGAACAGCCACGAATGCGGCGCGCTTTCAAGCGTGAAAATGTTTTCGGGCAGAGGCTCGTCCGAACTGCCCTGCCAGCCGGTTGCCAGGATGCCGCGCTGGCCCGTCCGCCGCAGGGCTTCGGCTACGGTGCGGGCCAGGGAGGCGGCCTGTTTCGGGTCGCCGATACTGCCAAAGCCGACGTAGACCGGCGCGGGGCCGCGACCCAGAAAATCCGTCAGCGCGGCGGGCGGCGTCCAACCGGGTTCTTCATCCAAAAACCAGAAACCGGTCTGATGGACATGCGGCGGGAAGTCGTCGGCTTGCGGGAAAACGTGCAGGCTGCACGAAACGACCGTCGGGTGCGTGGCGCTGGTCTGGCGCGGGAAGGGATTGCCGAAATTCTCCGGCAGGCGGCCAAATTCACCCTCCCAGAAATTGCGCAGGTTGCCGCTGGAGACCATCCAGAAAACCTGTTGCAGGATTTTATGCGTCAGCAGGTTGTAGGCCCCGCCCAGGCGCGGTCCATCGTAAAATATGAGCGACGGATAGGCGCGGGTGGGTGTCATTGGGAAGGGCAACCCCAACACCGAGGGAATCCCGCGCTCCTGGGCCGCAAAATAGCCCAGCGCCATGCCAGGATGGTAAATCAGCAGGTCGGCATCCTGGCAGGCCGCCCAAAGGCCAGCCTGTAGCGCCAGCCCGTACTTTTTCAACTCATTGAAACTGAGCGCCAGTTTAAGCGGGTTATCGGCCTTGCGGGCATTATCGGCAACCGGGCTGTCCATCACCCCGGCCAGATCGCCCTCGATGGCGTAACATTCCAACTCATAGCCGGTCACAAACTGGCGGAACGTCTCCAGCGTGGCAATCCGCACCCGCGCGCCCGCTTTTTTGAGCGCCACGCCCAAAGCAACATACGGCTGGACATCGCCGCGCGAACCCATGGCAAGAATCGTGATAAGCATTTTTTCTCCAGTGTAGGGGCGACCCGCCTGGGTACCCAAAACGCCTTTGCTAACCTTGACGGGTCACCCCTACGAATTATTTGAACCTTGCAACCAATTTGCCCAAAATGGCTTCAAACTGCCGAATCTCATCTTCTGTCAGCGCTGAAACCACAAAATCAACATACGCCTGGATAGTTCTGGCCCTGGCCTCGACCAACCGGCGCCCGCTCTCGGTCAGGTCAACGTAAAAAACCCGCTTATCGACCTCCGACTGGGTTTTCGACACAAATCCCAGCGCCGTCAGCTTGTTGATGGCCGCTGTGGCCGAGGCCTTCGAAAACCCCAGCCGGGCGGCCACTTCGCTAACGGTCGGCTCGCCCAATGTCGCAATCGCGTCGACATACTGGAACTGGCTAAACGTCAACTGTGAAAAGCCCGCCGTTTGCTGTTTTTTGAGCGTATGGTCGAGCGTGGCAATAAACTCAAGCAAGATTTTTTCCATAAAATACCTTTTGGTTAGTTTGACTAACTAATTATAGTTGATTTTGGAGATTTTATGATTACATTGGTGGATTACAAAGCCGGAAACTTGACATCCGTCCGACGGGCGTTGACTCACCTCGGCATTCCCTGCCAAATCACCGCCGACCCGGAGCAGGTTCGCCGCGCCGATAAAATCATCTTCCCCGGGGTCGGCGCGGCTGGCGCGGCAATGAGCGTGCTGCGCGAGCGTGGGCTGGATTCGGCGCTGAAAGAATCTTTCGCTGCTGGCAAACCCATCTTGGGCATCTGTATCGGCTGCCAGATTATTCTAGAACATTCGGAGGAAGACGACGCGGCGTGTTTGGGGTTGCTGGATGGAAAAACCATCCGCTTTGGGCGTGGTGCGGGATGGCATCCCGCACTACTGAAAATCCCCCACATGGGCTGGAACGCCGTAACCGTTACCCAACCCCACCCGCTGCTAAGTCATTTACGCCCCGACGACGAGTTCTATTTCGTCCATTCCTACTACCCCCAACCCGCCGACCCCGGCCAAATCTACGCCACCAGCGACTACGGCGGCGAGTTCCCCGTGGCAATTGGCCGCGATAACCTGTTTGCCGTGCAATTCCACACGGAAAAAAGCGGGGTGGTGGGGTTGAAGGTGTTGGAAAATTTCGCCAATTGGCAATTGTAGGGGCGCAGCCCCTACGGGAGAAATAAATATGCTTTCCAAACGCATCATCTCCTGCCTCGACGTGCGCGATGGCAAACTGGCAAAATCTGTCAAATTTGTGGACACCCAAGACATCGGCGACCCGGTGGAAAAAGCCCGCGAATATTACGAGCAAGGCCTCGACGAACTGGTCTTTTACGACATCACCGCATCCAGCGAGGCTCGCGGCATTATGCTGGACGTGGTCAGCCGCGTGGCGGAGCAGGTCTTTATCCCCTTTTCGGTGGGCGGCGGCCTTCGGACAGTGGACGATTGCAGCCGCGTGCTGCTGGCAGGGGCGGAAAAGGTCAACGTCAACTCGGCGGCAGTCAAAAATCCGGGCCTGATTGCCGAGGCATCGAAAGCCTTCGGGGCACAGGCGGTCGTCCTTTCCATGGATGTGCTGCGCGTCCCGAAATCCCCCCAAATCCCCAGCGGATACGAAGTTGTCATCAACGGTGGTCGCACGCCGATGGGCCTGGATGCCATCGAATGGGCCAAACGCGGCGAGGAACTCGGCGCGGGCGAGATGGTGGTTAACTCGATTGACGCCGACGGCACCAAAGTAGGCTACGAACTAACCCTGACGCGCCTGATTGCCGAAGCCGTCTCGGTGCCGGTGATTGCCTCCGGCGGCGGGGGCAAGCCCGAACACCTGTACGACGTGCTAACCGAAGGCAAAGCTGATGCCGCGCTGGTGGCATCCATGCTGCATTATGGCGAATATACGGTGGGTCAGATTAAGGAATACCTGGCCGGGCGGGGAATTAAAGTCAGAATGATAAAGGATGAAGGATGAAGAAACTGGATAACCGGGCAACCGGACAACTAAAATTTGACCCCCATGGGCTAATCCCCGCTGTTGTTCAGGACGCCGCAACCAAAGACGTGCTGATGGTCGCCTGGATGAACGCCGAATCACTGGCCAGGACCCTCGAAACCGGCGAAACCTGGTTTTGGAGCCGCTCGCGGAGCGAGCTGTGGCACAAGGGCGGCACCAGCGGCAACACCCAAAAAGTGGTAAAAATCTGCTATGATTGCGACGCTGACACATTGCTGGTGCAGGTCGAACCGGCTGGCCCGGCCTGCCATACCGGGGCGCAAACCTGCTTTTATCGCACACTGGAGACTCGGAAATGACAGATTCCCCCTTCCTTGAAACGGCCCGACAGGGACGCGGCAGCGGCTGGATTTACCTGCTCGGCATTGGATTCATCCTCGGCAGTTGGCTGGTTATTGGCTCAATTCTCACGGTTGTCGTCCTACTTGCCTTTGGCGGGTTCGAAGCAATGAACAGTCTCGACAACCTGTCTGCCGAGGGACTCTTTATCGCCACCAATGCCAGTTTCCTGCCTTTCCTGCTTGCCACAGTGTTGTTCGTCTGGCTGGCGCACGGACGTTCCCCGAAAACCCTGGTAACGCCCATTGAACGCATCGATTGGCGGCGCATGGGCCTGGCCTTCGTACTCTGGATGCTCCTGGCCGGGCTGGTCAGCCTGGTCGAATTCCTGGTTTGGCCCGAAACCTTTCACATCAATTACGAACCGCAGCGCTACCTGGCCTTTATTGCCCTGCCGCTCCTGCTCACCCCGATGCAGATTTTGTCTGAAGAGTTGTTCTTCCGCGGCTACCTGCTGCAAGCCCTCGGTCTGTTGACCCGCAACCGAGTCATGCTGGTCCTGCTCTCGGGCATTCTCTTCCTGCTGCCGCACCTCGCCAACCCCGAACTCTACCTGGGCGAAGACGCCATATCGAACTTCATCCTGACCGCGCTTTTCTACTTCCTGTTCGGCGGGCTGACCGCCTGGGCAACCCTGAAAGACAACTCGATGGAAATCGCCATCGGCGCGCACGCTGCCAACAACCTGTATGTCGGTCTTTTCGTCAATTTCGAGGGGTCGGCGCTGGCAACCCCTGCACTGGTGATGACCTCCCATTACAATGCCGGCTTTAACCTGCTGGCCTTCGTCGTTGGCGTATTACTTTTCGCTGCCCTGATGTTCAAAGTCTTCAAAAAGAATCCATCCCCCGAAAATCAATAGCAACTATTTTTGGGTTCGCGCATCCAATAGGCTAGAAAGGAAGAAACCACTCCATGAAAAAATCTCGCAGCAACAGCACCACATCACGCCAGCGGACTCGCCAAACCCGCCAGGAAAAACAAAAATTACAGGTCGGGCTGGTTATCCTGCTGGTGGCGGCCATCCTGCTCGGCGCGCTATATCTCTCCAGTGCAAGCCGCCAGCAGGCCGGGGATTTGCCCGCCACCGTCAGCACACAGCGCGGCTACGAACTTTACCAACAAGACGATGTCTTTGTGCTTGACGTCCGCGAACAATTTGAGTGGGATGAAGTCCACATCCCGAATACCACCCTGATTCCGCTCGGGCAACTGGCGGGGCGGGTCAGCGAAGTACCCAAAGATGCCAAAATTCTCGTCGTTTGCCGCTCGGGCAACCGCTCAGACGACGGACGCGACATCCTGCTGGCCGCTGGTTTCACCAACGTCACCAGCATGGATGGCGGCGTGGTCGCCTGGCGCAGTCTCGGCTACCCGACCATCCCCTAATCTTTGAACCATCAAACACGGCCAGCGCGCCGTGTTTTGATTTAACCCGCCCGCCATTCTTCAACTGCCTGCAAAACACCCTGCGCAATTTTGGCAGGCCGCTCGGCAATGCCGGAGATTTGCGCGGATTCTCCCCTTGGGTCTACTTCAACCACCTTGGTCTTGACCGTTACCGGGACGCCGTCTCTGGTCAGGCCGCGCAAAACGCCATCGAGCGGAGCCATGAGCGGCTGGCCGTTAATTTCGGCCACGACCTGCCCCTGGCGGACTTGGTCGCCGACCTGCAAATCGGTGCGGAAGATTCCCTCGACCGGGGCGTAGAGATACCTGTCGCGGGCGTGACCGGCCATGGAAACCGGTTCCCCTTTCAGCGCGGCGGCAGCGCCCGAGCGGATGACCCGCCCCAGGTCTGGGCCGCGCCCGGTCTCGATGGCAATATCGACGGTTTGAGCGGCCACGAAACCGGGGCCCAGGCCGAGGGTCAGCGGCGCGAGGCCGAGCTGCCCTTCGGGCTGGGAATGTTTCCTCATACGCGCATCCACCAAAATGGCAGGAGAAACTTCCCGCAGCAGCCATCCAAAATCCGCCACACTGAGCGGTATAAATTGACGGGCTTCGAACGCCGCCAGCAGGCCGGGCAAGGCGTCGATGCGGCGGGCTTCGACGCCTTCGAGCCAGGCCAAGCCATCAAAAACGGCATCGGTGAAGGCCATTTTGCGGCGGGTGGCGCTCGGCTGGGGCGATTCGTGCATCAGGACAGCGTAGCCGGAACGAAAGAGCAGGTGCGCCGCCGCCGAAGCGACATCGCCGCTGCCGCGCACAAGGATTTTTGGGGAAGGGGTCATGGTTTCGATTTATAATACAAAAACCGAGGGTCGAGTAGGGCGTAGCCCGTATCGAGACCCGGCATTGGCAGAAGAGTACTGGTCTCGATACGGCAATATCAGCCTTGTTTCGACAGGCTCAACACAGGGCTCGACCAACACAACTGGAGCACCCATGAAATCGCTCAAATTTTTTATCCTGGATGGCGCCTTCGCCATCCACCGCCTGAAAGCCGAGGTTGCGATTCCGAAAGCAGTTTACGCCAGCCCGTTTTATGCCATTGCGAAAAGTGAAAACGAACTGTCGATTGTCGCCGCCGAAAAAATCGCCATCGAAAGCGAGCGCAGCGAACCCGGCTGGAGCGCCCTGCGCGTGGAGGGCACGCTCGATTTCGGCGAGACCGGCATTCTGGCAGGGATTGCCGCCACACTGGCAAAAGCGGGCATTTCGATTTTTGCAGTTTCGACCTTCGACACCGACTACATCCTGCTCAAAAGCGGACAACTCAAAGAGGCCAAAGCCGCGCTGACCGCCGCCGGGCATAAATTCGCGCGCCCGCGCAAACCGGAAGAAGAAAAAACGGCGGCATCCTGGGCAGTTTCGGCCTACCGCGAGGTGCTGGAAAAACACATTCCGGCCATTCGCAGCCTGTTGACTGAAAAAATCGGCCCGGCAAGCTTGGCGACCCTGCGCGGAAAAGCCGCCCTGGGAGTGGCAGTCGGTTCGGCTTATGAGTTCCTGCCCACCGCCGTGCGGATTGTCGTCCCGCGCCAGGTTTTTGTCGATTTCGTAGTCGAGAACCTGGACAGGATTTTGCCAAAAATGCCTGAATCCAATGCAAAGACGCAGGGGCGCAAAGGCGCAAAGAAAACGCCTGCCAAGGAAACCGCAAAAAAATGACGCGCATCTTCTGGTTGTGGACCATCCAGGGCATCCTGGCATTCTTTTGGCTCTTCTTCCTGCCCTCCGATGGCGGCCTTTCGCCTGCCCGCCTGGCTTTGCTGGCTATCTTATTGCTCAAAACAGCCTTCTCTGCCGGGTTTGCGCTGGCATACTCGCTACACAGATTGGCTACACGATTTTCATTCCTGAAATTCTTCGAGCCTTTCCTGCCCGCCCTGTGCCTGTTCGGGTTGTTCGCCGTCCCGCTCGGCATCCTGGCCCTGAATGCCCTGGCCATCCACGACAGCGGATTCTTCTATGCGGCCCTCTCGGCCCGCCTGACGCCCATCGCCGCCTGGGCCGCGCTCTCCTCGCTCGAATTCCTGCTTTACCACGCCGTCAAAAGCGGACAAATCACCCAACTCGCCAACCGGCCCGCCGCCATTGCGCTGGCCGTTTTGGCTGCCACCGCCGCGCTGATGATGTCCACCCGCCTCGGCCTGACCCCGCTCAAGGACGGTTCCTTCGGCCACCCGGCCCTGCCCGCCCTCGAATGGCATATCGTCCTGGCTTTGGCGTTTGCATTGCTTTTCCCCACCATCGCCCAACGCCTGCCTTCAACATTAAACCTTCAACGTTCAACCGTAATCGCCACCTACCTCGCCACCCTGGCGCTCTGGCTGGCAACGCCGATTAACCCGGGCTGGTTCGCCACCCCGCCGCGCGCGCCCAATTTCGAGATATACCCTTTCTCCGACGCGCTCATCTACGCCCAATACGTCCAATCGGCCCTGGCCGGGTACGGATTCATGTGGCCTGAAATCCCGGCGCGGCCCTTCTATATCGTCATTCTCACCTGGCTGCACGCCCTCGCCGGGCAGGATTACGCCGCCGTCATCGGCCTGCAAACCCTCTTCCTGGCCGCCTTCCCCGCCGCGCTTTACCTGGTCGGAAACGAAATCGGCGGCAAACCGCTCGGCATCGGCCTGGCTGTCCTGGCCGCGCTGCGCGACGTGGCCCAGAACCAGGCCGCGACCTTCTCCTACAACTACACTTACTCGAAACTTTATTTCTCCGAACTGCCCGCCGCGCTGCTGATGACCCTGGCGCTCTGGCTCGCCATCCGCTGGATGCGCCGCGCCCAAACGCCCGCGCACCTGCCCTTGCTCATCGGCGGGCTGGCCGGGCTGGCCGCCCTCATCCGCCTGCAAAGCGCAATCATCCTGGCTGCCTTCGTGCTTGTCGGCTTTTTCGTCATGGCGGGCCGCCGCAAAGCCTGGATTCAAGGAAGCCTGTTGATGGCCCTCGGCCTGGCCCTGACACTCTCCCCCTGGCTCATCCGCAACACCCGCGCCGCCGGCGGGCTGGTCTTCGACAACCCCATCTCGCAGACAATGGTCTTCGCCCGCCGCTGGAGCGGCAGCGCCGGCAACGAACTGCTGCCCAAACAGCCCGGCGAAAACGACGCCCAATACTCCAGCCGCATGACACGCTTCGCCCTCGACTCCTTCCGCCGCGAACCGGGCCGCATCCTGCTCGGCGCGGCCAACCATTTCTTCAACAACCAGTACGCCCTGCTGCTGACCTTCCCCCTGCGCGACAAACTGACCTCCCCCGCCGAACTGCTCACCCCCGCCCACGCCTTCTGGCAAAACGAAGCCCGCTTCGACGCGAAAAACCTGCCCATCGTCGCCTTCTATGCCGTCCTGGCCGCCGTCGGCCTCGGCGCAGCCTGGCGACGCGCCCGCTGGGTCGGCCTGCTGCCGCTCATCCTCGCCAGCCTGTACAACGCCTGGACAGCCCTCTTCCTCAGTTCCGGCGACCGCTTCATGCTGCCCGTCGATTGGGCCGGGCAACTCTACCTCCTACTCGGCCTGCTGGCCCTAATCAATGTTTTCGTGGGACGGGATGAACTCCCGCCAATTACGCTGGAAACTCCCCCGCCGCATCGACCTGATTCTTCGCGGGATAGCATCCCGCGCCGCCAGGGGCGGGGACTCGTCCTCACCGCCGCCTGCCTGCTGCTGCTCGGGCTTTCGTTGCCGCTGACAGAGTTCGCCTTCCCGAAAGCGGAACCGTTAAATGCGCCCGGCCTTGCGCCCCAACCCGGCGAAGTCCTCCGCTATGGACGCGCCATTTACCCGCGCTATTACCCCGCCGGAGACGGCGAACCCGATACTGCCAAAGCCGGGTACGAGATTGGCCCACAGGCCCGGCTAGTCTTCTTCCTGGTCGGCGAGGAGCCGGGACTGGTCATCTTCCCGCTCGAAGACGCCCCCGCCGCCTTCCCGCACACCGCCGATGTCGCCATCCTCGGCATCATGCAGGGAGACGTGCTGCTGGCCCGCAGCATAATTTTGCAAAAAGACGGCCTGGACGCGCAATATCCCTGACGAAAAATTGCGTTCAGGGCGAGCAAACGGCGTCAGTCACCTGCGCCGGGGATGAAACACCGTCGGCGCTCAACGCCTCCACCGCGTAGGTATGCGGGCCGCCAAAAGGCGGTTTGTCCTGGTAGGCATTGCTGTTTGGCCCCAGGGTGGCAACCAGCGTTCCATTGCGATAGACGCGGTAGCCGCTTTCATTGCCCACCCAGGTCAGTTCGAGCGCATAACCGTTCGGAGTGCAGAGCCGCTGCGAAATTTTCAATTGCGCCGGGGTTGCAGGCAGGGGCGGGTAAGAAGCCAGGGGGAGCAATTCAGGCTCGCCAGGCAGGGAACCAGTAGAAGTAGCAACCCAGCAAAATGCCTGGGTGTTGGGAATCAGCACTCGCAGCCAGGTCGCATCCTGGTTGCGTCCGTCCACCTGCACTTCCAGCCCCGTCGCAAAGGAGGTGGTCACCTTATAGGCTGTGCCCGGCCCCCTGCGGCAGTTGGCGTTCTGGTCGAAAGTGAAGAGCGGCACGCTACTCTGTGGCGTGGGGGTATCTGTCAGGGTTGGCAGAATCTGCGGTATAGGAGTATCCGTCCAAATCGGAATAATTTCCGGGGTTTCTGCAATGAGCGGTTCGGAGGCCGAGCCGCAAGGGTCTTCGGGGCGTCCCCAATAAACCCAGCCCAGGCTAGAGTTATCACGTTTGTCGCGGATGCGGGCCTCGATGGCCGCCGCGCCGCTCACTTCCCAATCGTTGAAACAGGCATAGATGTCATAACCCTTCTGGTGAAAAAAGGCCAGGTCGCCGGCATTGCGGAAGAAATTGCCACCGGGGCTGCCCATCGGGCCGCCGCCGAAGTCGAGGGTGGGGTCGGCTTTTTCCAGGCTCGGCGTTCGGCCATCGTGAATCTTGACCACATGGGTCACTGCGGAAATATCATTACCGGAAACCAAGACCCGCTTGCCGCCCATGTTAATGGCAATGCCGCTGTCGAAGCCCGCGATGGTATTGTTGATGATTCTGACACTGCCCCTGGCCCGGCCTTCGCGTTCAAAATGCAGGTCGATGCCAGCCGCGGAGCCTTCGGAAGTGCCCTCGCGCCAGGCTTCGGCCGCATCGTGCAGGCGCAGAATCTCCGAGTTGCGGATGGTTGCGCTGGCGTCGAAGAATACGCGAATGCCGTCGGCGTAAAAAACGTTCGAACCGCGGATGGTGACGCCATCCACCAAGACGCTGGCAATGGCGCCTCGGTAACTGTATCCGTCGTCGCCATAACTTTCTATGACGCCGGAGGTGTACTGGGTGATGTTGATGGGATGGTCGAAATGGTCGCCAAAATAACCACCGTGAATTTCGCCGATGGAACTGATGATTTCAAGACCATAATCCGCATAGACATTCCCCGGGGTGCGGAATTCACTTTGGGAAATGTGGAAGAAGCCAACATCCCTCAGCCGCAAAGCGTAACGGCCCGACACCCACCAGAACCAGACATTGTCGATGTATAAAGTCCCGCCGGTGGCCTGTACCCGTCCGTAACGAAAGACGAGGTCGGCAAATTCAACCCGCGAATTGGCGGCAATGGAATGGTAGGGCGCGCTCGAACTAGAATCGCGGACAGCCGGTTCGATGACCGTAATACCGGTGACCTCCAGCGGGTCGCCCACCCCGGCGCCGACAATTCTCACCCGGCGGGTAATGTTCAGGTTTTCACGATAAGTTCCTGCGGCAACGTGGATGAGCGGCATTTCCCCCGAATCGACCACGTTATTAAGCGCATGTTGGATGCTTCGCCAGGGCCTGGCCTCCGAGCCGTTGCCGGTCAGGTCGCTGCCGGTTGTGCTGACATAATAATCGTTGAACGGGCCTGGGCTGGGACCACAGTTGCTGAGAAAAAAGACCAATAAGAAGACCACGCAAAAAAGCCGATAACGGTAAATGGGGCTGTTCGCCGGCACGGCTGACTCCTTTCAGGCGTATACCGATAAATAAGCCATGAAACAAGTATAGCCAACGACGGCAGGCGAACAAATGGCCCATTGAGGGGATACCGGTCTTCAGCCAATTTCGAGCCGGATGGCAACCTGGTCGCCCACATCCAGTCCTTCGGCCCGTTGGACAAGCGCTTTTATCGGCACAAGGTAAAGGCCGTTTTTCGGGAACAGGGAGGTCTTCCATTCCGTCTCGCCAATCCGCGCGCGGACGGGGATGCAGCCCCAGCCATAGGTCACGCTGGAGGCGATGGACTTGATGGCCTCGCTCAAATCCGGCGGCACCGCCACAAACAGGAAAGGCGCCGGCCCGCGCCAGTAAATGATTTCACCAGTAAAGTCGAGTTTCATGGGGGTAGTATACCAAAAGGAAAAAACTCAGCGCTCGTTTTCATGGCGCGGAGACTTGTAGGTGAATTTTTCTCCAGGGCTGGGCTTGATTGCTGATTAGCGACTTGCCTGCATAGTTCAACACAACTTATGCTCTTACGAGAATTTCCGAATTACCAATCCACAATACGAGATAAGGGTAGCGGGCCTGTTCTTCTCGAAAATAAACCAAAAACGGTTTATCAAAAATAAACTTTCTTATTTGCTTAGAGGCGCCCAGATACAAATGCATAAATCCTTCCGAACTCAACTTCGCCCCTGTTTCATCAAGCCTAAACTTAATCGCTTGTAGGACTTGCGCAATACGATATTGCTGAAAATTTGGATTCAAAAACGACAGACCTTCAATCTCGGAATATTGATGCAGAATATCAAAATCGATTTTGGGAATTTGCAAAATTTCAGGCACATTAGAATCAAGCATTTGTTTGCTATATTTGCTTGCTTGTATGCGTTCCCTAACATATTCAACCGTCTCTAACAGAGTAGACCCAGGGGTAACTTTGGCAAGAATGATTTCATCTGTTATTTTCGGGGCATACTTCACGCCTTCCCTTTGCGCTTCCCATTGTGCAAACATCGGGCTGCTAAATTTCAATATAAAATCATCTGCATGAGAATAATCCAGAATTTGAACCTGGTCTGCCGCCGCGTCGCCCTTGATAACACCAAACGATTGAACCGGAATGTTGTCTGAAAAAGAAAATGGCTCATCGAAAACGTCGAAATTCGTTTCAAAGGGGATAGATTTTTCCAAATAGGCGTAAGTCAAAATATCATCAGGCAAAACCATCTGAAAATCAAAACCTGGCTCACGATTAAACCTGTCTCTCAAATTTTGCTTTATCTTTTCGACAATCCCATCCCGCCCAAAACCTACCATTGCCAGGTAATCATTGGCGGAAATATCATCTTTTTCAAATAGTCGCTTATTAAGTGCATGAACAATTGGCAAATTATGTGCCAATGCGATAGGGGATTTGATTATTTCATCGGCAAGTTGGTTCCACACAATTTGAAAAGTTCCAGAATAGACCAAATTTATATCAGAGTGCAAAGCAAAGTCCAAACTTGGGGCAATTTCAGTTTTGCATAATTGTGATGACATGATTTGCATTTTCAAATTCCTGTGTTGTAAGCAACTGGCAAGGCAACTGCAAGCGCCAATAACAATTGCGAGAATAGATAATAATCAAAGTGTAGAAAACTCCCAAGTTTGCCGCAGAATCGCCTACGTCTAATGCCCGATCAGTGCCGCTCGTTTTCAGAGCACGGGATCTTTTGGGGTAAATTTTCGGCAGGGATTGAGACTATTATGATCAGTAGACGCTGCTATTTGACTGGAAAGAAAAATCTCCACGCAGACTCAATCATGCTAATTGTAATTATATTGGCCAACAAGAGAATAATTGCCATCAAGAGAATCCATCCCAAGATAGTTGCAGTAGATTCTTTTGAATCATTGCGACCAAAAATATCTAAAAAGAAATACCCTATAGGTTTGGGAAACACTAAAATTGATTTCCAGATTTTTTTCTTTGGCGACAGCAGTTGTCGTAAATCATAACTCTTTCTAGATGTATTCACTCGGTAGATATCGAGATTACCCCTGCGAGCATCATCTATGCATTGTTCAAGAAAGGATGTGATTGCATCCCCTGTTTGACTCATAAATCCTTCCAGATAGTATGGATATACGAAATTGCCCGGATAAAGTTTATTTTTCAGCCTTAACTGCTGATATTTATTTGCCAGTACTGGTAAACGCTCATCTAGGAACTTCGTAAACCTCGTTTCCCAACTTTCGAGTGCTATCTCTCCTCTTTTTGTGTTCCTTTTGGCAAAGTACGCATGAACATCATCATAAAAGAGTTTTTGCCATTGCTCAAATTCACGAGCAAGCGATTCTTGAGCAGAGATACTTTCTGATGAATTAATTAAATTTCTCATGATTTCATCTTTTCCAGATTTTTACTTCAAATTCATCACCGAATCATATTCCAACTTGTCCCCAATCACCCCTTTTACTATAGCAAAAAAAGACACCCCCGGTCAACTGAAATTTGTCATCCCGTCAAACATCCGTGAAAATTCGCAGCAGGGGCGACCCGTCAAGCGCGGGAAGTGCTTCACTTCTGCCAGGATTTCTCGCAAAAAGACACCTGGTTATGCCCTGACGGGTCGCCCCTACGCGCGCCATCCCGTTACAAATGGGAGAACAAAAAAAACATGGCGATGGGCAGAATACCGCCATGTTGCGCATTTTCAACCGGAACGGGTATACTATCCGGGTTCGCACTATGATTGTCATTTCGAGCGATAGCGAGAAATCTTTGCCTTTGTGCGCAGGATTTCTCCCCGCTACGCCGCTCGAAATGACAGGTTGTCCGCTAGAAAATATCCAACAGGAGTCCTCCCCCAATGAGCGAAGAAAAACAGGAAGAAAAGAAACCCGAAACCCCAAAAGCCGAAGTTAAAGACGTGCTGGTCGAAAGCAAACACACCGTCACTGTCGGCGGCAAGGAATTGGCCTACACCGTCACCACCGGCACCATCGTCCTGAAAGAAGAAGGCGACCGCGAGAAGGAATCCGAGGGCCACAAGCCCAAAGCCGCCATGTTCTTCACCGCCTACACCCTCGACAGCGTCGAGGACAAAGCCGCCCGCCCGCTGACCTTCTCGTTTAACGGCGGCCCCGG
>JAGVAO010000196.1 GCA_020060235.1 Anaerolineales bacterium | reverse complement strand
GTCGCGGACGGCGGCGCGGGCAGTACCGCGCACGGCGCGGTTGCGCAGGCGGCGCTTTTCGTTCTGGCGATTGCGTTTGATTTGGGACTTAATGTTAGCCAAGGGACTTCCTCCGAAAAATCTTTCAAATACAACGGGCGGGAATTCTACCCGACAAGCCGGGTTTTGTCCAGCCTTTTAGGGTGTTGGTGTGATGGTGGCTGCCAATGTTACGGTGGGAGCCAGGGTGGGGGCTGGTGTTACCAGGTTGACCGGGATAACCAGGATTTGCCCGATGAAAATCAGGTTGGCGTTGTCGAGGTTGTTCTCTTTGAGAATTTCCTCGGATGTCGAGTTGAATTTTGCCGCAATGGCCGCTATCGTATCGCCAGCCTGGACGGTGTAATTAATTTTCGTGCCGCGTCGCAGGGTTTCAAGCGGAACGGGGGTGGCGGTCGGTAAATCCATGCCGGGGTTGGGAACGATGATTCGCTGTCCCACGAAAATGGAAAGTGAGCTGGGGTCGATGCCGACATTTCCGTCAGGGTCGTTGGGAGCGTAGGGGTTCAGCAACAAAATCAAGGCCAGGCCGTTATCGCCCAGGTTGAACTTTTCGATAATCGAGAACAGGAAGTCACCGTCCTCGACCGTGTACTCGAAAGGCGCCGAGGGTGTGGGGGTAAAGGTCACCGTCGGGGTTGGCGTCTCGGTCGGGGTGCTGGTCGGGGTGTTGGTGTTGGTGGGTGTAAAGGTCAGGGTGGCTGTCGGCGTCTCGGTGGCGAACAGGTTGAAGTCCAGGTTGGGTGCGCCCGACCCGGTCAGCCATAAAACGAGTACGACAATCCCAATCACAATCAGCAGGATTGCCAGTGCGCCTACGATAAAAGGCCCCATTTGCTGGCGTCTTTTGTAGGAAGAAATCAAAGATGAAGGTGGTTTGTTCATAGTCTCTCTTTTCGCGCCGGGGTAAAAGTCGGCGCAAGCGGTATTCTACCTGAAAAAAGGGCATTTCGGGTAGGGCAGCAAGTTTACCATCAAACAAAAAAGCGGCGCAAAGATGACCTGCGCCGCTTTGGGTGTTGTTTTGGCGCTAAACAGAAACGAGCGTGCCGACTTTCTCGCCATGCAGGGCGTTTTTGAGCGCAACTTCGTCCCACAGGTTTAAGACCAGCAGGGGGATGTTGTTTTCCATGCAGTGGGTAATTGCGGTCGAGTCCATGACCTCGAGGCGGCGATTGAGCACTTCGATATAAGACAAATGGCTGAATTTGACCGCGCCCGGGTTTTTCTTGGGGTCAGAGTCGTACACCCCGTCTACCTTGGTGGCTTTGATGACCACGTCGGCGTCGATTTCGGTGGCGCGCAGGGCGGCGGCGGTGTCGGTGGAAAAGAAGGGATTTCCCGTACCGGCGCCGAAAATGACCACGCGGCCTTTTTCGAGGTGGCGGATGGCGCGGCGGCGAATATACGGCTCGGCAATGGCGCGCATCTCGATGGCCGACATGACCCGCGTCAGGACTTCCTGGCGTTCGAGCGCGTCCATCAGGGCCAGGGCGTTCATCATGGTGCCAAGCATGCCCATGTAGTCGGCGGTGGCGCGGTCCATGCCGCGTTCAAGCCCCTGTTTGCCGCGCCACAAATTGCCAGCGCCGATGACGATTGCAATTTCAGCCTTCATATCGTAGATTTCTTTCACGCGCTTGGCGATGGCCTCGACTTCTGATACGTTGATTCCGTAGCCGTTCTCCCCTCCCAGGGCCTCGCCGCTAAGTTTGAGCAAGATTCGACGATATTTGAGTGCCATGTTTTCTCCTTATTATCTGGTGGTCGGGCTGCGCTATAAAAAAGCCAACCTTGCGGTTGGCTTTTTGAATTAGTCGGCGGTGCTTTGTCCAAGTTCCCAACGCTGGAAACGGCGAATGAGGATGTTTTCGCCTGTGCTGGCGATGGTTGCGTGGAGCAGTTTTTCAATCGTCAATTGTTCATCGCGGATGTAAGCCTGGCGCAGCAGGCAAACTTCGTCGCGGAACTTGTTCAGGCGGCCTTCGACGATTTTTTCAGCGACGGCTTCGGGCTTGCCTTCTTCGATGACGCGCTTGCGGGCGATTTCGCCCTCGTGAGCCAGGACATCGGCGGGAATTTCGTCTTCGCTGATGTAGAGCGGGGACGAAGCGGCGATTTGCAGGGCAACTTCGTGGGCGAAATTGCGGAAAGCCTCGGAACGGGCGACGAAATCGGTTTCGCAGTTCACTTCGACCATGACGCCCACGCGGCCAGCGCCGTGGGAGTATAACTCGATGACGCCATTGGACGCATCGCGGTCGGAACGTTTTGCGGCGGTGGCCATGCCTTTTTCGCGCAGCCAGTCGACGGCTTTGTTGAAATCGCCATTGGCTTCGGTCAGGGCCTTGCGGCAATCCAGAATGCCGGCGTTGGTCGCGGCGCGCAACTCTTTAATCATTTGAGCGGTAATTTCCATCGTATCCTCTTACTCGTTCTCTGTGCTTTCGGTTTCTGTTTCCGGCGCTTCTACGACCGGTTTTTCTGCTTTCGCTTTTTTCGCTTTTGGTTCTGCTACAGGTTCTTCTGTTTTTGTTTCTTCAACAACAGGTTCTTCGACAGCTTCTTCTTCAGCAGCGGGGACGCTCAGTTTTGCGAGGGTCGCCTCTCCGAGCAGGGCTGCGTCGTCCAGTTCTTCTTCATTGTCCATGCGGACGGGTTTGCGGGGAGCGGGTTCGCCGCTGCCGAACGCAATTTCTTCTTCCCCGCCCATGTCCTCGTCCTTGCGCATGGCCTTGCCTTCGAGAACCGCATCGGCAATTTTTGCGACCAGCAGTTTGATGGCGCGGATGGCGTCGTCGTTGGACGGGATGACGTAATCGATATTCTGGGGGTTGCAGTTGGTGTCGAGCAGGGCCACAATCGGGATGCCAAGCAGGTTGCATTCGTGAACGGCGGTTTCTTCACGACCGACATCGACGATGAAAACCAGGTTCGGCAGCCGCTTCATCTTGCGGACACCCTCGAGGCGAGTCTGCAGGCGGACGATTTCGCGCTCAATCAGCAGACCTTCTTTTTTTGTCAGGCGGTTGATTTCACCGCTGTCGCGCAGGTTTTCCAGGCGTTCCATTTCCTGGATGCGTTGGTGCATGGTGTTCCAGTTGGTCAACATGCCGCCCAGCCAGCGCTCGGTGACGTAGGGCATCCCGCAGCGGACAGCCTCGTCGCGCACGGTTTCCTGCGCCTGGCGCTTGGTGCCGACGAACAAAATCGTGCCGCC
>JAGVAO010000251.1 GCA_020060235.1 Anaerolineales bacterium | reverse complement strand
TTTACCGGAACTACTCGAAGTGGTCGAGTGGGCGAGGAAGCAGTAGGCCAGTAACCAGTGTTCAGTATCCAGTGACCACAATACGACGAAAAATCCCCGCGAGTTTTGGCTCACGGGGATTTTTCGTCAAAACTCAACTTCCATCCCATCCCGGCCCATCTCAGTGGTCGGGAAAATTTTTCTCGCGGCGGGCAAATCTTCGGCCACATCCCAGCCCATCGGGTTGAAGTGGATTAAGTACAGGCGTTTGACCCCGGCCCGGGCCGCAACCTGCGCCACCTCCGAGGTGGAACTGTGGTTAATCGTCTGGCACAAATCGGCCCGGGTGTCGGTCAGGTTGCAATCGTGCAAGAGCAAATCGACCCCGGCAATGGCCTCGATGTAGGAAGCGTTTGGGCTGGCAATTGTATCGGTCACATAGGCCAACGAATGACCGGGCCAATCCAGACGGAAGCCGACCTCCTCGCGCGCCGGGTCAAAGGCAAAATATCGGATGGTTCCGCCGCCCGGCAGGCTTTCAATAGGTTCAAGAATCCGCCAATCGAGCGGATAACGAAATTCACCTTTTAGCGCGCCCAACATCGCTTCGGTGCAATGGATACGGGTGCTGTTCAAAAGCTGGTTGGCCTGCCTGGAATTCTCTTCGATAAAAGAAACATCCACCGGACGGTCTGAATCATCGGCCAGTTTTTTGAAGTAACTGCCAAACAGATAATGCAGGCCGCTGGTATGGTCGCCGTGGGTATGGCTTAAATACACATCCAGCGGCGCGGCGGTTTGCATGTAATTGTGCAAACGATATAACCCCGTCCCACCGTCGAGCAGGATGTTGTGTTCTGGCAAAAAATAGCAGGCTGTTTGGGCATTGTCTGTAGGTACAAATCCGCCGGTTCCCAGCATGACCAGTTTCATAACACCTCCTCGTAACAGTGAAAAAGCCGGTTTGATTGTACACCCGGTGAGCGCTGACCGGTGAACAGCAAAATCCCCGCAAGTTTGACTCACGCGGATTTTGCTAATTGCTTGTTTCAAAATTTCTACTGTTTGTGAATTGAAATCTTTGTGAATAGTTGTACAATGATTAAAAATGCTACGGGAGGGCTAATATGGACGTTCCGACGATTGTTGTCATCTTGGGCGCGGCATTGTTGGTTATCGCCATTTCTGGCGGGGGAATCACCTTCAAGGAAGTTTCGTTTCCTAAAGTTTCCAATCGACTTCGTTTTATCCTCGCTCCGTTGGGAATTCTATTGGTAATTTTAGGCGTTATCTTATGGATAAAGCCGGGTTGGCTAACGGCTCCCCCTGCAACAGAAACGCCCGCCAGTCTGTCGACCAGTACATCTGCCAGCGCGCCCGATCCAGCGGTTGAGCCTGCAAAAGCGCCCGATGCGGTTTGCGATGAGTTCGATACTTATGCTTTTGGCTGGCCCACGGAAAACCAGCTCAACGATGTGGTGGTTGAACAGGCAAATGGGCAGTTCCGCATCGCTTATTACAAACCCGGTGAAGGATTTAGCGCTTCCTGGTCGCCTGGGCAGTATACCGATTTCACGGTCGAAACGCTTTTCAGCACCCCGGCGGATGCCAAAGGCGCGGCAGGCGGCCTGACGCTGCGCACACTGGAAAAGCGCTGGTACCTGTTCTGGGTCTATCCGGAATCCAAGACCTATGTTTTTATCAAGGATGTCAATGGGCTGTCTGAATACCTGGCCGGTCCGGCCCGGCTTGAAGGCGTTGAACCGCTCCAAGATGGAGACCGATTTTCAGTCCAGGTAAAAATCGTTGCCATGGGCAGCAGGTTTGAAATCTGGGTGGCGCCGCCGGGCGGGACCTATGTGCTCCAGGCCATAGTAGAAGACGACACGCTTGCCAAAGGCCATCTTGGCCCATCTGCGCCCCGTCCGACTTTCGTGGGACAGTCTCCTGTTGAAACACGTTTTGAATGGGTTTGTATTTCCCAGCCGTAATAGACCCTGTAACCGAATCGCGCTTGTCCGTCTTAAAGCAACAATCCCCGCGAGACAAACTCACGGGGATTTTGTTGTTTGCTATCGAATAACTTCGATGGATTTTGGGACAGAATCCAGGCTGGTGTATAACTCACCGATTATCTGGCGTGGCCCAGCTAATTTTCGCTGATGAACTGCGCAAAATTGGTGCCTTTCAGGCGTTTGACCAGGTCTTCCTGGGCCTCGCACCAGATTGGCCGCAGTGGGCAGTCGTCGCCGAAACTACAAGCGCCATCGTCATGGACACATTCGTTCAACGCAATCGGCCCGTCAATCGCCTCGACCACATCGAGCAGGCTTACTTCTTCGGGAGACTTGGCCAGCGTTACGCCGCCGCGCGCCCCGCGCGAAGTTTGCAACAACCCGGCAATCGAGAGTTGCGAAATAATTTTCGCCAAAAACGAAGGTGGAATTCGCTGTTCCTTCGCAATCTGGCTGGTTGCAGCCCGCTGGTTTTCGTTTAGTTTTGAAATATACAGCACTGCGCGAATGGCATAATCGGCTTGACGGGTGATTTGCATGAGAACCTCCCAATAAGGGTATTTTTACCAAGATATATCCAATTCTATAAGCCAATCGCTCGTTGCGCAAGTGATGTAGGTCACAGATAAAATATGACCTTTTACTCCGAAAAGTCTAAATTACTCGACAATTTGCAGGTTTCCGGCACCCAGGTCTATGACAATTGTCAGTACCGGGCCGTCGCCGGGGCGTGAATAGGTATTGCCGTTCTTGCGCCAGTTTTCAGGGAAGTTGACGCTCGAAAGGCCGCCATCCACCGTCACCTGGGCCGCAAAGCCCGCCGGAATCACCAGCGAAATATTGCTCATCCCGGCTCGCAGGGTTACACCCGCATCGCGCTGCAACTCACCGCCAAAATCGAGCGTGTAATTGCCCGCCCCGCCCTCAAAACTGAGGGTCGTAAAGTTGGCGTTTGCCAGGTTTTTCAGGGTCACATTCGATGCCCCGGTCTGGTATTTGAGCGCGTTCATGCGCACGGGGTTTGGCGACGAAAAATCAATGCGCACATCTGCCGCGCCGTCGCGCACCGTCAGGTTGACCAGCGAAAGACCGTCAAAGTCAAAAATGCCTTCATAGGCCCCGGCTTTCACCGTCAGGTCGAGCGGCATTTGGCCGAGCGCAAAATCCCACTCGTTTTTTGCGCCTTCCATGCTCGGCCAGGTACTCATTTTATATTCGCCCTGGTGAATGCGCGCGTTCTCGCCCTCCTGGCTGATAATCGGCTTCAGGTCGGGGATGTTGTAGGTGGCCGTCCCGCTGACCAGCGCCTCGTCCGCGCCGGGCGAGAGGCGCAACTTCCCCGCGCCAAATTCCAGGGTCAAAAAGGCGGTTTCGGCGTCCGGGGCGGGGATGGAGATTTCATCGACCACATCGGGGCCGGGCGGCTCCGAGCGGGTCTCGACGCGCACATTGCAGGCGCTTAACGACAGTGCAAAAATCAGGGCAAGAAAAAGGATTTTTTTAGACATAACAACCTCCGGGGAATCTTCCGCTTAAATGCGGATACAGTTTCTTCTACGTTTCCCCGTTAAAAAAGTAGCGGCGCAGCGTTCCACGCCTCGGCCTGGCCGCCGTTAAACGGTCATTTGCCGGGCCGGTAAATGCGAAACCCCGTCCCTTGGTCTTCTACCAGGGTCCCGGCTGGTTCGAGCGCCAGGCGTGTGACGATGTAAATATCCCCAATTGCCCCGCTGGCATTGATGAACACTCCGAACAATAGCAGGTAGACCAGCTCCTCGCGCGCGAACGGAATGAGCGCCAGCCCGATGGCGCTCAGGATGACTAGCGGGGCCAGGCCAATCAGCCAGTAGCGCGAGGTGGAGAAAAACCATCCCGGCGCGGTGGCGTAAGCGTACAACAATGTAAACCCAAAGCGGGGTTGTTCGCGGGTGAATACCCAGAAGAACGCGCCATGCACCAACTCGTGCAGGATGACGCTCAGGCCCAGTACCGGCAAAAGGGCCAGGATGACCCCCATCGAGATTTCAAACGCCTGGCCGCCAAACAGTTCAGGGCGCAGTGTCATAACGTACCAGCCCAGGAAAACCAGCACCAGCAAGCCCCATGGAAAAGCCAGCAATTGCAACAGAATCATCTGGCCCTTGTCTTTTTCCACATCGATTTGCCAGGCAAGGCTATAGTTTTCAGGCAGGGTCTTGGTCGATTTCATCATTCGCTCCGTAACAGCGCGCGCGCTTGCTCGATGTCGGCATGGATTTGGGCGACCAGGGC
This sequence comes from Anaerolineales bacterium, assembly GCA_020060235.1. Taxonomy (GTDB): domain Bacteria; phylum Chloroflexota; class Anaerolineae; order Anaerolineales; family Villigracilaceae; genus UBA8950. The sequence goes on along the minus strand of JAGVAO010000251.1, from coordinate 14,035 downwards.
TTCGACCGATGCAAATTTTTGTTCGCCGCGCAGGCGTTCGACAAACTCAAGGCGCATGGTTTTGCCGTAATAATCGGCGGAGGCGTCGAGCAGGTGGGCTTCGACGCGCTGGATGGGTTCGGCATTGGCGAAGGTTGGCCGCACGCCGATATTGGTCACGGCCTGGTGCTTTTGGCCGTCGACCCAGGCGTAACAGGCATAGACGCCGTTGGCGGGCAAGGCCTTGTCTGCCGGGGCTTCGACATTGGCGGTCGGAATGCCGATGGTGCGTCCGCGTCCGTCGCCGGGGTTGACGGGGCCGCTCAGGGCGTAGAACCGCCCCAGTTTGGCGGCGACCCCGGCTGCGTCCCCTTCGGCGAGCCGCTGGCGGATGAGACTCGAGGAGACGACCCCGCCCTCGAAGCGGACGGCCTCCACGTGGGATACTTCAAATCCCAATTCCTTCCCAATCTGGCTGAGTTTTTCGTAGTTGCCGGCGCGGCCTTTGCCGAGGGCAAAATCGTGGCCGATGAGCAGTTTTTTCAGGCCGAGGTGGCGCTTCATGTGGGCCATGTATTCTTCGGCGGCCTGGTCGGCGACGGTCTGGTCGAAGGTTTGGGTGATGACGATATCGACGCCCAGGCTTTCGATAATTTCAGCCCGTTCTTCGGGGGTGGTCAGACATTTCAGGTCTTTTGCGCCGAAGAAGACTGCCGGGTGCGGAGAAAAGGAAAGCAAAACGGCAGGCGCGCCGTGCTGGTGTGCGCCTGCCGTCAGTTGGCGAATGATTTCCTGGTGGCCGCGATGGACACCGTCGAAAACGCCAATGGTCAGCCAAGCGCCGTTCAGGTGAAGGCTTTCCAGCGATGTGATATGTGGCATAGTACGAGTAAGGATACGGCTAAGAGAAGAATACTTTTTTGGGTTGCAGTTCGTGGTTTTCGGTGTCAAGTTGCATCAGGGCGACCAGTTCACCGGCCATGCTGACGCCGCGCACGAAGTTGTCGCCGACGGTATGCACGTCAATTGGGGCGGGGACGCGATGCCCGTGCTTGACGGCTTCGACCTGGTCGGGGTCGAGTTCGACGGCGGGCCAGTCGGCCAGGGCCTCGGCAGCGGGAATCAGGTACTGATACCAGTTCCCGGCGCGGAAGGCTTCCTGCAATTTGCGCAGGGGGGTGGCGTCGCGCAGGGAGAAACGTCCGCTTTTGGTGCGGCGCAGGCCGACCAGGTAGCCGCCGCAGCCGAGCGCGTTGCCGACGTCGTTGGCGAGTGAGCGCACATAAGTGCCGGAGGAGCAGTGAACATCCACGACCACTTCGGGGGGCGCCCATTCGAGCACTTCAAGGTGGTGAACGGTGATTTTGCGTGGGGCCAGGTCAACTTGTTCGCCCTTGCGCGCCATGTCGTAGGCGCGGCGTCCCTGCACTTTGACGGCGGAGTAGGGCGGCGGGGTTTGTTCGATTTCGCCCTCGAACTGTTTGAGGGCTTTTTCAAATTGTTCTTCCGTGACGTTTACGGCGGCGTTTGGCTGGCTGGTAAAGCGTCCGTCAGAATCGAAGGTGTCGGTAGATGCGCCCAGGCGGATGATGGCCTGGTAGCGTTTGTCGGAGGCTGAGACGTATTCGCTCAGGCGCACAGCCGGGCCAAGCAGGACGACCAGCACGCCCGAAGCGCGCGGGTCGAGGGTGCCGGTATGCCCGGCGCGGCGGATGCTGGTCCCGTTGCGCACGGCCTGGACGACATCGTGCGAGGTCATGCCGACCGGTTTGTCTATCACCAGTACGCCTGAGATTGCGTTTTTAAGTTCCTGGGTATCCATAGTGCGTAGACTCCTTAATCCCCTTAAAGCTAAAGATTTAGCATTTGGCGAGTGGTTGCCAGCGCCAGCGGTTGAATTTCTGACAGCGCGCCGGGTATGTCGGCCCCGGCTGCGGCGGGATGTCCGCCGCCTTTGAAATGCTTGGCAATCGGCGAGACATCTACGCCCGGTTGCAGGGCGCGCCACGAAATTTTAACGTGTCCATCGGTTTGTTCGACAAAAATCATACCGACAATATGGTCCTCGATGGTTGAGATGATGTTGATTAGGTCGCCGTCGTCGTTGCCGCCGTAGCCGCAGCGCTCACGGTCTGCCAGGGTCAGCGTGCCGTAGACGATGCCGCGTTCGCTTTTCAGGCTCGAAAGGCCGGCCCCCCAGTAGCGGGCGCTGGCGATTTTCCGGCTGTTGAGGGCGCGGTTGTAAAGGGTTGGCATGTCGATGCCGGTTTCCATCAGGCTGGCGGTCTGGCGCAGGCTGTCTGGCGTGGTATTGGCGGTGCGAAAGCCGAGCGTATCGGTCACAATCCCGGTTACTAATGATGCCGCAATTTCATGGTCGATGTCAAGACCCCAATTTGGCAGGAAGTCGGTCAGGATGGCGCAGGTAGCGACCGCTTCGGACACAATGACGTTGATTGTGCCGTAGTTTTCATTGGTGACGTGGTGGTCGATGTTGATATCCGGTTTGCGCATCAATTGGAACTGTGGCCCGGTGCGTTTGAAATCGGCACAGTCAACCGTGACGAACAGGTCGAAGTCGCTTTCGGGGCTGGTTTTGACTTGCTCTGCGCCGGGCAGGTGCGTAAACAGGGCCGGAACGCCGTCGTTTAGCACCATTTCCACCTGTTTGCCCGCTTTTTTCAGCGCCAGGCCGAGGCCGAGCAGGGAGCCAATCGCGTCGCCGTCGGGGCGGACGTGCGAGACGACCAGGATGTTGTTCGCCGCCGCAAATCGCTCGCGGATGGCCTGGTGGATTTCAGGATTCATTTCTTTTCTTCTTTGAGCTGCTGGAACAAGCGCTCCATGTGGTCGGCGTTTTCGGGAGTCGGGTCCCAGTGAAAACGCAGGCGCGGGAACGAGCGCAGTTCGACCCGCGCCGCCAGTTCGCGCCGCAGGAATCCGCTGGCGCTTTCCAGCCCTTCGAGAACTTCCTTCGAGCGCGAGGCCCCTTCGACCGCCGAGACATAGATGTTGGCATAGGCCAGTTCGCGGTCCACCGTTACGTCGGTAACGAAAATCTGCGCCAGGCGCGGGTCGTTGATTTCTTTGAGAAGCATTTCCGAAAGTTCCTGCTTTATTCGGTCGGAAATGCGCTGTAAACGTACTCCAGATGGCATTTTATATGTCCTGCTAAAAACTAAGCGGTTTTTTCAAGGATGTAGCATTCGATGACATCGCCGACTTCAACATCGTTGAAGTTCTTCAGGTTGATGCCGCACTCGAATCCAGTGCGCACTTCGCGCACGTCATCCTTTTCGTGTTTGAGCGATGATATTTCGCCCTGGAAGACCAGGTCGGCATTGCGATACATGCGGATTTTGCCGTTGCGGCGGATTTCGCCGTCTACCACGCGACAGCCGGCAATTTTTCCGATTTTCGAGACAGGGAAAACCGCCAGAACGCTGGCCTTGCCGATGACCTTTTCGGTAAACTCCGGCTGGAGCATACCCTTGAGGGCTTTTTGGATGTCCTCGGTCAGGCGGTAGATGATGTCGTACAGGCGGATGGAAACGCCTTCGGCCTCGGCCAGGCGGCGGGCCGCCACTTCAGCCTGGACGTTGAACCCGACAATAATGGCCTTGGAAGCCGAGGCCAGCATCACGTCGTTCTCGCCGATATTGCCGGTTTCGGCATACAAGACCTTGATGGCAATATCGCCCGAAGACAGGTTGTTGACTTCCTTCATCACCGGTTCGAGCGAACCTTGCACATCGGCCTTCAAAATCAGGCGCAGTTCCATCACCTCGCCTGCCTTGAACTTGGCAAACAAATCTTCCAGCGACATTTTGGAGGAAACCGACTGTTCTTTCAGGGCTGCCTGGCGTTTGTAGACCACTTCGCGGGCGGTTTTTTCGTTCGGATACACCTCGAAAATATCGCCCGCCGAGGGGACTTCGGCCATGCCCATCACCCGCACCGGGGTGGCCGGGCCAACTTTTTGCACCGGCTTGCCGCGATAGTCGAACATGGCTTTCAAGCGTCCGTGCGCGGTGCCGGCCACAACCACATCGCCGTTCTTCAGCGTGCCGTTTTGCACCAGCAGGGTAGCCATGACGCCTTTGGCCTTGTCCAGTTCGGCTTCGATGATGGTTCCCATCACCTTGCCTTGCGGGTTGGCAGAAATATCGTTGGCATCTGCCACCAGCAGGATGGCCGTCAGCAGGTCTTCGATGCCGGTTTTCAGTTTGGCCGAAACCGGCACAACGGTGGTGTTACCGCCCCAATCGTCAGGGACGAGTTCCTGTTCGGCCAGTTGCTGCTTGACCCGGTCAGGGTTGGCGTTGGGCCGGTCGATTTTGTTGAGGGCCACAATAATCGGCACACGCGCCGCTTTGGCATGGGCAATCGCTTCCTTGGTCTGCGGCATCACGCCGTCGTCGGCAGCGACCACCAGCACGACAATATCCGCGCCCTGGGCGCCGCGCGCGCGCATGGCGGTAAACGCCGCGTGGCCGGGGGTATCCAGAAAGGTAATCAGGCGGCCTTCTTTCTCCACCTGGTATGCGCCAATGTGCTGGGTAATGCCGCCCGCTTCCCCGGCGGCCACATCCGTCTGGCGGATGGCGTCGAGCAGCGAGGTCTTGCCGTGGTCAACGTGGCCGAGGATGGTAATCACTGGCGGGCGCGCTTTCAGGTCGCCTTCTTTTTCGCTGGCAATCTTCTGACGCCAGAGCGGCACCTCGCCCGTTTCGACAACTTCCTCTTCCTGGGCCGATTCGGGAACCGCTTCCCAGCCAAATTCTGCCGCAACAATGGCCGAAGTGTCGAAATCGACCATCTGGTTAATGCTTGCCATGACCCCATTGGCCATCAACTTTTTGATGACATCAATCGGGCTGACCTTTAATTTCGCTGATAAATCGCGGACCGATATGCCCGCAGGGAGTTCAATACGTTTTTCGCTCATTTTGACACCTCCAACAAAAATTGCATCCCGCTGCCATCGGGGTTGCCAGACCGTGTCGCATGAGGAATTGCTACATCATCACGACACCAGCCTCAATCGCCGGTTTCCTCGGCAGTTTCATCTGGCAGGGCGGACATAAATTCTTCCAGCCTCTGTCGGTCTTCCGACCCAAGGGGCGTTTTCAGGGCGTTTGCCAACGCCCCTTTCAGGCCGCGTTCCCAGCAGGCGCGCTGGTTGTGCAGGTAGGCGCCCCGTCCGGCCAGTTTGCCGCTTGGGTCGACCATCACCCCCTCTGGTCTGCGCACCACCCGCACCAACGTCCGCTTTGGCAGCACGGTTCGGCAGCCAACGCACGTCCGCTGTGGGATATGTTTTACAGGCTTGCCCTTTTTCGCGCTCACCTCAACACCAAATCGCCACGCTGAAATTTTTACCAGGCATCATCTTCCCAGCCGTCGCCGCCGCGCTTGTGCTTCTTGCGGCCAACGACCTCGCCGCGAGATTCGTCGAATTCCAGGGCGACTGATTTCTTGCCCTTCTTGCCCTTTTTCTTGTTGCCGTCCGCATCTTCCTCTTCCACAGGACGAGCCGCTTCAGAACGAAGTTTGAACATTTCTTCAAAGGACATCGTTTCGGTTTCTTCTTCCTCGGCCGCTTCCGTTCCCTCAGCCGGGGCTTGCGCTTCAACCGCTACCGGCTCGGACTCGCCCTCAGCCGGGGCCCCTTCCGCCGTTTCGACAGGTGTTTCCACTGCCTCAGCCGGGGCTTCCACCGCTTCAACAATTTCTTCAACCGGGGCGGGCGCCTCGAACTTCGCTTCGGCGACAGCCTTCTCGATGGCCTGGATGGCCTTTGCGCCGATTCCGTGCAGGTTCAGCACTTTATCGGGGTTGAGTTTCATTTCCATGATGAGGTCGCCCGCCGTGCGGTATTCGGCCTCAGTCAGGATGTTGTTGACATGTTCAGGCAGTTCAAGCGCTTCGAGCGGGCTTTCAAAAGCCAGTTCGCCAATTTCGGCGCGCAGTTCCGCCAGTTTTTCAAGGTTGGCCTGCTCGACCGCTTTCTGTTCCTCGACCACCCGGCGCTCGACCCGGTCGACAAACTGGGCCAGCAAGGTATATTCTTCGGGCGCCAGCGGACGGTTTTCGGCCTTCTTGGCAAGGATTTCAGCCAGCTGGGCAACCTTGTCTGCCTCAGCCTCGGCAATGGTCGCCATATCGGCCTCGGTCTGGATGCGGTGCAGCGCGTCTGAAGCCGCCTCGACCACCGACTTGATGTCGATGCGCCAGTTGGTCAGTTTGGCCGCCAGGCGGGCGTTTTGCCCGTCGCGCCCGATGGCCAGCGAGAGTTGGTCTTCCATCACCACCACAGTGGCGGTTTTCTCGGCCTCGGTCAGGTAAACGCCTGAAACCCGCGCCGGGCTGATGGCTTTCTGGATGTACACCACCGGGTCGGGACTCCACTCGATGATGTCGATTTTCTCGTCATGCAATTCCTTCACAATCGCCTGGATGCGCACGCCCTTGACGCCCACGCAGGCCCCAACCGGGTCTACCCCGGCCTGGGTGGCCGATACGGCCACTTTGGCGCGCTGTCCCGGCTCGCGCGAAATGGCGCGAATTTCGACAATGCCGTGATAAATTTCAGGCACTTCGGTTTCGAGCAGGCGGCGCAGGAAGTTGCGATGTCCGCGCGAGAGCACAATTTGCGGGCCGCGCGGGCCGTCTTTGACTTCAGCAATAATGGCGCGCACGCGGTCGTGCACGCGGAATTTTTCACCGGGGATTTTCTGGTTGGCAGGCATTACGCCTTCGGCCTTCATGTCGAGACCGATGGTGATGGCCTGGTTGTTGACCGCCTGTACCACGCCGCTGACGATTTCGCCCAACTGGCGCTCGAAGTAACTCATCTGCGCGTTGCGCTCGGCCTCGCGGATGCGCTGATGGATGACCTGGCGGGCGGTTTGGGCGGCGACGCGCCCGAAATCTTTGGGCGTTGTTTCCACAATCACCATGTCGCCCGGTTCTGCCAGTGGGTTGACCTTGCGAGCTTCGTCGAACATCACTTCGGTGCGTTCATCCACCATGTCTTCGACGACTTCTTTTTCAGCGTAAATGGTGACCTGGCCGGTGTCAGGGTCCACCTTGGCTTCCACATGCTGGGCGGTTGAAGCGTTGACCGCCCTGCGGTAAGCCGACACCATCGCCGACTCAATCGCCTGGAGGATGACCTCCTTGGGCAGCTGCTTCTCCTCCAACACTTCGTTGAAAGCCATCATAAACTCGTTTTTCATCTTACTCTTACTCCCGGTGGGTAAACAAATGGCCGCTACAAGCAGAAAAGTGGGGGTTGCCCACTTTTCGGTGCGTGCGGTATTGGTCGAACGACTACATTTTAACATATTCGCCACAAAGTCGCAAGGAAATTTTTTTGCCGTATAATTTGGCCTGCATAAGTCCCATTCCGTCAAGAGGCCGCGGCATGCAAATTCCGGCCTGTTGATAGCACAAGTGGAATCGAAAGGGCTGATATGAATCTCGAATTTAAACGCCTGAGCGAAATTGACACCGCTGAATTGATTGCTTTGAACACCCATCCGTTGGTGCGCCGCCAGATGCCGTTATCGAGCGGCGATTTTGGGGAAGCCGAGTGCCGCGAGTGGGTTGCTGGCAAGGAAAAACAATGGCAGGAACATGGCTATGGCCCCTGGGCGTTTGTCATCGACGGCAACTTCGCGGGCTGGGGCGGCTTGCAGTATGAAGACGGCGACGCCGACCTCGGCCTGGTACTGCATCCGAACTATTGGGGCAGCGGCATTACCATTTACAAAGAGATTATCCGCCGCGCCTTTGGGGAAATGGGCCTCGAGTCGGTCACCATCCTGCTGCCGCCATCCAGAACCCGCGTCAAGGGCGTTTTGCGCCTGGGCTTCCAACCGGACGGCGAAATCGAATTCGGCGGCGAGCGGTTTATTCGCTATCGCCTTTTTGCGCCCAAATAGGGAAACGCTGCGTTTTTTTGCCCGGGGAGCCTTTCTTGCCGAAAGGCTCTTTTTTGATACAGACGGTATAATTCAGCCCTATCACGGAGGAACTCCTTAAATGACCCAACTCAGCGGCCGGGAAAAGGCCCGTTATGTGCAGGATATTTTTACCCGTATTGCCCCCCGTTACGACTTGATGAACCGCCTGATGACCGGCGGACAGGACCTGCGCTGGCGCAGGGAAGTTATCCGCCGCGCCGGGCTGCAGCCGGGAGCGTCCCTGCTCGACCTGGGCGCAGGCACCGGCGACCTGGCCCGCGAAGCGCTCATCCAGCATCCGGATGCCCAAATCACTGCCGCCGATTTCACCCTTGAGATGATGCGCGCCGGGCGCAAGCCAACCGACTCTTTTGGCTGGTCGAGCGCCGATGCCCTGTCACTGCCATTTAAGGATGAATCCTTCGACGCGGTTGTTTCCGGCTTCCTGATGCGCAACGTCGTCGACAACCTGCAAGCCCTGCGCGAACAGTGGCGCGTTCTCAAACCCGGCGGGCGGATACTCATCCTCGACACAACCCGTCCGCAGCGTAACCTGCTCAGTCCGTTCATCTGGATTCACCTGCATATCATCATCCCGACCCTGGGAACGCTGCTCTCCGGTCAGCGTGACGCCTACACCTACCTACCCGATTCGACCGAGGCTTTCCTGAGCGCCGAAGAACTGGCCGCGCGCATGGCCGCCGCCGGATTTAACGAAATTGGCTTCAGACGCCTGATGTTTGGCACCATCGCCATGCACTGGGGACAAAAGTAACCTATGAGCGAAGAACGCAACTTTGAAAAAGCGGCCCTGCGCGGCGAACCGTCTTACGTCTGGCGCGCAGGCCAGCAGCGCCGCCTGGGCATGATTTTGGACGCAGCCGGGGAACGAATTGGCGGCCAGATTCTCGAAAACGGCTGCGGCGTGGGCATGTATGTCGAGCGGCTTTCCGCTGTTGGCGGCCGGGTCTTTGGCCTGGAATACGACTTCGAGCGCGCCGCCGAGGCTGCCGTCCGCTCCCCGCGCATCCTCAACGCTGCGGGCGAGAACCTGCCTTTTCCCGATTCGTCTTTCGACCTGATTCTTAGCCACGAGGTGCTCGAGCACGTCGCGGACGACCGTCAGGCAGCCGCCGAAATGGCGCGGGTGCTCAAACCCGGCGGCCGGGCGGTCGTCTTTGTCCCCAATCGCGGATACCCTTTCGAGACCCACGGCATTTACTGGCGCGGAAGATACCATTTCGGCAACATCCCGCTGGTTAATTATCTGCCGCGCCGCTGGCGCGACCGCCTGGCCCCGCATGTGCGCGTTTACTCTTCGGGCGACATGCGCCGCTTGTTCGCCGGGCTGCCCCTGAAAGTCGTCGAGAAAAGGGTCGTTTTTGGCGCGTATGACAACATCATCGCCCGCTTTGGGGTCTTGGGGAAATTCCTGCGCGCTGTTTTGCAATTCTTCGAGAAAACGCCCTTGCAGGGATTGGGCCTGTCTCATTTTTGGGTTGTGGAAAAACAATAGGCCGGGTTTCCCGGCTGTTTGATTGGATATGCACCGACGACTTCTCTCCCTCGCCCGCTCCAGCGGATTCATGCTGACCCTGACCATCGCCCTCGGATGGGGCGGCGGAGTCCTGACCATCGTCCAGGCCTGGTTCCTGGCGCGGGTCGTCAATGACGTTTTTCTCGGCGGACAAACCCGCGAAGCCGTCCTGCCCCTGATTGGAATTTTGCTCGGTGCGTTATTGCTCAAATCGGCCTTTGTCTGGGGCGCGGATGTCAGCGCCAACGCGGTTGCCCAAACCGTCAAAGCCGATTTGCGCTCCCGCCTGCTGACTCATCTCGCCGCCCTCGGCCCGGCCTACACCCGGGGCGAACGCACCGGCGAACTTTCGACCGCCGCCGTGGAGGGCATAGAGCAACTGGACGCCTATTTTAGCCAGTACCTGCCTGCCATCGTCCTGGCCGCCTCCATCCCGCTGACCATCCTCCTGATTGTTTTCCCCATCGACCTGTTGACCGGCATTGTCTTTATCCTGACCGCGCCGCTGATTCCTTTCTTCATGGTCATGATTGGCAAAGCCGCCGAAGCGTTGACCAAACGCCAGTACGCCAGCCTGAACCGCCTGTCCTCGCATTTCTTCGATGTCCTGCAAGGTTTGAGCACCCTGAAAACCCTCGGCCAGGCGCGCGGGCAAGCGCAAGTCATCGGTCAATTCTCGGAACGCTACCGCGACATGACCATGCAGGTCTTGCGCGTCACCTTCCTCTCGGCCCTTGCGCTCGAACTGCTGGCGACCCTCTCGGTTGCCATTGTCGCTGTCGAAATCGGCTTCCGCTTGCTCTACCGAAACATGGAATTCCTGCCGGCTTTCTTCCTGCTTGTTCTGGCCCCCGATTTCTACCAACCCCTGCGCAACCTCGGCCTGCGCTTCCACGCCGGTATGAGCGGGGTCACGGCTGCGACGAGGATTTATGAGATTCTCGATACCCCTGTGTCAGGTGTCAAGTATCAGGTATCAGGAGAAACCCTGGCGCAGCTCGATCTGACACCTGACACCCTAACACTTGACTCCGTTTCATTCACCTACCCATCCCGCGCCACCCCCGCCCTCGACAAAATCAGCATCGAAATCCCCTCCGGCAAAATGACCGCCCTCATCGGCCCCAGCGGTTCGGGCAAAAGCACCCTTGCCAGCCTGCTGCTGCGTTTCATCGAACCGCAAAGCGGACAGATTTTGGTCGGTGAAACGCCCCTCGCGCAGATTCCCCCCAACCTGTGGCGCGAACAAGTCGCCTGGGTGCCGCAAAATCCCTACTTGTTTTCTGACAGCCTCGCCAACAACCTGCGCCTCGCCAGGCCAGACGCATCCGAAACCGACCTGCTCACCGCCTGCCAACGCGCCGGGCTGGAAGAATTCATTGCCGAATTGCCCGAAGGCCTGAACACCCAAATCGGCGAACGCGGCGCGCGTCTCTCCGGCGGGCAAGCCCAACGCCTGGCCCTCGCCCGCGCCTTCCTCAAAGACGCGCCCCTGCTCCTCCTCGACGAACCCACCTCCAGCCTCGACCCGGCCCTCGAATCCCAACTCGAAGCCGCTGTCCGCGAACTGACCAAAAACCGCACCGTCCTCATCATTGCCCACCGCCTCGCCACCATCCGCCAGGCCGACCAGGTGATTGTCCTCGAAGCCGGGAAGGTCGCCAACCAATACTCAGGCTCCCAGGTTGCTCCCTTTGTGGCTCAACTCTCGCAATCATCAAATCACTAAACACTGCTCCCCGAAACCGTCCTTCGACTACAGGCTTCACTATCGTTCAACCCTCCGCTCAGGACTTGTAGACTGAATACTGACCACTGGATACTGAATACCGATGCCCCGCCTTCTCACCTTCCTCCGCCCTCATTGGCGACACCTGCTGGCCGCTGTCCTGGTCGGTTTTGTCACCATCGCCGCCAGCATCAGCCTGATGTCCACCTCGGCCTGGCTCATCTCCACCGCTGCCATCGCCACCTCCATTGCCCAATTCGGCGTTTCGGTCGTCGGCGTGCGCTTCTTCGGCATCACCCGAGCCCTGGCCCGCTACGCCGAACGCCTCATCTCCCATTCCCTGACCTTCAAACTACTCGCCGACTTGCGCGTCTGGTTTTACCAATCCGTCGAACCGCTTGCCCCGGCCCGCCTCGTCACTGCCCGCTCCGGCGACCTGCTCAGCCGCGTCATCAGCGACATTGAATCGCTCGACAATTTCTACGTCCGCGCCCTGGCCCCGCCGCTGGTCGCCTTCGTCATCATCATCGGGATGGGGGCATTTATGGGCATTCTCTCCCCCGAACTGGGGATGACCATCGTCGGCTTTCTCCTGGCCCTTGGCGTTGGCCTGACCGCCCTGACCCTTATCCTGAATCGCAACCCCGGGCGGATTCTTGTCGAGCAGCGCGCCCGCTTACGCGCCGACCTGGTCGACTCCGTTCAAGGGCTGCCCGACCTGGTCGCCTTTGGCCGCCAAAAAACTTACTTTGACAAAATCCAGGCTACCGCATCCGATTACTCCGCCACCCAAACCCGCCTCGCTCACCTGAACGGATTCCAATCCGCCCTCTCGACCCTCATTACTGGCCTGGCCGCCATCACCATGCTAACTCTCGCCATCCCGCTCATCAGCGAGGGACTGCTCCCCGGCGTCATGCTCGCTGTTGTTGTACTCGGTACGATGGCCTCCTTTGAAGCCGTCCAGGGACTGCCCCAGGCCGCCCAACAACTCGAATCCAACTTGCAAGCCGCCCGCCGCCTGTTCGCCATCGCCGATTCCACTCCTGCCGTCAGCGACCCTCCCCAACCCCTCCCCCGCCCCGCCTCCGCCGATTTAAAAATCAATAATTTGTCCTTTGAATACGAAAAAGAAAATCCGCGTCCATCCGTGCAATACCCTGGCGGGCACACGTCCGTAAAACCCGTGTCCCAAAAAATTTTAGACAACATCACCCTCAACCTCCCCGCCGGGCAAAAAATCGCCATCGTCGGCCCCAGCGGTGCGGGCAAAACCACCCTTGCCAACCTGCTCCTGCGCTTCTGGGACTACACCGAAGGCCAAATCAGCCTCGACGGCCACGACCTGCGCCATTATGCCCAAACAGATGTGCGCCGCATGTTCAGCGTCGTCGGCCAGTCCACCTACCTCTTCAACGCCAGCCTGCGCGAAAACCTACTACTCGCCAACCCCTCCGCCGCCCAAACCGACCTCGAAACCGCCTGCCGTCAGGCCGAATTGCACGACTTCATCACATCCCTGCCCCAGGGCTACGAAACCCTCGTCGGCGAGCGCGGACTCAGCCTGAGCGGCGGCGAACGCCAGCGTCTCGCCATCGCCCGCGCCCTGCTCAAAGACGCCCCCATCCTGCTCCTTGACGAACCCACCGCCAATCTCGACGCCGACACCGAATCCAAAATCATCACCACCCTCCACCGTATCCTATCTGTTCCCATCCGCGCATCCGTTCAACAATCCGCTGACAATTCATCCGCGCATCTGTTTCTATCCGTTGAAAACCCCCGTTCCGTTCTCTGGATAACCCACCGCCTCATCGGCCTTGACCAGATGGACCAAATCCTCGTCCTCGACGCCGGGAAAATCGTCGAACGCGGAACCCACGCCGAACTGCTCGCCCAAAACGGTCTCTACAAAACCATGTGGGACCTGCAAAACCGCGCCCTGATTGCCTGACGAGTTTTTCGACCATTTGTGCTATAATTTTCACGCCAGCCTTTTCTGGCTGGTTGTTATCCATGCCCGTCAAACTTCCCTTTTCAAAAAAGACTCCCTCTAAGGGAAAATCTGCCCCGGCCTCTCACAAAAAGCCCGCCCCAAAATCTGGCGCGGGCGCAAAACACACCCCGGCACCCCGCAAAACAACCGCGCCGCAAAAACCGGCCCGCCAGCGCGCCCACAAGGCGACGCATGAGCCGCTGCCGCCTCTATTCGACCTCTCGCCTGAACGCAAACTTGACCTGCTCGGAATTGTCCTGGCCCTGACCGGGCTGGTTATCCTACTCAGCCTGATTTCATCCAGCCGTTCCGCCCTGACCGGCGCGGCGGTTTCCTTTTTTAGTTTCTTCTTCGGCTGGGGCGGATACATCCTGCCCGTCGCCCTGATTCTTTTTGGCCTGTGGCTTGTCCTGCGGAAGATTGAAACCATCCCGCCCGTTTCGGTCGAACGCATCACCGGCTTTCTCCTGCTCAGCGTGTGGCTGCTGGTGGTTTTCCAGGGCGTTGCCGACAACCCCGACCCGGCCTCCGGCTTGGGCGGCGGATGGCTCGGCAGCCTGTTCTACCGCATGTTCATCACTAACCTCGGTTCTGCCGGGCTGCTGGCGGTGCTGATTGCCTGGCTGTTTATTGGAATCTCGCTGGCCTTCGATTTGAGCGTACCCGAAATTGTCGCCAAATTGCAGCCCGTCTGGCAGTTGTTCGCCGACTTGTGGCAAAAACTTGCGGGTAAACTTCCCCGTCCCGACGTTGTTTCACAGCCTCCCCAAGACTCGCCCATCGCGGACGGGTTCACCCCCGTCCAGCCGGTGCAGGTTGCCGCT
>JAGVAO010000257.1 GCA_020060235.1 Anaerolineales bacterium | reverse complement strand
TGCCAGGTCAGGTGGTTCAGGCCGAGAGTATTCAGTTCGGCATGGTCAGGGTCGATTTTGATGCCGAGGGCCGGTTCGAGTCGCTCAATCATGCCCATTTTGGCGGTGATGCCCACGTTGCAGACGCCGACCGACATCACATCCGGCGCATAGCGGAAGAGGGCCTCGGTCACGATGCCGGAGGGGTTGGTGAAATTCGCCAGCAACGCGCCCGGCGCGCCAACTTCCTTCAGGTCTTTGGCGATGCTCAGGATGACCGGGACGGTGCGCAGGGCCTTGGCCATGCCACCCACGCCGACGGTTTCCTGGCCGATCAGGCCATGCCGCAGCCCGAGGTATTCGTCGTTGCGGCGGGCGGGCATCATGCCGACGCGCAACTGGGTGACGACATACGAAGCGCCGGTAATGGCCTCGCGCTGGTTGGTGCTGAGTACGACCTTGAACGGGTTGCCGCGTGCCGCCACAATCCGCTGCGCAAACCCGCCGACGATGTCCAGCCGTTCGGGGTCAATGTCCATCAACCACAGTTCGCTGACGGGCAGGGTTTCGAGCCGGTCAATAAAGCCGGTCACAATTTCAGGGGTATAGGTGGAGCCGCCACCAATAACGGTAATTTTCATGTTTTCTCCTTACTCAACCGCATTTTCCCGAATCACGCCCGCGTACCATTCGGCGCTGTCTTTGGGGGTGCGTTTGAGGGTTTCATAATCGACATGGATGATGCCGAAGCGTTTGGTGAAGCCGTGGCCCCACTCGAAGTTGTCCATCAGCGACCAGACGAAGTAGCCGCGCATATCGACGCCATCCTGCATGGCTTTGTGTACCTGGATGAAATGTTCGCGCAGGTAAGACTGACGGCGCAGGTCGTGGATGGAACCGTCAGCCGAGACTTCGTCCTTAAACGAGGCCCCGTTCTCGGTGATGTAGAGCGGCGGGAGGCGATACTCGCGGTTGATGCGGGTCAGCAAACGGTAAAAGGCCGGAGGGCAGACCTCCCACTTCATTTCCGTATATTCCGCGCCTTCGGGGTAGATGCGCTCGCCGCTGGTGTTGAGTACCACGCGCGAATAGTAGTTGACGCCCATAAAGTCGAGTTTCTGGCTGATGAGCGCCATATCGCCCGGCTGTATCTGCGGACGGTTCTCGGCGGCTTTTTCCCAACCGGCGGGCGGATAATGGCCCTTAAAAATGGTGTCGAGGAAGAGAATGTCGCCGCCCTCTTGCCAGGCCTGCTCGGCAACCGCGGCGTTTTCGGGCGTATCTTCGGCGGGGTCGACCGGCCACAGGCTGAGCACAACGCCCGCCTGCAAATCCGCCTCGACGCTGCGAATGGCCTGGACGCTCAACCCGTGCGCAACCAGGATGTTATGCGCGGTTTGCAGGGCGATTTTGACATCCTTGATGCCGGGGGCGTGTTCGCCCCACAGGTGACCGGCGAAAGCGGCCACAAGCGGCTCGTTGAAAGTCGCCCAGTGTTTGACGCGGTCGCCCAGGCGCTTGACCATTACGGCGGTGTAATCGGCGAAATAATAGGCCGTGTCGCGATTGCGCCAGCCGCCCTTGTCCTCAAGGGCTTGCGGCAAATCCCAGTGATAAAGGGTCAGGAAAGGCTGGATGTTGGCTGCCAGCAGGCGGTCTACCAGGCGGTCGTAGAAATCGAGGCCTTTGGGGTTGACCGGCGCGACGCCGTCGGGAATAACCCGCGGCCAGGAAACCGAAAAGCGATAGCCTTTCAGCCCAAGCTGGCGCATCAGGGCAATGTCTTCGGGGTAACGGTGATAGTGGTCGCAGGCCATGTCGCCGGTGTCGCCGTTGGTGACTTTGCCGGGCGTGTGGCTGAAGCGGTCCCAGATGGATTCGCCCTTGCCGTCTTCGTTCCAGGCGCCTTCGATTTGATACGAGGCCGTTGCCGCGCCCCAGATGAAATTAGGTGGAAAACGATGGATGGTCATAGAAACCTTTCAGTTATTGGAAATGGTCAACTGCAAACGACGCTCCAGAGGGTCGAGTACATTTGCAATCTCTGCTTCAAGATTTGGATTTTCCTGGCTGTAGAGCGCCTGCCATATCTGGCCTATGGCGACTGTTAATTTGTCTTCCATCAGCCCCCACAGGCGGAACTTGCGGAAGGAACGCCCGGCCATGATGGCATCCACCACCGGGGCAAAATCGGTCTCACGGCGCACTTTCTCCAGCGCATCGACATGAGCCGGCAGCATCGCCGAACGAAGATGGCGCGCAAACTGCACATCCGGCGATGACAGGTATTCGAGCAGGCTGATGGCATCTCTCTCCATCTGGGGCGGAATGTGCTTCCAGAGTACCAGGTTCGAACCGCCCACAAAATTTACGCCAGGCACAGCCGCAATTCCAAGCTGGTCAAGATAGGGCGAAAAACTGGCCGAATTACGCGCATCATACAACAGGCCGCCATTACGCAAGGTCATGGCCGCTTTGCCTTCCAGGAAAGTCCCAAAACAATCGCCATCGTCCAGATTTTGAGCCGCCGGCGGCAGATTCTTGTAAAGCGAAAAATAGGCGCGGATGCCCTGGCGGGTCTTCGGGTCGCTCAAAAGCAGGGTCTGGCCGTCTTCCGAAACGAAATCGCCGCCATGACTCCAAACCCAGGTCGACAGGTGATGCAGGCTGGCCCGCGTAGAGCGCTGGGTCGGCAATGCCAGCGGAATCTGGCAGCCGGACGCGTGCAATTTTGCGATGGTTTCGTGCAGGTGTTCCAGGCTGTCAAAAGCGCTGGACTCGTCCACCCCGGCCTTCGCAAGCAAATCGCGGCGATAGTAGAGCATATAAGCATCCAGGAACCAGGGCACGCCGATGATTTGGTGGCCCGATTCAGAGATTACCGTCTGCCAGGCCGCCGGGTGAAAACTGGAGGCGCTGCCAATCCGGCTAATCTCAACGCTGGTCAAAGACCGGATGCCGTCGGTCGCATCCAGGCTGCCCATCCAGGTGTTGCCCACCTGCGAAATTACCGGGCCGTGCTTGTAAAGCACGATTTTCATCATCTCACTCCAGGCCTCGCTCCAATCGACCAGCGTACAACGGATGTGCACGCCCAGCTTTTCTTCAAGCGGCCCGACCAACGTACGGAATTCCTGTTCTGGCTGGTTGGTGGAGTTGTTAATGGATACTTCCAATTCAGTCATAATTTGCTCCCTGAAATTTTTACCTATCATCCGTTGCCACACCCGCACGACTGGCGGATGGTCAATTCGGTGGGTAATAAAATTTCGCGCTCGACCGCTTCGCGCCGAACCAGGCGCACCAGCAGGTCGGTGGCCGTTCGCCCAACTTCCTCGGTCGGGGCGTGGACGGTGGTCAGCGGCGGGGTCAGGTGACGTGCCAGCGGCACATCGTCGAAACCGACAATTTTGACGTCCTCTGGAATCCGCAGCCCGGCCTCGCGCAGGGCCGACATGGCCCCGACCGCCGCCAGGTCGTCGCCGCTGAAAATGGCCTCGAATTCCAGACCGCCTGCCAGCGTCTCAGTCATGCTTTGGGCAGCCTGGCGGGTCGAAAAATTGCCGGGGACAACCAGCGCCGGGTCGAAGGGAATGTTATATTTTTCGAGCGCCAGCCGGTATCCGCGCTCGCGCCAGCTCGAGTCTTCGTTGCCTTCCGGCCCGCTCAGGTACAGGATGCGGCGGCAGCCGTGCGCTTCAATCAGGTGTTCGACCGCCAGCATCGCGCCTTTTTTATTCTCGACCGTCACCACCGGGATGTCCAGGCCCTCCGGCGCGGTCTGGTGCAGGAAGACGACCGGGAAACCGATGCTTCCCAGCCGCTCCAGTTCGGCCTGTTCCATGCTGCCGATGAAGACCAGCAGGCCGTCGGTATTGTGCTCGCCAAGGGTATGGCGGCGCATGTCGGGCTTTTTATAGGCCGTCGTGTGGATGAGCAGGTCGAACCCGGCCTCGCCCGCCGCCGCTTCGATGCCGCGCAGCATGGGCGCAAAAAACTCGCCGCTGATTTCAGGCACAATCAGGCCAAGGGTGTCGGTGCGTTTGCTCGCCAAAATACGGGCCGCCGCGCGCGGGACGTAGTTCAACTGGCGGATGGCGTCCATCACGCGCTGGGCGGTCTCCGGCACGACCGGCGATTTGCCGTTCACCACCCGGCTGACGGTGGCAATCGAAACCCCGGCCAGGTCGGCGACATCCTGGATGGTGGCGGGATTGTTGTTGGTGGCAGGTAATTCCATGACTTCCTCTCTATGTAAGCGCTTACATAGAGAAGTATAAACCCAAACCCCCCATTCGTCAACAGATTTTTTTGGTTTACGCGCCTTTCATGCCAAACAGGCGCGAGACCAGCGGATTGGGTTTTACGCCAATCTCATAAATCAAGACCGGAACCAGCACTGCAAACGGGTAAACCAGCAGCGGCGTGTACAGGCTGCCGCCAATCAGCGCGTCCAACTTGCCGGTCAAATACGACTGCACCGGGTTGTGGAAAATTAAAATCAGGATGGAAACACGCCCCATATACGAGAAGAAATTGACCAGCCAGCCGGGGCCGCGCGCCAGTTGCGAGGAAAGCGCCAGCACCAGCACAATCCCGGCCAGGGCCTCGAGGGTGTTAATCAGCGGGTCGTCCCAACGGCGCAGGCTCATATCGACCCGCGCCGGGAAGAACCACACCAGCGCAACCAGCAACCCCGCCGAAGCCAGCAGCACCCAGCGCGACTCGAACCAGGCCAGCGGCGCATTCCGATACACCTCACAGCCCAGGATGAAGAAAAAACCGCCGACCAGCGCCAGGTCGAGGCTGAAAGGCAATCCTTGCAGGCTAAGGCTGCGTCCGAGCAGGTTCAGGTCAAACGACAGGAACCAGCCAATTGTCAGCGCACCCGCCGCCTGCATCAGCGCCAGGGCCAGCCAGCGCGGCCAGGGTGCAGTGAAACGCCCCAGCAGGCGGTAAAAGCCGAAAGCAGCCAGGTTCATAACGAACAGCGCCGGCAGGAACCACATCACCGTCCAATCCAGGTAAAAGCCATTGGCGTAGAACGATTTCAAAATCCGCGACCAGGCAATTTCAAGCCCCATCTTGCCGAGGAAAATTTCAAAAAAATAAATCAGGAAAATGGTGAAAAAATAAGGCAAAAGCAGGCCGTTAAAGCGTTTTTTGAGCAGGCCGCC
>JAGVAO010000056.1 GCA_020060235.1 Anaerolineales bacterium | reverse complement strand
GAAATTAAACGAAGCCCGTGTTGCCATCATCGGCCTGGGTCTGATGGGAGCCTCCCTGGCCCAGGCCCTGCGCGGCCAGTGCGCCGCGCTTTTTGGCGTCGATTCTGACCCCGCAACGGCGGAAAAAGCGGCGGATTTGGGCATGGTGGAGGCCGCCTCCGTCAAAATGGAGGATATCGTCCCGCAGGCCGACCTCGTTATCTTCGCCGCGCCGGTGCGCGCCACCCTCGGCCTGTTGGGCCGTTTAAGCAACGTCTCAAACGCCCGGGCCGTCGTGCTCGACCTGTGCTCGACCAAAAGCGAAATCGTCGCCGCAATGGACAGGCTGCCAGCCAACTTCGACCCGATTGGCGGACACCCGATGTGCGGCAAAGAGACCTCCGGTCTCGAAAACGCCGACCCGGCCGTCTACCGCGAAGCGCCGTTTGCCATCGTCCCGTTGGCGCGCACCAGCCCGGCGGCATTGGCTTTAACCGGCGAACTGGTACAAGCGATAGGCGCCCGTCCCCTGCTCCTCGACGCCTCCACCCACGACGCCTGGACCGCCGCGACCAGCCACTTCCCCTACCTGCTGGCAGCGGCGCTGGTGCTTTCCACCCCCCCAGACGCCGCGCCCCTCGTCGGCAGCGGATTCCGCTCGACGGCGCGTATCGCGGGCAGTTCCGTCCCGATGATGATGGACATTTTGACCACCAACCGCGCCAACGTGCTGGCCGCCATTGCCCGGATGAAGGAAACGCTGAATGGCCTCGAATCAGCCCTTCGTGAGTCTGCATCCGAGCAGGAATTGGCCGAGGCGTTGAGCAAGGCCAGGGAACGGTATCAGGCGTTGGTGGGGAAGAAGGTTTAGATATTCGAGAGTAGTAATTGGTAATTAGGGATTGTCATTTCGAGTTTGATGGTCGACTGGCGAAGCCGTATCGAGACCCAGCGAGAAATCCTTATCAAAGCGTGGAAGATTTCCCCTGGCACCGCCCGCCAGGGCAGGTGTCAGTCGCCAAAAAGCGGCTCCTTCGAAATGACAATTTTAATCCGACAAGATTGGCTACACGCTAAAAACGGAGGCAAAATGACCTACAAAGTGGCTTTCCAGGGTGAGCCGGGAGCGTATTCCGAGGCGGCGGTGCTGGCACATTTCGGCGAGGATGTAACGCCCGTACCGAACCCATCTTTCGAGCAGGCATTTGCGGCGGTGACGGACGGAACTTGCGATTATGGCATGTTGCCGATTGAAAATTCGCTGGCCGGGAGCATTCATCGCAATTACGACCTGATGCTGGAAAATGACCTGCACATCGTCGGCGAGCAGTTGTTACGGGTGCGCCATTGCCTGATTGGCCTGCCCGGCGCGGACAAGGCGGGGCTGAAGAAGGTCATCAGTCACCCGCAAGCCCTGGCACAGTGCGACCATACCCTGCGCGCCCTGGGCGTGGAGGTGGAGGCGGTTTACGACACAGCCGGCAGCGTGCGAATCATGAAAGACAAAGGCGACCCAACCCTGGCAGCGATTGCTTCGGCGCGGGCGGCGCAGGTCTACGGAATGCCGATTTTGCAGGAGGGCATCGAGGACAACCCGGCCAATTACACCCGCTTCCTGGTTTTGGCGCGCGAAGCAGTCAACCCGCAGGGTGCGGCAAAAACGACCATCGTTTTTACGCTCAACAACCGTCCGGGCGGTTTGTTCAAGGCGCTGTCGGTCTTTGCGCTGCGCGACATTGACCTGACAAAAATCGAGTCGAGGCCGCTGGCGGGCAGTCCGTGGGAATACCTGTTTTATATCGATTTTGCCGGGAACATGAACGAGCCAAACTGCGCGCGCGCCCTCGACCACCTGGGCGAAATGGCAACCATGCTGCGGGTGCTGGGGTCGTATCCACGCTTTGTGTGGAACGATGACTTGTCTTGACAAATAATTTTTGCGTGATAAACTTGCGCCCAATGTCTGCGCCCATATTTGTCTAGCCCCCTTGCCCCTCCGGCGGAACGGTCCGCTGGGGGGCGTTTTTTTGTATCACAACGATTGTCATTTCGAGCCACGTAGCGGTGAGAAATCTTACATACGGGTTAAGATTTCTCGCTGGGTCTCGATACGGCTTCGCCAGTCAACCATCAAGCTCGAAATGACATTCCCTGTCGCTTCGAAATGACAAGAACAAGATGAACAAGAGGAACAAAATGACCCCAAACACAGCCATCCTTGTGCTCGAGGACGGCTCGGTTTATACCGGGACGGCCTTTGGCGCGAAAACAGAAGCGGTTTTTGAACTGGTCTTTAACACCAGCATGACCGGCTACCAGGAAATCATCACCGACCCATCCTACCGCGGACAGGCGGTGTTATTCACCGTTTCGCATATCGGCAACGTCGGCATCAACCTGGAAGATGACGAATCACTCAAGCCGCAGGTGTCGGGAATTGTGGTGCGTTCGCTCAGCCCGGTGGTCTCGAACTGGCGCGCACAAACGGATTTGTCGTCCTGGCTGTCCGAGCATAACATCCCCGGCATCAGCGGGGTGGATACGCGCGCAATTACGCGAAAGTTGAGGGAGAAGGGGACGATGAGGGCGGCGCTATCAACGGATATTGGAACGGATGCGCGAATGAGGTCTTCAGCGGATACTGGCACGGATGCTCGGATGGAAACGGATTTAGGAGCAGAAGTGGAGCGGCTTTTGCACATGGCGCGTGAGTGGCCGGGGTTGGACGGGCGCGATATGGTGATGGAGGTGACTTGCGATGAGGCTTATCACTGGGTGGATGATGAGGGGGCAAAATGGGTAAAGAAAGCCGATGCTTCGATATTAGATAATCGAGATTCGAATGATCGAGTATCGAATACCGAATATCGAGTTATCGCTTACGATTTCGGCATCAAGGAAAACATCCTGCGCCACCTGAGCGCAATGGGGGCGAATGTGACAGTTGTCCCGGCGGATACGACCGCCGAGGAAGTGTTGGCGCTCAAGCCGGATGGGGTTTTCCTGTCGAACGGGCCGGGCGACCCGGCGGGGTTGCCGTATGCATCCGAAGCCGTCCGCAAACTGATTGAGAGCGAAACGCCGGTTTTTGGCATCTGCCTCGGTCACCAGTTGATTGGGCGGGCATTGGGCGGGGAGACGACGCGGCTTAAGTTTGGGCATCACGGCGGCAACCATCCGGTGCAGGATTTGCGCTCGAAGCAGGTGTATGTCACGGCGCAGAATCACAACTACATGGTCGTGCCCGAATCGCTCGACCCGGACGAGGTCGAAGTGACCCACCTGAGCCTGAATGACGGTTCGTTGGAGGGCATCCGGCTGAAAAACAAGCCGGTCTACAGCGTCCAGTTCCACCCGGAAGCCGCGCCAGGGCCGCATGATGGGCATGAGATTTTTGCGCCGTTTTTCCGCGCCATGCGGAAAAAAATAGAGAGTAGCTAATTCGATATTCGATATTCGTTATTCGAGTATTCGAGTATCAAATATCGAGTATCGCCCCACGAAAGCAGGAAACCATGAATACCCCCTTAACCATCCTCATCCCCGGCTCTGGCCCGATTGTCATTGGGCAGGCCGCTGAATTTGATTATTCCGGTACGCAGGCGGTCAAGGCCTTGCGCAAACTTGGTCATCGGATTGTGCTGGTCAACTCGAACCCGGCGACGATTATGACCGACCCCGACATTGCCGATGCAACCTACATCGAGCCGCTGACGCCCGAAGCGCTGGAAGCCATCATCGAAAAGGAAAAGCCGGACGTGATGCTGCCAACCGTCGGGGCGCAGACCGGGCTGAACCTGGCCATGATTCTGAGCGAGCGTGGCATCCTGGCAAAGCACAACGTCCGCCTGATTGGCGCGTCGCTGACCGCCATCAAAGCCGCCGAAGACCGGCTCTTGTTCCGCGAGACGATGAAACAACACGGGCTGCCCATCCCCGAAGGCGGGCCGGCCTACAACTTTGCCGAAGCGCAGGAAATCGCCAAAATGGCGGGTTATCCGCTGCTCGTGCGGGCTTCGTTCGCCATGGGCGGAACCGGCGCTTCGTGGGTGTACCAGCCCGAAGAGCTGGAGGAAGCCATCCGCAAGGCAATTGCCGCCTCGCCCATCGGCCAGTCCTGGATTGAACAGTCCATCCTCGGCTGGAAGGAATACGAACTGGAAGTCATGCGCGACGCCGCCGACAATTTCGTCGTGGTGTGCTCGATTGAGAACCTCGACCCGATGGGCATCCACACCGGCGACAGCATCACCGTCGCCCCGGCGCAGACGTTAACCGACCGCGAGTATCAGGTGATGCGCAGCCTGGCGCGGAGTGTCATGTCGGCGGTTGGGGTCGAGACGGGCGGGGCGAATGTCCAGTTTGCGGTCAACCCGGCAAATGGGCAGATTGTGATTATCGAAATGAATCCGCGCGTCAGCCGTTCGTCGGCGCTGGCCTCGAAAGCAACCGGCTTCCCGATTGCCAAAATCGCGGCCCTGGTGGCGGCAGGCTATACGCTCGATCAAATCACCAACGATATTACCGGCGTAACCAAAGCCGCCTTTGAGCCTTCGATTGATTATGTTGTGGTCAAAATTCCGCGCTGGGCATTCGAGAAATTCCCCGGCGTAGACCCCGGCCTCGGGCCTCAGATGAAATCGGTCGGCGAGGTGCTGGCCCTCGGGCGGACTTTCCCCGAAGCGTTGCATAAGGCCGTGCAATCGCTCGAAATCGGCGTGGACGCGCTGGATGGCTCCGGGCCAAAACGTGAGCCGGTGAGTTACACGCTGGAGGAACTCTCCGCGCCGCGCGCCGAACGGCTGTTCAAAGTTTATCGCGCCATCGAGGACGGCATCCCGCTGGAGGAGATTGCCCAAAGGAGCGGGTATGACCTGTGGTTTTTGGCGCAAATGAAGGAAATGCAGAATGTAGAATGCAAAATAAAGAATGCGACAGCGGAAATGCAGAATAATGAATTAAGAGCCATCTTGTTAACCGCAAAACAAATGGGCTTCGCCGATTCTCGCATTGCACGGCTCTTAAATTCTGCATTCTGCATTCATCATTCTGCACTAGAAGTGCGCAAACTTCGCCAATCCCTCAACATCCTGCCCACCTTCCAACGCGTCGATACCTGCGCCGCCGAGTTTGAAGCCAACACGCCCTACATGTATTCGTCCTACGAGAGCGAGGACGAGGCGCGGACGACCGATAAACAAAAAATCCTAATTCTGGGCGGTGGGCCGAACCGGATTGGGCAGGGCATCGAGTTCGATTATTGCTGCTGCCAGGCGGCTTTTGCACTCAAGGATTTGGGCTACGAGACCATCATGCTCAACTGCAACCCCGAAACCGTCAGCACCGACTACGACACAGCCGACCGGTTGTACTTCGAGCCGCTTACCTTCGAGCATGTACTAAACGTCGTTGAACGGGAGCAGGTGGCGGGTGTCATCGTCCAGTTTGGGGGGCAGACCCCGCTCAATTTGGCGGAATCGCTCCAAGCGGCGGGCGTCCCGATTATCGGCACATCCCCCGAAAGCATTGCCCTGGCCGAAGACCGCGAAAAGTTCGCCGCCCTGCTTGAAAGTCTCGAAATCGCCCAGCCCGAAAACGGGATTGCCTACAATCTCGCGCAGGCCCGCGAAGTGGCCGAGCGCATCGGCTACCCCGTGCTGGTG
>JAGVAO010000261.1 GCA_020060235.1 Anaerolineales bacterium | reverse complement strand
GGCAGGTCTGGCGCCTGGGGGGATGTTTCTTCGACTGGCTGCGGCGTAGGTGGCTGCGCCGGGCTTTCGACCCGGGGCGCGCAAGCCGCAAGGACAAGCAGGAGCAGGGAGAACAGCAAAATGGATTTTTGAATTGTGTTCGACATGATGTCTCCATAAAGCGCGGCCTGTCCCGGCCAGCCTTTTTACTGACCCATATTTTTCTTCATCTGGTATTTCAACACCACCCGGTAGGCCGCTTCGAGTTTTCCGAGCAGGGCCGCGGCTTCGGGGTTGTCGGTTTGCTGTTCCATCTGGCCCATCAGCGAGCCAATCATGCCGCCCAATTCATCGCTAATCATGGCTTCGTTGGCGGTAAGCACTTTTTCCATGGCAGATTCGTCCGGGGCGTCCACCAGCGCCTGGACAAGTTCCAGTTCTGGCGGGGCGCTGGCCTGCTGCAAGGCAGCCACAATTTGCTGGATTTTCTCCAGGCGAGCGTTGTCCTGCTTTTGGCTGGCTTCGTGCATTTTGGTTTCAAGCACCTGGGCGATGACCTCGTTGTTGAACTGTTCGATGTTCTGGGCCACCACCTGGCTGACATTCGGCGCGGACAGGACTTGTTCGATAAAGTCATCCGCCGCCTTCATCTGGGCTTCCATAGCCTTGTCTATCTGGTTGGTCAAGTCGAGCAGGCTCTCGCGCAGGGATTCGAGTTTTGCACGTTCGTCGCCGGATGCCGCATCGATGCGTTCGCTCAGGATTTGGAAAAAGGAATAATCCAGTCCGTTGCGGGTCAGGCTGACCAGCGCTTTCAAGCGCGCCTCGCCGGGGGCTTCGATGAAAATATCGAGCAGTTTTTCGCGTGTCAGCCCCTGGCCGGCATCCTGCAAGGTCTTCACCGCCGCCTGGATTTCCTCGAACTGGCTTTTCAGCTGGCGGCCGTACTCCGAGCCTTCGAGCAGTTCTTCCTGCAAGACGTTCATGGCCTGGGCGGTCTGTTGCTGCCCCGACTGCATGGCGGCCTCGACCAGCCGGTTGAACATGCCGAAGAAGGTTTCGTCGAGCAGGGCGGCGTTTTCCTTGATGATTTCGGCGCGCACATCGGCGGTGGTGGTCTGGAGCAGGCGTTGAATCAGGGTGACGCGCTTTTGCTGTTCGTCGAGCATTTCCTTGGTTACGCCGTCGGCTTCGAGGATGCGCTCAATCATGCTCTGGTAGGTCAGGAAGCTCTGCGGGCGCAACAGGTAGCCTTTGCGCTTTTCGGTCGGCAGGCTGTCCATCACTTTGGTAATCAGCGGCCCGACCATTTTTTCCTGCTCGTTGACCGGCAGTCCCAGTTCGGATGGGAAGAAAGTCAGCAGTAACTCCTTGTCGTTGTCGTGGTAGACAATCGGGGTCGAGAGCGGGCCTTCAAATCCGCACATCGGGCAGCGGGCGTAGTTCGAGACGCGCCCCAGCAGGCGCTGCTTTGCGCCGGGGTCGGCGGTGACATCGAATAATTGCTCCACCTGGGCCGGAATCATCTGGCGGCAGCGTGGGCAGGCGATTTGGGTTTGTGGCATGGTTTGTATATTCCGATTTCTTGTTATTTTGGGATGGGAAAACAGGCTTTTCCCCGAAAAACGAGGCCTTATTGTACCACCGGGTCAGCGCGGCAAAGAAAAACAGATGCGCGCGCCCTGGTCGGGCTGTGGGTCGACCCAGATGCGTCCGCCGTGCGCCTCGACGATGGCCCGCGCCAGGTATAGCCCAAGCCCCGCGCCTTTGGTGTGGCGGACGGCCTTGTCGGCGCGATAGAAGCGGTCGAAGATGTGCGGCAGGTCGCGCGGGTCGATGCCTGCGCCCTGGTCGCTGACGGTGACGATAACCTGCTCCGGGCGGGCTTCGCCGCTGATGCGAATTTCGCCGTTGGGCGAATATTTGATGGCGTTTGAAATCAGGTTCGACAGGACTTGCTCGATGCGAGTTTCGTCGGCCAGGATGACGGGAAAAGGCTCGGGGAAGTCCACCGCCAGGGTGTGGGATTTGCTCTGGGTCTGGAATCGCTCGGCCAGGCGTCGGGTGAGTGAGGCCAGCGAGACATCCGTCCGTTTAAGGGTTAGGCCGCCAGCCTGGAGCCGCGAAGCGTCCAGCAGGTCTTCTATCATGCGCGTCAGACGGTCGGCTTCATCCTCGATAACCGCCAGCGAATCCTGGACGATGTTTTTGTCCCAGCGGGCATCGTCGCGCCGCAGGGTCGAGGCGTAGCCTTTAATCAGCGCGACCGGGGTTTTGAGTTCATGGCTGACAATCGAGATGAAGGTGGCCTTGATTTCCTCGGCGGTGCGAAAGTGGGTGATGTCGCGCACGGTGACGATGATGTTGCGCAGTTTGCCGTCGGCGGCCAGGAGCGGCGCGTAGGTGATGCCAACCGGTAGCGGCGAGGGGAAGTTGCGCGCCAGGTCGCCTTCGACGTAAAGGTGGGCGTTGGGCGTCAGCGGCCAGCCATCGGTTTCGGCTTCCTCGAGGGTCATGCCCTGCGGTCTGCGCTCCCAGCGGATGATTTCCTCGTGCTTGTGGCCGCGCACTTCTTCGTCGGTTTGGCCGAACATGCGCTCGAAAGAGTCGTTGACGCGTTCGATGCTGTGGTCAGGGTGCAGGATGAGGATGCCGTCGGCTGCCGAGTCAATCAGCGCGTCGAGGCGTTGTTTTTCGTAGGAGACCTGCCCGTAGAGTTGGGCGTTGTAGACCGCGATGGCGGCCTGGTCGGCAAAGGATTGCAGCAGTTGCTGGTCGTTGCTGGAGAAAAGGTCGGGGTAGGAGCGGAAAATAAAGATAACGCCGATGACCCGTCCGTGGGCGTTGAGCGGCAAGCCCGTGCCGTTGAGCAGGCCCATGCTTGCGGTGTAGGTCAGCTCTTTCAACATGCGGTTGAGTTCCTCGACATCCAGTTCGGCGGCCTGCTCTTCGGCCAGCAGCGGTTCGAGGTAACGCAGGAACGCCGGAGGAATTCCGTGCGCCGTCGCCACACGCCAACCGTCGGCGGGCTGGTCGCGCAGGGCAATCAGCCCGGCCTGGCCGGCCAGCATTTCAATCGCAATGCGCAGGATGCGCGCCAGAAGTTTCTTCTGGTCGAGTTCCTGGGTCAGGGCGCGGGCGATTTCAAGCAAGTAGTCGCGTTGGCGTACGCGGAAGTCTGGGAGCATGGATTTATTTTATCATCGGCCCAATGGCGGATTGTTAGAGCCGCGTTGGAGGAAGGTTAATGAAAAGAGTAGGGCGAGATAACATCTCGCCCTACTCTCACTTACGTCCCCATCGCTTTTTCAGCCAGCGACAACGACTGCTCGAAAATTTTCAGCCCTTCGTCCATTTCGGCCTTCGACATCGAGAGCGGCGGCGCAATGCGGATGACCGACTTGGCGCAGCCGAGCAGCAGCAATCCGCGCTCGAAGGCGTTGTGCACAACAGCGTCGCGTAATTTGTCGGCGGGTTCCTTGCTGTCTTTGTCGGTCACAAACTCGACGCCAATCATCATGCCGATTCCGCGCACTTCGCCAATCGACGGGTGGCGGACAGCCATCTCGGCCAGCGCATCGAGGGCATATTGGCCGATTTCGGCGGCGTTCTGCATGTATTCGTGCTCCAGCAATTCAATCGTTTTGAGCGCCGCCGCGCAGGCCAGCGGATTACCGCCGTAGGTGTTGCCGTGCGCGCCGCGCTCCCAGGTCATAATCGTATGGCGTGCCACGCAGGCCCCCAGCGGAACGCCAGAAGCGATTCCCTTGGCGCTGGTGAAAATATCCGGTTCGACGCCGAAGTTCTCGATGGCCCACCACTTGCCGGTGCGCCCCATGCCTGACTGAACTTCATCCGCAATCAGTAGGATTCCGTACTTATCGCACAGTTTGCGCAGGGCGGGGAAAAATCCTGCCGGGGGGACGATGTAGCCGCCCTCGCCCTGGATGGGTTCGACCAGTATCCCGGCCACTTCCTCCGCCGGGACGACCTGGCGGAACAACTGCTCCTCGATGTAGCGCACGACCGTTTCGCCGTAATCTTCGCCGCGTTTGCGCTCCAGAATTGGGCGGTAGGGGTTGGGGAAGGGCGCGTGCAGGACGCCGTTCATCAGCGGATAAAAACCGCGATGATAAAGCGATTTGGATGCCGTCATCGTTACCGCGCCCATGGTGCGCCCGTGAAAGCCGCCGGTAAAGCCGACAAAATTGGTACGCCCGGTGTGGTAGCGCGAAAGTTTCAGCGCGGTTTCGACCGCTTCGGTGCCCGAATTGGTCATGAACGTGACCGCTGCTTCTTCCATCGGCGCGATTTCATTTAATTTTTCGCCTAACTCAATCATTTTGATGTGATAGAAATCGGACGAAATATGCAAGAATTTCTCCGCCTGCTCCTGGATGGCTTTGACCACCTCGGGGTGCGAGTGCCCGGTCGAATTGACCGCGATGCCGGCCATAAAATCAAGAAAGCGGTTGCCGTCCACGTCCCACAGCCACGAGCCTTTGCCGTGGTCCATAGCAAAGGGGTAGTCGCGCGGGTAGGATGGTGAAATCACCGCCGAATCCCGCTTGAGCATTTCGCGGGTCTTGGGGCCGGGAAGGTTCATCGGTTGCATGGGTCTCCTTGATAAGTTAGGAATTTGAAAGGACTATCTATTTTTGGGTCACGGCCATCGCCGCCAGGGTTTGCGCTCCCAGAAGTCCGGCATCGTCGCCCAGGGCTGCGCGGGCAAAAGTCAGGTTGGTCAGGTAGGTGGGGTCGAAAATATTCTCGCGCAAACTGGCATGGAACGGGTCGAAAAGCGCCGGGCCGCTGTTCGATGCCCCGCCGCCAAAAATGACAATCGAAGGGTCGAAAGCCGCCAGGAAGTTGGCAACCGCCACGCCGAGGTAGCGTCCGGCGCGCGCCAGCGTCTCGATGGCCAGAAGGTCGCCCGCCGCCGCCGCATCCGAGACGTCGCGCGAGGTAATCGTCGCCAGCGAGGCCAGCGAGGAAGGTCGCCCGCCATCCTGGATTTGCTCGCGGGCATAACGCGCAATCGCTGTCCCCGAAGCAATCGCTTCGATATGTCCGCGCTTGCCGCAGCCGCACAAAGGCCCGTCTGGCCAGACGGTGGTATGTCCCAATTCACCGGCCAGACCGTGATAACCCTGCACCAGCCGTCCGTTTGAAACCACCCCGCCGCCAATGCCGGTGCTGATGGTCAGGTAGAGCACATCCTGGTGGCCCTGGCCCGCGCCGAACTGCCACTCGCCCAGGCAGGCCAGGTTGGCGTCGTTATCAAGCACAACCGGCACGCCAAAACGCGC
This sequence comes from Anaerolineales bacterium, assembly GCA_020060235.1. Taxonomy (GTDB): domain Bacteria; phylum Chloroflexota; class Anaerolineae; order Anaerolineales; family Villigracilaceae; genus UBA8950. The sequence continues at coordinate 21,801 of JAGVAO010000261.1, read as the reverse complement.
CTTGAGTTTTCCGGTCAGTGGGAAGTTTCGCCATTCCTTGATGTTCGGCGTGGCGATAATCACCCCGGTATGTGGGTCGAGCGGGCCGGGCGAGGCAATCCCGATGGCGTCCACCTGCCCGCCCTCGGGCCAAATCGAAGCCACCAGCGCCTCCAGGCGGTCATAAACGCCCGGTTTGCTGGCTTCGGTGCGGGTTCGTTCGACCCGCGCCGGTTTCAAAGAACCGCGCTCGAACAGCGCGGCGCGGATTTGCGTACCGCCGATGTCAATTGCTAATATTTGTCCCATAGTGCGCAATTATATCGTAAGGCCCATAGCCTGCCCGGTGACGAAAAGCACGCCGAATAGCGAGGCTTGTCCCGGTTTTGCCGCCGGTTTTGTGTGAATATCTGTCCAACCTGATTGAAAGCCGGACTGAAAAGGCGCATAATTAAAAACAAAGGCTCCAGGCGCATCTTCTGGCTTGCTGCAAAGGAGGAAAAATGAGAAACAGGAAGGTGTTTACGGCTGTGTTCATCTTGCTCATCGCTGCACTGGCTTGCAGCGTGCCGGGGGCAACCCAGCCTGTCGTGGATGCGACCAAAATAGCGCTCGAAATTCAGGCTACGCAAATGTCGCTCCAAATGACCCAGGCTGCGTTCGACGACCAGCAGCAATCCGCGCCACAGGCAAACGAACCTGGGCAGCAAGTCGATGGCACAAAAATTGCGCTGGAGGTTCAATCGACGCAGATTTCGCTGCAACTGACCCAGTCCGTAGAAGAATCCCAAACCCAGCCCGAGAACAATGTTCAGCCAACCGATACTGCGCCCGCGGGGGGAGAAGACATGCCGGGGCGCATCCAAAAGGCTAAAATCCTGGTTTATGAAGATGCGGGGGGAGCCAATCTAAGGCCCTGGGTGCAGGAAACCCTCGACCTGATGGGCCTGAAATATACCTACGTGGGTGACCGGGTTGGCGACTTCATGTCACACCTCAACTCAGGCACGCAATGGGACCTGATAGTCGTTGCCGCGGAAAGCCGCTCTTCCGTGCAGGGGGAGTTCTGGGACATCATCACTCCCAAAGTGACCGGCAGCGACAAAACCGCCCTGGTGGTTGAGATGTGGTACCTTTCAAAGATTGCCAACGGGCGCATCCAGGGTTTGACCTCCAAATGCGGCGTCAAATTTCAAAAAATCCGCACCGAGGTCGAATCAATCTATACCCTCGATAGCAGCAGCCCCATCTTTACAACCCCCAACAGCGGTTTTTCCTTAATCAACTACTCCGCCCAATGGTTCGACAAAGGCGGAGATTATGTGCGCCTGACCGGCGGCGATGCCAGCCTCGTTGCTGGCGGATTTCCAAAAGAGAAATCCAGTTATGGCCTGCTGACCACCTGCCTGGATGGCCGCGTTGTCATTCAAACCTTCTCGAGCCACGATTACCGGCACGAAGTCATGCTGCAACTCTGGGAAAACTACATCGTCAACACGCTCACCAGCCACTTCATCGCCCTTGACCAATAACCCGGCGTCATTCAATCATCAAGCGTCAGCAAGAACAGGCATTCGTACGGGCCCAGCGCCACTTCGCGCATTTCGAAATTCTCGTTGCACGCCAAATCGCGGAATTTGTAGCCCGGCCCGTACACGCGCAGGGTATTTTCGTCAATGACCTGCTCGCGTTCGCTGAAATTGAGCAGGACCAGGATTCTCTGCCCTTCGGCTTGGCGGATATAGCCGAGGACGTTTTCGTTATCCAGCGACATGACCTCGGTCGTCCCGACCCCGAAGCCCGGATTCCGTTTTCTGAGCGTTATCAGCGCCCTCAGTCCCGCAAAGACGCGCCCCTCGACCGTGGACAGGTCATGCCGGGCTGACATTTTCTCCCAGTCGGTGGTCGGACGGTGCGCCCAGCGGCTGTCCCCGGCCCGTGACGGGTCACGGTTGTATTCATAGTCGTTCAGCATGCCGATTTCATCGCCCAGGTAAATCAACGGAATGCCGCCAACGGTCAGGATGGCGGCGTGAAGCAGAAAAATGCGCCGGATGGCAAGTTCCACCTCGGCTTCGGTCTCCTCGTACAAGGCTTTTTCCAGTCCGGCCAGCGAGGCGCAGGTTCCCGAAATGCGGCAATCGCCGGTTTTCGGGTTTTCCTGGAAGGGTAAACCGCGCGCGAACGAGCCGGGAAAACGCCCGGTGTAAAAATCATTCAGGAAGCGGCGATGGTCGTTGCCATTAATCCACAGGCGGGCGGCGTCCTCGTCTGAGAACGTCCAGCCGATGTCGTCGTGGCAGCGAATGTAGTTGACCCAGGCGCAATCAGGGTCGATGCTGAAGCGTTCGTGCAGGGCCTGTTCGAGTAAATCAATCTGTCGTGTAGCCAATGTATTCCAGAGCAAGGCCATCGTCAACGGATTGTAGGAAAGTTGGCATTCTTCGGGCGAGATATATTTGACCACCTCATCCGGGTGGACAATGGCCTCGGATTTGAATAAAAGCCCCGGCGCGGCAATCCGCGCAACGGCGTTGAAAGCCTGAATGAGCAGGTGCGCTTCGGGCAGGTTTTCGCAATTCGTGCCGAGTTGCTTCCAGATGAAGGCGACCGCATCCAGGCGCAGGGCGTCCACGCCGAGGTTGGCCAGGGCCAGCATTTCGGCGCTCATGCTGCTAAAAACCGCAGGGTTGCTGTAGTTCAAATCCCACTGGTAATTGTGGAAGGTGGTCCAGACCCAACCCCCAGGCTCGACCCCCGGCCCCTCCCCCAAATTCGCAGAATTTGGGGGAGGGGAGATAAGGAGGGGGCTGAACGCGCCGGGGTGTTCGTCGGGGAAGATTTCGCGCAGGGTGCGTTCGTAGGCATCCGGCATAGCGCGGTCGGGGAAGATGTAGTAAAAATCGCGAGTTTCGGGGTCGCCTTGCAGGGCGCGGATAGCCCACTCGTGGTTGCTGGCCGTGTGGTTGAAAACCAAATCCAGCACCAGGCTGATTCCGGCCTGGCGCAGTTCTTCGGCCAATTCGGCCAGTTCGACGGTTGTGCCGAGGGCAGGGTTGACATCGCGGTAACTGCTGACAGCGTAGCCGCCGTCGTTTTCGCCTTCGGGCGACTTGAAAAGCGGCATCAGGTGCAGGTAGGTCAGGCCGAGTTCCTGGAAGTAGGGGATTTTTTCGCGCAAACCGGCCAAGGTCCCGGCAAACAAATCGACATAGCACACCCCGCCAACCATCTGGTTGGATTGGAACCAGTTGGGCCATTTTTCGCGCTCAGAATCGAGTTGCTTGAGTTCTACGCGGCGCGCGAACCAACTGGCTGCCATGACTGCCAGCAATTCTTCGAGGTGATAGTACAAGTCGTGGCGCTGGCCGTAGAGTTGCATCAACAAACCGAACAGGCGCGGGAAGTGGCGTTCGAGCCGTTGATTGAATATATGCCAGTCGGTGGGCTGGTGTTTGATGTCCGCCTTGAAGCGTGTTTCAAGGCGCGGCAACAAGCGGTTGATGGCGCGGGTGGTTTCGAGGGAGATGTCGGGTGGTTGCATATGAAATATGTGGGGCAAATACCACTTCGTGCACAGCACTTCGTGGCACAGGTTGCCAATTTGCCTTACAACGTATCTTTGGCGAGGGCAAACGCGCCCAGCACCCCGGCTTGCGCGCCGAGGGCGGGCGGGACGATGTACTCGTCTATGTTTTCCAAAATCTGCGGCGACTGGACATAGCCGTTGAGCAGTTCGGCGGTTTTGGCGCGCACAAGCGGAAAGAGTTGCGGCTGCGACATCACCCCGCCGCCCATGATGATACGCTGCGGCGAAAGGGTGCAGATGTAATTATGCAGACCGAGCGCGAGGTAATGGGCTTCCAGGTCCCAGGCGGGATGTTCGGGCGGCAGGGTTTCGGCGCGCGCGCCCCAGCGTTTTTCGAGGGCCGGGCCGGCGGCCAGCCCTTCGAGGCAGTCGCCGTGATAGGGGCAGGCACCCTCGAACGGGTCGCGCAGGCGGTCGTGCGGGATGCGAATATGCCCCATTTCAGGGTGAATCAGTCCGTGCATGAGTTGCCCGCCAACCAATCCACCGCCGCCGAAGCCGGTGCCGATGGTCAGGTACAGGACAGTGTCGAGGCCTTGCGCCGCGCCCCAGCGTCCCTCGGCCAGGGCTGCGCCGTTGACATCGGTGTCAAAGCCGACTGGCAGGTTGAGGGCGCGGGCAACTTCCCCGGCCAGGTCGGCGTTTTGCCAGCCGGGTTTGGGAGTCGAAGTGATGTATCCGAAAGTTGGCGAGGTGCGGTCAGGGTCGAGTGGGCCGAAGGCGGCAATCCCGATGGCGGCCAGCGGGCGGCGCATGATTTCCTGTTGTTCCCGGAAGAAATCGACCGCTTTCTGGATGGTATCCGCCGGGCTGGCAGTGGGGAAGCGTATTTCGGCGCGGATGTCTTCCGGGCCGGTGCCGACAGCGCAGACGAATTTGGTGCCGCCTGCTTCGATTCCGCCGTATAGTGGAGACATGGGTTGGGCCTTTCTAGTTGACCATCGATTCAAGATTGTCATGTCGAGCGACAGCGAGACATCTTTTTCCGTAATTAGAAGATTTCTACCCTACGGGCACGATGTCGCCGCCAGGCGGCTCGAACACCTGCCCCACCTGCACTGCAACAAACGCAGTGCGGCGCAAGTGTGGCGGGCGGTGCCAGGTATGACAATTATGGTAATAATTCATACCACTGAAAACCATAACCGGGCAGGTTGAAATCTGCGGGCTGGTCGTCGAGCAAGGGTTTTAATTTGCCATCGGGCAGGTCAAGGCTGAAGGTTTGCGGCGCGGCTGACAGGTTGTTGACCGCCAGCAGGGTCTGGGTTCCGTTTTGGCGCATGCAAGCCAGGATGGCGGGGTTTTGAACCGGCAGCAGCGTGAGAGTCCCGTCCCCGAAGGCAGGATACAGGCGTCGGGTGGCGATGACCCGCCTGAGCCAGTTGAGGAGCGAATCGGGGTCTTTTTCCTGCGCTTCGACGTTCAGGCGGCGGTATCCGTACACATCATCCGCAATCACCGGGGCGTACAGGGTGGGGGATGCCGAAAACCCGGCGTTGGGGCTGGCGTTCCATTGCATGGGAGTGCGCACGCCGTTGCGGTCTTCGAGCCAGATGTTGTCGCCCATGCCGATTTCGTCGCCGTAGTACAGGGTGGGCGAGCCGATGAGGGTCAGCAGGATGGAATGCGCGAGGCGGATGCGGGCGGGGTCGTTTTCGAGCAGCGGGGCCAGGCGGCGGCGGATGCCCATGTTGAGGCGCATGCGCGGCTCGGGGGCGTAGAAGTTCCACATGAACTGGCGCACTTCGGGCGTGACCATTTCGAGGGTCAGTTCGTCGTGGCAGCGCAAAAAGGTGGCCCACTGGCAGTTGGCGGGCAGTGCAGGGGTGCGCGCCAGGATTTCTTCGATGGGGGCGCGGTCGGCTAGGGCCAGCGATTGGAAAATGCGCGGCATGAGCGGGAAGTGGAAGTTCATGTGCATTTCGTCGCCGTTGCCGAAGTATTCGATGACGTCTTCGGGCCACTGGTTGGCTTCGCTGAGCAGCAAGGCTTCGGGATTCTGGAATTCAACGAAGGTGCGGAATTTTTTGAGATAGGTGTGGGTTTCGGGCAGGTTTTCACAGCTGGTGCCTTCGCGCTCAAAGAGATAGGGCGGCGCGTCGACGCGGAATCCGTCGATGCCCAGGTCGAGCCAGAATTTGGCGACATCGAGCATGGCCTGTTGGACGGCAGGGCTGTCGAAGTTCAGGTCGGGCTGGGTTTTGTAGAAGCGGTGCCAGAAATATTGCCCGGCAACCGGGTCGAAGGTCCAGTTGGATGTCTCGGTGTCGGTGAAGATGATGCGCGCGTCTTTGTATTCCTGGCCTGTGTCGCTCCAGACGTAATAGCCGCGGTAGGGCGAGTTGCGGTCGGCGCGGGCGGCCTGGAACCAGGGGTGCTGGTCGGAGGTGTGGTTCAGCACCAGGTCGGTGATGACTCGCATCCCGCGTTGATGGGCTTCATCGAGCAGTTGTTTGAAGTCGTCGAGCGTGCCAAAGACCGGGTCGATGCCGCAGTAGTCGGAAATATCGTAGCCGTCATCGTGGCGCGGCGAGGGGTAGATGGGCATTAGCCACAGGCAATCGACTCCCAGGTCGCGCAGGTAGTCCAGCTTCTGAATCAGGCCGGGCAGGTCGCCATGCCCGTCACCGTTGCTGTCGTAGAAGGCGCGCAGGTTGACTTCGTAAAAAATGGCGTGTTGATACCACAACCCTTGCGGGTTGCTCTTGGAAGGCGTTTTCATAAGCGGGGATTATCCTTTTACAGACCCGGCCATCAACCCGCGCACGAAGTAGCGCTGTAAAGCGAAGAACACGGTCAGCGGCAAAATCATGCTGATAAACGCGCCAGCCGTGAGCAGGTGCCAGTCCTGTCCCTTTTCGCCGACCATGGCCGCCAGGGCGTAGGTGAGTACGCGGTTCTGGTCGCCGAGGAAGACGAGGGCCACCAGGTAATCGTTCCAGACCCACAGGAATTGGAAGATGGCGAAGGAGGCCAGGGCCGGGACGGAGAGCGGCAAAATCAGGCGGAAGAAGATGGTGAAGTGCGAGGCGCCGTCGATGAAGGCGGCTTCGAGGGTTTCCCGCGGCAGGGTGCCGATGTAGTTGAAGAGCAGGTAAACCGCCAGCGGCAGGCCAAAGCCGGTGTGCGCCAGCCAGATGGCGAGATAGGTTCCGGTCAGCCCGAGGCGGGTATAGTCCTGCAAAATGGGGATGAGCGCAATTTGCAGGGGAACCACCAGAAGGGCAACCACAATGATGAAGAATACTTTGCGTCCGGGGAAATTCATCCAGGCGAAGGCGTAGGCGGCAAAAGCGGCAATCAGGATGGGGATGATGGTTGCCGGGATGGTGACGGCAATCGAGTTGAGGAAGGCTCCGCTCAGGTTGCTGCCCTGGCGCACAATTTCAGCCCCGCTGGCATCTTTGAAGCGCACTTCGCGCCCGGTCATCACGTTTTGGTAATTTTCGGTGGTGTAGTTATTGTAGAAAAACTGCCACTGTTGTTCTTGCACTTTAATCAGGCGGGTGCGTTTGTTGCCAAACCAGATGTATTTTTTGTTGCCGTCTTCGACGCCCTGGCGCAGTTCCTCAAAGGTTGCGGTTACCTTGCCGATTGTGATTGGTCCATCCACGTCGACGTTTTCATCCAGGCGGAATTCGCCGGTTTCGACCCAGGCTTTGTGCGGCAGGACGCTCCACCAGCCGGAGGAGAAGATGTCCTGGCTGTTTCGCACGGAGGTAATCAGTACGCCCAGGGTGGGCAGAATCCAGATTATCGAGATGAGTATCAGCGTCATTTCGATCAGGAAGCGCGAGAGTTTTTTGCGGGGAGATGTATGCACGGCCATTAGAAAGCCTTCCTTTCGCTGAACGAGCGCAGGTTGTAAATCATGACCGGGATGACCGCTACCAGCAGGACAATTGCGATGGCGGCTCCGCGCCCCGTGTTGCTGTAGGTAAATTGTTGCAGATAGAATTCGTTGGCGATGACGTTGGTTCCGTAGTTGCCACCGGTCATCACGCGCACAATATCGAACAGTTTCAGGCTGAAAATCAGGACGGTGGTGCTGACCGCGACCAGGATGGTCTGGATGGATGGAATCATGATTTGGAAGAATACCTGGAATTCGTTTGCGCCATCAACGCGCGCGGCTTCGATGATTTCCTCGGGAATGCCTTTGATGGCTGATGAGAGAATAACCATCGAATAGCCGGTTTGCAGCCAAACCATAATCGCAATCAGGAAGAAGTTGTTCCAGGGTGGCAGCAAAAGCCAGGGCTGCGCCTGGCCGCCCATTGCAACGACAATGGCATTAATCAGGCCAATTTCTTCGATGCCGACGCCTTCGCCGAGGTAGGCGTAAACAAAGCGCCAGATGACGCCCGCGCCGACGAAAGAGATTGCCATTGGCATAAAGATGATGGCCTTATAGACTTTTTCATAGGGACTTTTATCGGCCAGGACGGCAATCAGTAGCCCAAACGACACACAGAAAAATGTGCCGAAAACCATCCAGAGCAGGTTGTTGCGGAAGGTTTCGAGCATGACTCGGTCGGTAAATGCGAAAATATAGTTGTCCAACCCGACAAAGTTTGCGCTGCGCGGGCCGAAAAAACTCAACCACAACGTGCGCAGGGTAGGGATGGCCAGGAACCAGGCCAAAATCGCCAGCGCCGGGCCGACGAAGACAAAGGGTTGCAGGCGGTGCATCCATGCCTGGGGCAGGCTTTCGACGAGGTAATTGGTGATGAAGTACAGCATGGCGACGCCGCCGACGCCCCAAAGGATTGAAACGATGACAATCACAACCTGGGGGGCATTGCTGTCGCGCAGGAACAGGAATCCCTGCCACAAGACGATGAAGGTAACAACCGGTACAAAAAGTGAAATTACCAAGCGGCTGACATTGGCTGCTGCCCAGGCCAAAACGCCGGTTTTTTCTTGGGGAACCCTGGAATTATCCATATACTGCTCCTCTCCAGGAAACTGCAAAACATTCGATGGGTTGGGGGGTCGGGCAGAGGTGGAAGGAGAAAACCACCTCTGCCCTTTTTTCAACACCTACGCATGAAGAAGAACTGCGTAATGTTCGGCGCGTCCCGTTTTACTGCGGCCAGGACTCGTCGATTTGCTTGAGGGCGGTGTCCAGGTCGATTGCGCCAGAGACGTAGTCGGTCATCGACTTCCAGAACGAGCCAGCGCCGACAGCGCCCGGCATCAGGTCGGAACCATCGAAGCGCACCGATGTGGCATTCAGGATGATTTCGGCCACGCCGCGTTCGATATCGTCACCGTACCAGTCAAGGCTGGAGTCGAGATGGGGTGAGATTGCGCCGCCAGCGGCAACCCAGTCTTTAATCGAGTCGCCGTAGGTGAAGTATTCCATTGTGGCGCGAACTTCGGGGCGGTCGTTGAACATGGTGTAGATGTCACCAGCCACGAGAACGGGGTCGCCATAGGCGGGGTCGATACCGGGGAAGTAGAAGAAGTCATAATCGACGCCGGCTTCGAGGCCTTCGGGGAAGAACGAGGTGATGAAGTTGCCCTGCTTGTGCATCCAGCAGCGCGGCGGATTTTCGAACATGGGCTTGGGTGAATCGCCGAAGGAGGTGGTGGCAATCGCCTGGCGTCCGCCAAGGACATAACCATCCTTGAACCAGAAGTCAGACATGGTCTGAACAGCGTTGCGGACTTCGGGGGAGTCGAAGGCCAGTTCACCGGCGACCCAGCGGTCATAGTTTTCGAGCGAGGTGGTGCGCAGCATGAACTCTTCGGTCCAGTCGGTGGCGGCCCAGCCGGTGGCTGCGCCGGATTCGATACCGATACACCAGGGGGCGTCGCCGTCGGCTACGATTTCGTCGGACAGGGCAACCAGTTCATCCCAGGTGGTCGGGACGGTGTAACCAGCTTCGTCGAAAGCCTTCTTGGGATACCAGACCAGCGATTTGCCGTTCACGCGCGCCCAAACGCCAGCCATCACGGGGCCGTTCGGGCCTTCCATGGTGGCCATATCGAGCCAGGATTCGTTGTAGCGGGTCTTCAGGTCGGCAGCATCCAGAAAGGTGCTCAGGTCAACCACGTAGCCGTCCTTGACGAAGGTTGCCAGGAAACCAGGCTGCGGGAAGTCGACGATGTCGGGCGGGTTGCCGCCTTCGATGCGGATGGCGATTTCAGCCTCGAACTCTTTCGAGCCGGAATACTGAATCTTGATGCCGGTCTGCTGCTCGAAGCGTTTGACCGACTCTTCGAATTTGATGGCGTCGGCATCGGTGAAGGGGCCGGCCATGGTCACGGTCGTGCCGCTGAATTCACCAGCCAGCGCGCGGGCCAGGTAAGAACCGGCAGGAGCATTGACTGGGACAACTGAAACAGCCGGTTCGGCGGGTTCAGCCGGAGAGGCCGGTTCGGCGGGAGCAGCCGGTTCGGCGGGGGCGGCGGGTTGTGCAGGGGCCTCGGTCGCGGCGGGGCCACAAGCAGCCAAGAACATCGCTGCTGCAACAAGCAACAGGGTGGTGCGCCAAATCATAGTTTTCATCTTTTCCTCCAAACAGTTTGAAATTTCGGGTTTGAACATCGTACTGAAATAACTTGCTTTACATACTTGTATCGCTTCGTCTTACAGCCTCCTTTCAAAATTACCGGATTGCATCCCCCATCGATTCTATTTTCGAGATAACTGGTCAGGTGGTGCTTCGCTCGACCAGTTCCAGTTGTAATTTTAGGTGCTGGACGTCAATATCCGGCTGTTTCAGGCGTGAAAGCAACAGTTCGACGGCCAGTTTGCCCGAGCGGTACATATGCTGACGGATGGTTGTTAGGCCGACATAGTCGGCAAAGTCGATATCGTCGAAGCCGACAATCGCCAAGTCTTCCGGAACGCGCAGGCCTTTTTCGCGGGCAATCTTGAGCAGGCCCATCGCCTGCAAGTCGGTGGCGGCAAAAATGGCGGTCGGCCTTTCCGGTAAATCCAGCAGGCGGCGCGCGCTTTCGTTTAATTCGATGCGGTAAGGCACATTGCAGACGTATTCTTCGGGCAGGGGCAGTCCGGCGCGGGACATGGCTTTGCGAAAGCCGAGCAAACGCCGGTTTTCAGGGTGAATGGCGTATTCGGGCAGGTCGGCTACGCCGATGAAGGCAATCCGCTCGTGACCTTTGGCAATCAGGTATTGGCCTGCCATCAGGCCGCCCTCGAAGTCATCGATTTCAATGGTGTTCAGGCTGGGGTGGGGGAATTCAATCAGGACGGTTTCAACCTGGTACTCGCGCAGGCGGCGGGCATCTTCGTCGCTGACGGCCATCGAGACGATAATCAGGCCGTCGAGGCTGCGGGTAAGCGGCAGAGTCTGGACGTAGTGTTGGATGCGCTCGCTCGAATCGACGGGATAAACCACCATCTCGTAATTGGTCGGTGAGATGGCGTCCGCGATGCCGCGCAGGCGGGCGACGAAAGACGGGGCGGTAAAGAAGGGAGTCACAACCCCGATTCTGCCGGTGCTTTGCAAGGCGCGGGCACGGGCATCGGCCTTGGGCACGAATCCGATTTCTTCAATGGTACGCATGACCCGTTCCCGTGTCGCCGCACTGACCTTTTCGGGGGAGTTTAACGCCCGGGAAATAGTGGCAATGCTCAGGCCACTGGCCTGGGCCACATCGTAAATCGTGGGGAAGGGGTCTCTGGATGGTTTCATAGGTTATGAAAGTGCTTTCATGAAAGCACTTTCATAATATAGCATTTAAAAACATGTTTGTCAATCACCAGTAAAATATTTTAAGATTCGGGAATGAAAAATTGTGCCGCCGCCAGGCAGGGTTTGTGATGTAAGTTACAAACCCGCGCGAAATTTAAGGTATTATTATATTAAGTGCAGATTAAATTCAGCGAAGATTCAGGTGAGCGATGCAAAAATTCTTGTTTGTCGTTGCGGCAGTCGCGGCGGTCATGGCCCTGGGAACATTTACTTACGTCAGCGGCGCAGTTTCTTTTATGGGCAGCAGCCCTGAAACCTGCGCGAATTGTCATGTCATGGATGCGGTCTATGAAAACTGGCTGCATGCCCCGCATGGGCGTGATGTAAAGTGCGTGGACTGTCACCTGCCGCATGACAATTTGGTTAACTACTGGGTGGTCAAGGGGCAAACCGGCATGCACGATGTTTATATGTTCAGCACCGGGCAAATTCCCGACGCCATTCGCGCCAAGGCTGAGACGAAAGAACTTATCCAGCATAATTGCGTGCGCTGCCACGAAAAAACGGTGGATGCGGTTGTGATGGGCCCCATGCAAAATGACCGCTTGTGCTGGGAATGCCATCGCAATACGGCGCATGGTGAGCGCGGTATCAGCACTTCACCCCTGCAAGATTCTGCTCTCTATCCTTCCAAATAACTTTTAGGAGAATGTTCATGAACAAATATGCCCTGCTTGTCCTGGTTGGCGTGATTGTGCTGCTTTCGGCGGCGCTGATTGGCACGCTTGTTTTTATGACAAACAAGCCGGTCGAATCGCGCGCGGTGCAGGTCATCTATGATATCGCGCCGATGGAGCCGGATTCTGAGTTGTGGGGGCGCAACTTCCCCAACCAGTATTCCTCGTTCTTGGGTACTGGTGACAATGTGCTGGACACCACTTATGGCGGCTCGAGCAAGTTTTCACATCTGGAGAAAGACCCGCGTCAGGTTATCCTTTTCGCGGCTTATGGCTTTAGCCTGGAATACAACGACGACCGCGGCCATGAATGGGCGCTCACCGACGTTCGTGAAATCAAGCGCGTCAATGAGACCACGCCGGGTACCTGCTATTCCTGCAAGTCATCCGACAATCCGGGCCTGTGGGCCGAAATGGGCATGGCTGAGTACGACAAGATGAAGTTCTCAGAACTTGGCGAGCACATCAACAACACCATCGGCTGCGCCAACTGCCACGAAGCCGAAACCATGCGCCTGATTGTCACCAACCCGGCCCTTGAAGAGGCCCTCGAGGCCCAGGGCAAGGACTGGCGCACCTTCAGCCGCCAGGAAATGCGCACGGTGGTCTGCGCCAACTGTCATGTCGAGTACTACTTCAAGGGCGATGGCAAGTACCTGACCTTCCCCTGGCAGAACGGCACGAAGGTCGAAGAGATGTATGAGTACTATACCGAAATTGGATTCAAGGATTGGGAGTACCCCGAGGCCCTGACGCCGATGCTCAAGGCCCAGCACCCGGAATATGAAATGTTCACCGCCGGTTCGACCCACTACAACGCCGGGGTGGCTTGCGCCGACTGCCACATGCCCTACGCCCGCGATGGTGCGGCCAAATACAGCGACCACAACATCCGCAGCCCATTGTTCCAGCCTGAACGCGCCTGTGGGCAGTGTCATAACGATGTGGCCTATGTCACTGGCCGTGTCGCCGTCATTCAGGAGCAGGTCTACAATACCAAGATTGCCACCGAAGATGCGATTATCGATGCCATCAATGCCATCAAGGCCGCGACCGCCAATCCTGCCAGCGACCAGGCCCTGCTGGCCGAAGCCCGCGAACTGCATCGCAAATCGCAGTTTTACTGGGACTTTGTCTCGGCTGAGAACTCGATGGGTTTTCACAATCCGCAGTATGTCTTGAAAATCCTGGCTGAATCGACCGACCTGGCCCGCCAGGCGCAGATGAAAGCCGCCCAGGCTGCCAACGACCCCAGCCTGTTGCAGGTGGATACCTATTACCTGAACCAGGAATCTGGCGCGCTGGCCCCGTAACACGGAAAAATAAAAATCAATAATGCCCCCGGCAATCGGGGGCATTATTGATTCAGGGATTAATTCCCAGCCTTTGGCGGGCTTTGGCGCACAGGCTGGCCCCTCCGGCCTTGAGCCATTCGTTCAGGCGCGCGCTTTCGGCGCGGTTCTGGCTGGCGTCGGCGTAGATTCCGCTGCCCCAGTAGGCATAGCGGACAGTTTCGTTGTGCCAGCGCGATTCCGCTCGCGCGATGACTCCGATTCCGCCATTGTAGCCGGCCAGGGCCAGGCGCGCATTGCCATTGGCGCTTTCTAGCGAACGGCGCAGGTAATCCATGCCGCGCAGGGCGTTTGTGTCAGGGTTGGACATCACTTCGCCAGTTTTGAAGTGAAACGGCATGACCTGGAAAAGCCCGGTTGCCCCGGCGCTCGAGCGGATTTCGGGATGCCCGCACGATTCGATTTGCATCACGGTGGCTGCCAGGTTGGGGTCGAGTCCATGTTCGGTCGCCCACCGGACGATATTGTTTGCCCAGTACTGCACCTCGGGCGTAAACAGAGGCGCGATTTGCCCGCTGGCAGTGACCTGCTGTGCCTCCGGGGCGGCGTGGACATCCGGCTGTGCCCCTGAGTCAGAAAGGCCTCCTGCCAGCGTTGCCAGCAGGAGGCCGACACACAATGCAGACAGGGGTGGTATCAGAAAACCGGACAGACAGCCGCTTGATTTTGGGGCTGTCTGTCTTCGTGGGTAGGGATTGTGGGAGTTGGAGCGTGAGATAGTCATTGGGTCAAAAGGGGTAGGAGGTCCGCTCAATCACGGGGTGGTTTGGAAGATTAGCGTTCGTCGTAAGGGTCGGGCACGCTTGCGAGATTATGATAAGTCGGTTCGCTGCGAGGCTGGAAGGCCGGTTCGCTGCGTGGGGCGGGACGGGGCGGGGGAGCGGCGCGCATGCTGGATGCGGTGGTGATGATGGGCCGGCCGTTGTTGGTCAGCGGGTGGGGGGCGACGTTGGTGTTGGTTGCCGGGCGGTAGCGCGTATCGCGCGAACTGGCCTGGCTGGGCAGCGAGCGCCGCGAATTTGCTTCTGCCATCGAATACAGGCGGTCGCCGGCAATCGCAAAGGTGCCGATAATCAACACCCGGATGACCCAGACCATAACTGCCACGAAGACGGGCACAACCGTTCGGACGGTATCCCCGCCGACAACGGCCGCGCCCTGGCTGACATGGGTCGAAATGGCGACCGAGACGCCCCACCAGGTCAGGGTGGCGTTCATGGCTGCGGCCAGGAGCCAGGCCGCAAAAAGATACCACACTTCGACAGGTTCATCGGCGCCCTGTTCTGGGGTGAAGATGCGCGCAATGCCGGCGAAGTCAATCGCGCAGAAGGCGATGGAGAGCATGGTTGCCCAACGGATGCCCGCAAACTTCAGGTCGCCGAGGACATCGTGCAGGGCAAATTCGGTGGTGCTGAAGTTGAAGATTTCAAAAGCCAGCAGCGCGCCGACAATCATCAGGCCGAAGGTTTTTCCGCGCTGGCCGACAAACCCGTGCCAGGCCCGGTTCAGACTGATGTCAATCCTGCGTGTTCGTAGTGTGTTATTCATAAGGAACCTCCTAATGTAGAAAATAGAAACTTTGTTCTATATATTTGTATTATAGAACAAAGTTTCTATTGCTGTCAAGTACTAATTTGTGCTATAGTTCTAGAGTATTTTTGGAGCATTCATGTTGCCTTTTAGCGCATCTTCATCCGAGTCCCCTCGTCGCGTTTCACCCGGCCAGTTGCAGGCCTTGTTGTCAGGTTATCAACAGGACTTGCTAACCGGCTTGGTTTATTTAACCTCGGCCAGGAGCAAGCAAGAGGCCGTCGTTTTGTTCTATGTGAACGGTCAGTTGCTTTGTTTGTACCAGCGCCAGGCAGATGGTTATATCCGCCACGAATCGCAGGCCAGGAACGCTGTCCTGCCAAAACATGATGTGGATTTGCAGTTTTTTCGGGTCGAGACGCACTTTATCCGCCCAATGCAGGGGATTTTTGAGAACGCAAAATCTGAGGCTGCGAAAACGATTGCCACGCCATCGGTTCCGGAAAAAATTCAGGAACTCGAAAAAAGCCCCGAGCCTTTGCTGGCCCACTTTCGCTGGCCTGGCGCCGATGGTTTTTCACTCATCCCCGGCAACGGGTTGACATCCCGCCAGTTTATGTTCTGGTCACAGGACCAGGTTTCTTCCATCCCCAACTTCGCGCGCTGGCCTGAGCCGGAGTGTGCGTTGACCACTTATCGCGGCAATGCGGAGAGCCGGGCCTGGCGCGAGAATTACCTGGTGCTTGGTTTTGACTTCCTGTACGAAAATATTTTCAAGCGTTACGACGAACTGGTCGGTGCCAATATGGTTGCCCGCCTGGAAGAGCAGTTGAACGCCATTTCCCGAATGCAGGGCTGGCAAATTGGCTTCTATGGCCACCGGTTGCAAGATACCCATTTCTTTAGTTCCCTGAGTGATATGCGGATTGCCTATCGCACCCTGTTGATGGCTGGCCAGCGCCATATTTCGGGCGTGGTCGGCGAGAAGCTCTTCGACCAATCTGTTGCGCTGGCCGCTGGCAGTTTGCCGTCAGTTCTTCGGGCTGCCCTGCAAAGCGAGAATGTCCTTTCATCCCAAACCCGCCCATGAACAAACACTCACGCTCACTGGTTTTTGCTTTTGTACTTTTTTCAGTCCTGTTAATCGGATTGTATATCTATTTTTACCAATTTTCAGAATTGCCGGAGGAGCAAAATGACCTGATTCTTAACCTGGTTGCTTTGCTTGCACCGCTTTTGAGCGCAGTTTTTGCGACCCGGGTTTTCCTGAATTTTGAGCCGGGCGACAAACCGCGCGAAGTGTGGAAGTACCTGACGATTTTCATCTGGCTGTGGACGGCCGGCGAATTCATTTGGGCCGGTTATCTTATCTTTGTCGGCGACGTTCCCCTGCCTTCTTTCGGGGACGCATTCTGGCTGGCCGGATTTGTCTTTTTGACCATTGCCCTGCGCAAACAGTACCAGGCTGTTACCCTTAAGCCTGTTCCGCTTTGGCAAATCCTTGCTATTTGGGCAGGGGTTTTTGTTCTTACTTACCTGGTTTTGATGTTTGCCCAGGCCGAGGCCAACTTGGGCAACTATCTGGAGTTCTGGTACGCTGTGGCCGATTTTGCAGCCGGGATAGCCGCCATCCGAATTTTCCTTGCTTTTCGCGGCGGACGCATGTCCCGCCCCTGGATTGGGCTGTTCGTTTTGGGGCTGTCGGATTCGATTTATGCCTGGCTGATTGCGACGGGGATGTACGCCATGTCGAGCGCGGAAGGCAACCTGGTCAGCCTGGTTGCGGATACGACCTATATGGCCGCTTACCTCGTCCTGGCGACCGGTTTCATGGCGACCTATCTGACCCTCAAACACGGGCTGGATGTTTCGAGGATAGAAGTTACCCTGCCTGAGAGTTAACATTTTCTTCTTCGCGAATCAAAAACGGATGCCTGGCATCCGTTTTTGATTCGCTACCGAAACAAACTGCCGCCCGCAAAAAGCGCGGCGTAGATGAGGGCTAGTTGGGCGGTGTAAGCCAGCACAATGTTCAGCAACGGGCCTTCGGATTTTTGCAGCAAACGATACAGCGCCCAACCCTGGGGCAGGGTTATCCAGGTAAGCAATATCCAGAACGAGAGCAGGCCAGAGAGGGCCATCAGCAGCGGCAGGAGATAGGCCCCGACCAGGCAGAGCAGGTATTCGGCCTGCATGGCTTTCCTGCCCAGCAGCACGGCCAGGGTGCGTTTGTTGGCAGCCCGGTCGGTTTCGATGTCGCGCAGGTTGTTAACCACCAGGATGTTGACAATCAGCAAACCGATGGGGATGGAGGCCAGCAAAGCCGTCAGGGTCACCTCGCCAGCCTGGACGAAATACGTCCCGGCGACGGCGGCTGCGCCGAAAAAGATAAAGACAAACAGGTCGCCCAGCGCATAATAGCCGTAGGGAAAGGGGCCGCCAGTATAGGCCAGCGCGGCCAGGATGGCGGCCAGCCCAATTGCCAGCACCGGCCAGCCTTTGTCAAGATATAACACCAGGCCGAGCAGGGCCGCCAGCCCAAACACCACCCCAACCCCGACGCGCATTTCACCCGGCGTCAGCCAACCCTGGGCGGTGGCGCGGGCCGGGCCGAGGCGGTCGGGAGTATCGGTGCCGCGCTCGTGGTCAAACAGGTCGTTGGCAAAATTTGCGCCAATTTGCAGCAGCATGGCGATGAAGAAGGCGGCGGCGGCGTTGATAGCGTCGAATTGCAGGTCGCGCACGGCCAGGCCGATGCCGACCATGACAGGCGCGGCGGCGGCTGGCAGGGTGCGCGGACGGGCGGCCAGTATCCATGCGCTCATTTTGTTGGGCGAGGCTTGCATCGCTGGGTTACCTTCCCAACAGGCGCGGATACCAGTACCAGAGCAAATCGGCGGCGGGTTTGCCGCGCACCGAACTGGACTTGTCCATCAGCGCAACAGGCGGGTAGTAGCCGCGCGAGACGAACCCGCTAATCCATTCGCGGCCTTCGACGGTTTGCAGCATCACCTGGTACAGGTCGGCCTGGCCCTGCAAATCGAGCGGGATGGCCGGGTCGTCGGGGTAAATCGGTTGCAGGGCGGCCCAATCGAGACAGCCGCCGCCAGCCGGGACGCAACCCAGCGATGCGCCGCGCGCCGATGGATAGTCGATGGCGACGATGACCGGTTTGCCGATTCTGGTCAGGAAGGGCAGGACGTCTTCGTCGAGCCGACGGCCGGCTTCGTTTTTCATGGCTTCAAGGTCTTGCCCGTTGGCGGCCAGCGGGGCCGACCAGAGCAGGTAAACCGCGTCGAACTGGTCGATAAAGGCCGGGGCGGGGGCAAGTGTGCCGCGATAAGGATGCGCCCACAGCAACTGGCCTTTGAATCGCGCGCGGACTTCGGCGGCAAGGCTGCGCCAGCGCGCCTCGGCATCCGCCGGGGCGTTGGAGGGGGTTCCGTTTACCAGCGTACCGCCGGGCAGGGCCGGGAGAACGGATTCGCCGCCCAGGATAAGGGCCTGTGCGCCGCCCTGGGCGGCCAAATCGGCGTGGTAGAGGGCAAAGGCCCGGTAACGGGCAAACCACTGGTCCCACCAGCCGGGGGTGAGCGGGGCTTTCAGCCAGAAATCAGGCCCGTTGGGCTGCAATACAGGCGTCGGGTAGAGCGCGACGTTTAAATTCGCGGCACGTCCAACCTGCATTGCATGGAGGTTGTCTTCCCAAAGCGGGTCTTGTCCGGCTGTCGGGGCAAAAATCAGCGGCTGGCTGTGTTTGGCCGTCCAGGTGGGGGTCAGGACGAGGACGTTTGTGCCAAGTCCCTGCACGTTGTTGAGCGCGAAGGGGTAGAAGGACTGCCAGGTGGGGTGGTAGGCGGCCTGGAACTCGACGCCCGCCCAGAAGCCGGGGGTGCGGGCCTTGATGGGCACGGCGATGACGGTGGCCGGGTCGCCTTCGGGCAGCCACTTCCAGGCGCGGACGGTGTCCTGGCGGGTTTCGGTGGTCAGGCTGGTCGAGACGCGCCTGCTCTGGCCGCCGGCGGTTTCGATGTCGTCTGCCGAGCCGCACTGGTCGTTGCGGCAGTAGCGATAGCCGAAACTGCCGAGCATGTTGAGCGGGCTGGAGAGACGATAAATCCAGCGATTGTTGCCGAGCGGCCACATTTGGATGGGTTCGGTCCAACCGTAGGGGTTGAACTGGATGGAGACGATGTCGCCGATGGGGGTGTTGGCCGGGACGGTGACGTTGAAGACGATGGGCGCGGAAGGCCCGGCCTGCCAGGTGCGGACGGTGTCATTGACGACTGTATCAGTGTTGGGAACAATCAACTGGCGGACGACGAATTTGCCCTCCGCGTCGTGTTCTGCGTTCCAGAAGCCGTCTCCCAGGCTGTATTTGTAGCGGATGTCTGCCCCGGCGGGCAGGCTGAGGGTCAGGCTGTAGCGCCCCGGCTGGCCGCCGGGCGTCATGACCGGCATGCGCGAGGCGACCGTGCTCAGGCCGCCGCCCAGGTCACCGTAGGTGTTGCCGAGTTGGGTGAGACTCCCGGCCAGGCGCACCGGCGCGCCGGCAACGGTATCGTTGGGGGCCGTAAGGTTGAAGGTTACTTGAACCAGGTTTGTGGGTTGGACCGCCAGCATGGCCGGGGTCGAGGCGTCTGCCATGACCAGCGCGCCCTGCTGGAAAGGTTTGAATTTGCCGTCGAGGGCATAGGCGGTGAGCAAGTGCGTACCGGGGATGAGTCCCTCGAGATAATACTGGCCGAGCGAATCGGTCAGGGTGGTGACACCCCCTGCGCTGACCATGATGTTGGGGATGGGCTGTCCGCTGGCCGCGTTGGTGACGACTCCGCGAATCTGGCCGGTTTGCCCGCTAAAGGGCTGGTCGCTCCACGAGGCCAGCAGGTCGTTGGCTTCGCCGGAACTGCTGGCTTGGTACAGGCGATAGCGCACCAGGTCGCCGAAGGTTGTGTCTTCCTGCACGGTGTTCATGCCCCGCCGGACGTAGCGGTATTTGACCATCGAACCGAGTGGAACGGGCATCTTGAACGAGTAGGTCTGGGCGTCGAGTGGCTGCATGGTGTACAGCAGCGGATTGAGCGACAGCCCGGTGACCTCGTCAAGGACGGCCAGGTACATGGTTTCGCCCGGCGCAAGCGGCACAGGCAGGCGCACGTTGAAGGTGATTTCGACCAGCGGGGTTGGGGTAGGCACGGGGCCGGGGCCAGCGCCTGGCGCAGGCGTGGGCTGGTCGAAAAACGACCAATCTATCAGCGAGAACTGGCAGGCCAGGCTGGGCAAGGCAAACACAAGGACAAGTATCGCCAGCCAGCGGTGGGCGGTTTGGCGTTTCATCTTTTTTCTCCTCGGCCCTGGTTTTCGGCGTTGTGGACAGGGCTTTCCCTATGTTATCGCAGTTTTGGGGATGCGGGAATGCCAAATTTAATGCGTCCGAAATTTTTGACATCAGCAGGGCGGTTTTGCTATACTGGTTGCAAGGTAAATTTTTCGGCTCAATTATCAGACAGGAGTACAGACATGAACTTTAACCTTGACGAATTGCGGTTGGATAGCGCCACCAGGCAAAAGAAGGGCTTACATTTTATTTTGGCCTCGGTCATTATTTGGAGCGCTGTGCTTGTGGTTCATTTGACCGAGTTGCCCATCTTAACCAAGAACCTGCTTACATTTTGTTTCACGGCTCCATTGGTGCCACTGGCATTCATGATTTCAAAATTAATCGGGGTCGATTTTACAAACAAAGACAACCCATTGACAAACTTGGGCATCTTGTTTTCAGTAAACCAGATGATGTACCTGCTGATTGCAATGTGGATATTCAATGCGATTCCTGACAAGATGGTCATGGTGTTGGCGATGATATTTGGGGCGCACCTGCTGCCTTACGGTTGGCTTTATAAATCAACCAGTTATATGGCTTTATCGGTGGTTATCCCAATTGCCGCCCTGATTTTCGGAGTTAATTTCCCTCCCTATGTTGTTGCCGGGCTTATGATAGCAGTCGAAATTGTTTTCAGCCTGCTATTGGTGAAGGAAGTAAAGAAATTACCTGTCCTTGAAAAAAATGGGTAATTTGGTAAGTAAGTGCCCTTTTCCCTGCCATGAAAATTTATTATTGGTCGTTTTACAAGGAGAAACAACATGGAAGTATTGAGAATTGCGGCTTTTTCTGATAACAACAAAGGCGGCAACCCTGCCGGGGTAGCCATTTGCCCTGAAATGCCGGATGAAAAAGAAATGCTTGCCATTGCAAAACAGGTTGGCTATTCTGAAACCGCATTCCTGACACGGGCGCAGGACGGCTGGCGGGTGCGCTATTTTGCCCCTGAAATGGAAGTCCCTTTTTGCGGCCACGCCACGATTGCCAGCGGCGCGGTGCTGGGAGAAAAGTTTGGCGAAGGCGTCTATAGACTCTTCATCAACCAGGGCGAAATTACGGTCAGCGCGTCGAAGTCAGACACAGGCGCTTTTATCGCCGCCCTGCAATCCCCGCCGACGTGGTCTGAAACAGCTCCAACTGCCTACGTGGAAAAAATACTGGCCGAGTTCAGCCTGACCGCCGCCGACCTCGACGCGAACTATCCGATTCGTTTTGCTTTTGCGGGCGCAAAGCACCTGATTGTGGTCTTGAAAGAGCGCAAAAAACTGGCAGAAATCTCCTATCATTTTGAGCGCGTCAAGGTCCTGATGCAGCAGGAAGATTTGGTCACAATCGACATGCTATGGGCGGAGTCGGCTCGTCGTTTTCACTCCCGCAATCTCTTTCCGACGGGCGGCGTCTACGAAGACCCGGCCACCGGCGCCGCCGCGGCTGCCCTGGCGGGATATTTGCGCGACATCGAATGGCAGGGCCAAAACCGTTTCGAGATTTTGCAGGGTGAAGATATGGGCAGTCCATCGCGCCTGTACGTGGAATTTACGCCGAATAAAGGCGAAAGCGT
>JAGVAO010000246.1 GCA_020060235.1 Anaerolineales bacterium | reverse complement strand
GCCTCGATTTGGCGGATGCGCTCGCGGGTGACGTTGAAGTAGCGGCTGACTTCCTCGAGCGTGTGGTCTTTGCCGTCGATGAGTCCGAAGCGCAGTTCGAGCACCTGGCGCTCGCGTTCAGAAAGCGCGGCCAGGGCGTTTTGCACCTGCTCGCGCAGCATCTCGCGCGCGGCGGCGTCCATCGGCTCGAGGGCGTCGTCGTCCTGGATGAAGTCGCCCAGTTGCGAAGACTCCTCATCGCCGACCGGCCCTTCAAGCGAGACCGGTTCCTCGGCAGAGCGCAGCACCTTATCCACCTTGCTGCTGGCGGCGGTCCAGCGCCGCGAAATGGCCTCGTCCAGTTCGTTGCCCTCGGCCTTGCTGCGCAGGATGGCCTGCACATCTGCCGCCGAAAGATAGCCGACCTCGAGGGCCAGTTCCTCGGTCGTCGGCTCGCGCCCGTAGGTCTGCACCAGCGAACGCTGGATGCGCAGGATGCGCGTGATGGACTCGAACAAATGCACCGGGATGCGAATCGTGCGCGCCTGTTCGGCAATCGAACGGTTGATGGACTGGCGAATCCACCAGGTGGCGTAGGTGCTGAACTTGAATCCGCGCCGCGGGTCAAACTTGTTGACCGCCCGCAGCAGGCCCAAATTCCCCTCTTGAATCAGGTCGAGGAACGAAATGCCGCGCCCCAGGTAGCGTTTGGCAACGCTGACCACCAGGCGCAGGTTGGCGCGCACCAGGGCCTGGGCGGCCTCGTCGGCCCGGTTCTGGATAATTTTCAGGTCGAGCAGCAGGTCTTCTTCTTCGGGCAGGTGCTGGTATAGCGAGCGCGGCGTGGGACAGGTCTTGTGCTGGCGGCAATATTTCAACACCCAGCCTGCCAGGTCGGGCGGCAGCAGGTAAAAACCAATGAAAAAATTGAAGGCGTTGGCGGCCAGGCCGTTCCACATCACATCGCTGCCCCACTGACCGTTATCGAGAAAAGCCCGCAGGTACGACGGGCTGTCGCTGTCCCAACCCTGGCGCAGGGCCTGGGCCTCGGTCAGCACCAGCGGCAGGTCGGGCAACTGCACCCCCAGGCGTTTGGCGTCTTCGGTGAAACGCTTCCAGGCAATCACCAGGTCGTCGAGCACGGCGCGGTACACCTGCGAGGCGCGCCCGACCCCCTTGCGCGGGGCGCGGCGTTCCAGGCGTTCCACCAGGCGGTGGGCTTCTATCATCGTCGAGAGCCGGAACTCGCTATCCGAATCGAGCAGTTTGACCTGGCCGATTTCGCGCAGGTAAAGGCGCACCGGGTCTTCAGAGAGTTCCCCCGTAAACGCCGGGCGGATGGCTTCGAGCGGCTCATCGTCGAGCGCGGCATCTTCAAGCCCCAGGTCGCTTTCTTCCACATCGGGTGTGAAGGCGTCCAGGTCGTCGCTGGGGGGCAGGGGAATGTCGTCGGTTTTTGGCTTGCGTGGCATTGGTTCACTCCCGGCGGTATTCGCTCAAACGTTTACGGGCCTGGTCGATGGCCTGCAAAACACGGGCATACTTTTGGGCGGTCTGGTTCAATTCGCTGGCCTGGTTTTCCTCGGCCAGGAAGCGCAACTGGTTGACGCTTTCCGCCAGCACAACGCGGCGCATTTGCAGCACCTGGCGGGTCAGTTCGTCGAGCAGGCGCTCGTCCGTTCCTTTGGGGGCCGACTGGCTGAGCAGTTCGCTGTGCGTCTCGCTAAGTTCGTCCACCAACCGGGCGCGCACAAAAGCGGTTGTATCGGCCTCATCCTGTTCAATCGAACGCTGGACAAGCAGCAAAATAGCCTGGTAATCAGTATACTCGAAATCTGCCGGGCCTAAAGCGCTCAGGCCCGATTCCTGCAAACGCCGGTCGAGGCGCGGCAGCAGGTCAGGGCGGCGCAGGATAACGCCCAGGCAGGCAGCCTCCATTTTTCGGTAAGGGGAAACAGGAGAGGGGGTCGCAGCCGGGGCCGCTTCTTGAACCGGGGCCTGGTCGGCCCGTGGGCGGGGGACGCGGCGGGGCGTTCCACCCGACACCTTGATACCGGTCAAGGTGCGTTCGTCCACCTTCAGGCGGCGCGCCAGCATCTGACGGTACGAATCGCGCTCGACCGGGTTGGGCAGGTCTTCAATCAGCGGAACCATCTGGGCCGCGATTTCGGCCTTGGCCTTCGGGTCGTTCACGTCCCGTTCGGCCACCAGCACATCGAGCACATGCTCGACAATCGGCTTGGCGGCTTCGACCAGGCGCGCCCACTCCGCCGGGTCGCGGGCCACAATTTCATCGGGGTCGAGGTCGTCGGGCATGCTCGCCACGCGCAGGTCGGCTTGCAGGCGGGCCTCGTGACGCAGCAACCCGCGCGCATCGAAGCGGATTTCCGATTCCCTGTCCATCGCTTCGCGGGCGGCGTCCAACCCGCGCAGGACGGCTTTTTGCCCGGCGGCATCGGGGTCGAGGGCCAGCACGATTTTGCGCGTGAAGCGTTTGAGCAGGCGCAACTGGTCTTCGGTCAGGGCTGTGCCCATCGGCGAGACGACGTTCTCATAACCGGCCTGGTGTACGGCAATCACATCCAGGTAGCCTTCGACAATCACCACCTGGTCGGCAGCGCGGATGGGCTTGCGCGCCCGGTCGAGGCCGTAGAGCAGGCGTCCCTTGTCGAACAGGGCCGTCTGGGGCGAGTTCATGAACTTGGGAATATCGTCCGGGTCAAGAATGCGTCCGCCGAAACCGGTCATGCGTCCGTTTTCGTCCCGAATCGGAATCATGATGCGGTGACGAAACTTGTCGTAATAGCCGCCGCTGTCCCGCTCCGAGAGCAGGCCGACATCCAGCAGGTCTTGTTCGCTGTAACCTTTGGCGCTGAAATGTTTCAGGGTGGCGTCCCACGAATGCGGGGCATATCCCAACCCCCAGGTTTCGATGGTTTGCATCGTCAGGCTGCGCTTTTCGAGCAGGTAATCGAGGGCAACTTTCCCGGCTTCGGTTTGCAGCAGTTGGTGGCGGTAAAACGTGACCGCGTCCTCGAGCAGGTTGCGCAGGCGCTGATTCTCTTCTTTTTGTTCGGGTTTTTCGGTCTGGAGCCGTTCCAGCGTGACCCCGGCCTTTTCCGCCAGCCTTTGCAGGGCTTCCTTGAAATCGATGCCCTCTTTCTTCATGATGAACT
Source organism: Anaerolineales bacterium (assembly GCA_020060235.1). Lineage (GTDB taxonomy): Bacteria > Chloroflexota > Anaerolineae > Anaerolineales > Villigracilaceae > UBA8950. Next base: position 15,201 of record JAGVAO010000246.1, on the reverse strand, counting down.
TGAAGATGTCGCCGCCCTCGTTGCATTCGCCGAAGCAGCGCCAGGTTCCGCTCTCCGGCCAGATGACGAAAGCCGGGGTGCGTTTGTTGTCGTGGAAGGGGCAAAATCCCGTATGGTTGCGGCCGGTGCGGCGCAGTTTGACCCCGGCTTCAGCGGCCAGGTCAAGAATGTCGATACGGGCTTTGATTTCGTCGATGGAGGACATGGGATGAATTATAGACTTGGTTGGGGCGCGGCGCAACTATGAAAAGATGCCCGTTTCGTGGCAGTTTAGTTTGGGTAAACAAAATACCCGCCCTGAAGTTGATTTTCAGGACGGGTATTTCTTGCTTTTGTAACAGTTAGTCTGAGTTGCCCAGGCCCAGGTTCAAGCCGTTACCGGCAGACAGGCTGAGCCCCAGCCAGGTTTCAAGCCCGGCGCCTTGCACCGAGGCGTCTGCCCCGGCATCGGCCTGGGTTTCCGCCTCGAACCCGGCGAAGACGTTGCCCAGATTCAGGTCGGGCAGGCCGCCCCCAGATTCAACCGTGGCATTTTGCTGACCGGAAAGGTTGAAAAAACCTTCGGCGCCAGCCTGCGCACTTGTGTTGGCGCTGATTTCAGAAGCAACCTCGACAGTTGAGGTCACCACTTCATGAAGCGCGGATTTGACCTCGTTGCCGGTCTGCCTGGCCTGTTCACGCACATCGGCGCTGAACCCGGAAATAACCCCCAGGCTGACCAGGGCAGAAACAACAATTTGCACAAAGATTTTCGTCATGGTTTTTTCCTCCAGAACTTGGGTTTTGACCGTTGACGGTCTTATCTTGAATAACGATAAAGTTCCAAAAGTGTTATGCGAAAATCGGTCAGGGCTGGGGTAAGCTCGGAATTTCCAGCGTTGGAACAGCAACCGGGAGAATTTCAGGGGTGGCAAGCGGCAGTTCGACATCCGGTGCTGTCAGAGGCAGGAGCGGCTCCGGGGTGGGAGTCTCTTCATTGGCAGGCAAAGTTGTCAGCAAGCCTGCATCTTTCAATTGCTCAGTTTGAATTTGCAAAGCCGCTTCAATACGCTGGCGGTCTGCGAGTTCCGTATAAGATTCCAGGCTGGCAAGGATGTTATTGTATTCTCGCAGCGCAATCTCCATTGCCGCAGGGTTGCCGGAAGTGGCCATTACTTCGTCAATGCGGCGTTCGGTAAGCGCCAGTTTCGCGCCAAGCGGGTCGGGCGCGATATGCAGCCAGGCTTGTTCACTCGCCAGTTTTAAGGGATACAGGGCTTCTCCCGGCAACGCCGATTGCGCCAGAGCCGTGCCGACGACAAAAAAAGCCAGCAGCAGGGTTGTCATTCCAAAAGCCAGGCGAAAAAGCGGCGCCATGATGGGTTTTGCCACCTGGCGTGGGTTGGCTTGCATGTGTTTAATCAGTTGTTCGCGCGTTCGCATCTTAAATTCTGGCAGGGGATGAGCCTGCGCGCTGGCCCCCATTGTTTCAGCGGCGATTAGCAACGGGCGCAATTCCACGGCATGTTGCGGGTATTGTGCCAGGCAGGCTTCCGGTGTTTCACCATCGGCGAGCCTTTGAAGGCAATCTTCAAGAATTTGTTCAAAATCCATAACGTTTTACTCCATCACTCCCAGGGCCTTCGCCAGACCCTGGAGCGCACGCATTTGCAGTGCGCGAATTGCTCCCTGTTCTTTGCCAAGCAGCCGGGCAATTTCCGGCGTTTTGAGCCCGTTGGCAAATTTCATCAATAAAACTTGTTGTTGTTCTTCGGTCAGAACTTGCAGCGCTGAGCGAATTTCTTGCAGCCTGGTTTGCCGGTCGATTTTTTCATCCATATCTTCGCTAAAACTGATTTGTGCCGGGTCGACTTCTTCAAGCGCTATAGCAGCCTTGCTGGTACGGTTATGGTCAATGACTGCGTTCCGCGCCACCTGGTAAAGCCAGGCCAGGAATGGTGAGCGGTCATCCTTGTATGTGTCAAGTCTTTCCCAGGCCCTCATAAAGACCTGGGCTGTTATGTCTTCGGCAGTCAGGGCGTCGTTTACCCGGAAGAAAACATAACGGTAAATACGTTCCATGTAAGCATCATACAGGCGCGCAAAAGACTCCTGGTCGCCAGCCTGCGCACGCTGCACCAATTTGAATTCACCGTCTATGGGAGCCTGGGATGCTTGCTTAAAAGGCATAGTGTCTAAATGGATTAACGATGATTTTGCGAAAGTGTTACGAAAAACAAAAGAGCGGGATGTTCCGCTCTAGTCTTGATTGCATGGTATCTATTGTTTACGGCAGAGGGGCAAGCGCCTCGGAGAGTTTTGCCGCCCAGGGCTCAACATAAGGGTCGCTCATCAGGTCTTTATGCTCTCCCGGTATCGGCGCGATGTTCAACTTCCCGCCGACGTATTCCTGCCAGGCCATGGCCCGATCTTCGGGCACGTCCAGTTTCAGGTTTTCAGCAGAGAGCAGCAGCATGTCGCCGTGGAACACGGATGGGCGAAACGACCGGGAAATCATATTAACCAGTTGGACGTTTGTCCCCAGCGCCTTTTTGGAAAAGTGACGCAATGGGCCCAGTGAAAAGAGTCTGACCCACAGGCGCGGAATGCGCTGGCGAATGTAGTTGCGCCTGCCGCCCCAATCCAGGCTATGCAGGTTGGGCAAGTGGTATTTCCATACCAGCGGCAGGAATTTACCAAACACGCTTTTGCCCGGTGCGGAGGTATCCAACAGGGTCAGCAGGCCGACGGAATCGCCAGCGCGCTCCAGTTGGCAGGCCAGTTCAAAAGCCAGGAACCCACCAGATGAGAATCCCAGGATGTGATATGGCCCTTCGGGTTGGAACGCTTTTAAGGCTTTGAGCAAATCCTGTCCCAGGGCTGAAATGCTTTTGCCTTCATCAACGTGCTGGTAAAACTTTGCCAGTTCAAAGCCATAGACCGGCCGTTCAGCGTCGAAGTAGGGCAGCATGTTGCGGAAGATGAACAGGGGGTCGTAGGAACCCGGCAGGATGAAAATCGGTTTTTTCGAGCCACTTGTGCGCAGCGGCGAAATGACGCCAGTTGCATTTCCCTGATTTTCGCGCAGGTAGGCTGCCAGTTTTTCGAGGCTGCCGTGTTCAAGGAGGACAGAGGACGGGTAATATTGACCGAACTGCTTTTCAATGGCCACGAATAAGCGCGCAGCAGCCAGCGAATCGCCGCCCAGCTCGAAGAAGTCATCGTCCAGGCCGATGGGAGAAACCTGGAACTCCGACTCCCAGATTTTTGCCAGGCCAACTTCAAACGAATCCTGCGCAGGACGATAAGGCATCAATCTGCGCTGTCGGGCCGGGTCAGGGTCGGGGAGGGCTGGCCGGTTGACCTTGCCTGTGGCCGTAAGGGGCAGTTCATCCAGAACTGTGAAATAGGCGGGAATCATATAGGCTGGCAGGCGCGAAGCCAGGTAGGAGCGAAAATCGCTGCCTTTGGCCTGCCCCTGTGGGGCAAGCACGATATAAGCTGCCAGCCGCTTTTGCATCCCGGCAGCCTGGACGGGTTTGACAACGGCGCGATGCACTTCGGGCATGGTCGTCAAGACCGCTTCAATGGCAGCCATATCGACGCTATAGCCGCGAATTTTTACGCGCGCGTCTTTGCGGCCAATAAACTCCAACCGGCCATCAGAGCGAAAGCGACCCAGGTCGCCAGAGCAATAGATTTGGCGGGATGGGTCTTGTGGATCGGTGATAAATTTTTTCTCCGTCAGGTCTGGCCGCTTCCAATAGCCAGGAAAATGAACGCCAGCCCGCGCGCAAATCTCCCCGATTTCGCCAGCCGCAACCGGCTGATAGGTTTCGTCCAACAGGACAACCTCCTTATCGGGAGGCGGGTATCCTACGGGGACGATTTCCCCTTCCGGCGGGTTTTGGATAGGGAAAGCGTTGTGCGCCAGCAGGCCAGATTCGCTGCCCGACAGGTGATGAATCACGATGGCGTTTCCAGGCACAAACTGGCTCAATCGCTCGACATCCCGACGGTAGAGTACGTCGCCGGCTGAGTTGATGGCACGGATTTTCGGGAAAAACGCCCCGGATTCCAGGGTACTTATCCAGGAACGCAAAAGTTCCACCGGGATGCGCAGGAGGTTAATCTCTTCCTTGAGCAGGACATGGCTCAGGGCCGCCAGTCCGCGCGTTGGCAGGTCATACAAGACCAGCGTACAACCTGCAAACATGGCGGGAATTATTGTTGAGATAGAAGCTGGGGTCGAAAGGGTATAAAGGGTGAGGATGTTATCTGCCGGGGTCAATTCATTGTTCGAGATTTCGCCCCAGCCTCGCGCAATCAACGCAGAATGCAAGCGCAATACCCCCTTGGGTTCGCCTGTAGAGCCGGATGTGTAGTAAACCGCGGCAACCGAATCGGCCGCGGGCCGCGTATCGAGCGGGGCCTTATCGACTTTCCAGGCATCTTCGATGCAGACAATTTTGCAACCCGGCGGCGCAATTTCGCTGGCGAGCAACTCCTGGGCATGGCTGGTCAGGAGCAATGGCGCCTCGAGGTCGGCCAGGATTTGCTTGAGCCGTTCGGGCGGGTTGTTGTTCGACGGAATAACGTAAAAATGCCCCGCGCGCATGACGCCCAGCAACCCAAGCAGCATATCGTTGGGCTGGTTAATCAGGATGGGAATGGGCCGGGGTTCGCCTCCCAGATGTTGGAGAAGCAGGCGCCCAACCTGACTGGAAGCCCGGTCGAGGTCGGCGCCTGTATATTTGTTGAATTCCGACTTGACCAACACCTTGTCGGAGAATTGCGCCCACACGCCTGTCAGGATTTCGAACAGGCTGGTCGGTTTCCCCTTTTGGGCGTCTAAAACGTGGTTTGCAGGCATTTATTTCAGGACGCTGTTGATGAAGCCGCTCTCTTCCAGTTCCCTGACAATACTCATATCCACCAGTTGTTCGGGGGTAAGGTTTGCCACCGATGGGTTGGTCTGTTCTGCAACGGTCATCAAGGTTTGCAGCGCCTCAAGGCTGGGGTAAGGGACATCCTGCAAGTGAGCCAGGATAACATTCCGATAAGTATCTTCCAGGTCAGCCGCATTTTCGACCATATCCAAACCTGTGAACTCGGCCAAGACCTCTTTTGCTCCCTCTGGGTCATTTTTCATGGCGTGCGAAGCCTCGATGATTGCTTTCATAAACGCCAGAACAACAGGGCGATTTTCAGCAATAAATTTTCGTGAGGTTGCAACTGCGGTATGCGCAAAAGGAATGTTAACATCTGTCATGTCGAGCAAAGCCAAATACCCGCTCTCGGCCAGGATGTGTGTAAAAGGCGATGTGACAGAGACGGCATCGATTTGTCCGGCCTTCATTGCCAAAACACGCTCACTTTCCTCGCCCATGTTAAGCAATATGACGTCTTTGTCCGGGTCAAGGCCTACCTCTTGAAGCAGAAGGCGGGTAGCGACTTCTGACGCGGTTCCTGTAGCGCTTACCCCGATGGTTTTGCCGCGCAAATCATCAATCGAGTTGATTCCCGGCTGCACAAACAAAACACTGGGGAAGGTATTATACAAGCCGGCAACAAGGACAAGGTCCTGCTCGGCTGCGACAGCATTCACGACAGCGCTGCCTGCTATCTGGCAGATTTGCACGTCGCCGCTGACCATTGTAGCCACACCTTTGGGGCCACCGACAACTTGTACAAGGTTAACTTGTAGACCATATTTTTCAAAATAGCCTTTTTCAAGCGCATAAAATCCTACAGCCTGGTTACCAGAAGATGCGGTAAAACATACATCCACTGGCGTCAATTCCGATGGGGTTTGTTGGGCCGGCGCGCAGGCGGAAATTACCAGGGCTACCAGTATAAAAAGTAAAAAGCGTTTCATTGCGGCCTCCATTTTTCAAATTGTTTTTCGATAAGTTTAAGTAACTCGGTAAGCAGATAACCGAAAACTGCCAGGAACAGTACCCCGACAAAAACCTTGTCTATCTGGAAAGTTGCGCTGGCCTTGGCCATCATGTGGCCGACCCCGGCCTGCGATGCAAGCAATTCGCCAATCACCACACCCACAAGGCCGCGTCCAACCGCAATATGCAGCCCCGCAACAATAAAGGGCAAACTGGAAGGGACTGCCAGGGTCAGGAACATTTGGGCATCGTTTGCGCCGAATGAACGCGCGCATTTTATAAGATTTTCATCAACCGTGCGCACCCCTTTCATCACCGTGATGATAATCGGCAGGAACGCGCCCAAAAACACCGCCGCAATCTTCGATTCCATCCCAATCCCAAGCCAGAGAATGATGATGGGCAGCAGGGCGACCCGGGGCATGGCATTGAGCATGGTTACAAACGGCTCGAACATGGCATTCAGGGTCTTGTACCAACCCAGGAGCAGTCCGAGAACAATACCCACAACCATTGCAAGAAGCATTCCCAGGGTAAACTGGGTCAGGCTGACATAAATATCATTCCAAAAACCGTTCGCAAACAGCCATTTTGCCGCGACATAAATTCGTGAAGGCGAACTGGTAAAGAACGGGTTGATTAATCCGCTGGCAGGCAAAATTTCCCACAGGCCAACAAAGGTAACCCCGGTCAGGATTGCCAGGAGCTTGTCGCGGACAGACGAATTGATGCTATTCATCTTCAGTCACCCTGGAAAATCCCCTGCCCCATCATTTCACGAAACTCCCGGTCGAGCTGGTCGCGCAGGGAATCTGCGATGGCGTGAAACCGGGGGTCTTTCTTCATTTCCAGCGCCCGCGGACGCGGCAAATCCACCTGCACGGTTGTCTTAATCCGGCCAGGGCGCGAGGTCATGACGATAATCTCGTCAGCCAGGAAAACCGCTTCATCAATTGAATGAGTGACAAACAGGGTTGTCTGGCGGGTTTGCTGCCAGATGCGCTCGATTTCGCCCTGCATATACTCGCGCATCTGGGCATCAAGGCTGGCAAAAGGCTCGTCCATCAGCAACAGTTTCGGCTGGGTCGCCAACGCACGCGCCAGGTTAACACGCTGCTGCATTCCACCTGATAATTCACGCGGGAAACTCTTCTCGAACCCCGTCAGGCCAACAAGGTCAATCAACTCGCTGACAATCCGCTTTGCCTCGCGGAATGGGTATCCTTGTATCTCCAACCCATACATTGCGTTCTTGAAAACAGTGCGCCAGGGTAGAAGGGCCGCTGACTGGAAAACCATTGCCCGGTCACGTCCCGGACCATAGACAGGCACGCCGTCGAGCAGGAGTTCGCCCGCGCTTGGTGCGACAAGCCCGGCGGCAACGTTTAGCAGGGTGGTTTTGCCGCAGCCGCTGGCGCCAATCAGGCACACAAATTTGCCCGACTCAACCGAAAAGCTGACACTTTTCAGCGCGGCCAGCGGCTCATTGGTCAGCCGCAAGGTGTAATCCACCGACAAGTTGCGGGCCTCAATGTTCATTGCGGAAAACCACTTTCAAATCCTAGAACCCTTCTAACTTGCTCAAATCCGCAATTCCATGGGACAAATTGGCAATTTGTCCCACCAAAGCTAGCCTGTTCTGTTTAATCGCTTCGTCCTTGTCCATCACCAGCACCTTGTCGAAGAAGGCGGTAATGGCGGGGATGAGGGTTTCGACACTGGTGAGCAGTTCATTGACTGTGGACGGTTGACTGTTGACCGTTTGCAGAATTTCGTACAGCCCTTTTTCGGCAGGTTCAACCAGTTTCTCACTGGTTACTGAATACTGATTAGTCGAAACTTCTGCGCTGCGCACAATGCGCACACAACGCGCATATCCGTCCAAAATCGGCGACCAATCAGGGCGTTTGACCCATTCCATCAATTCCTTCACTGCTTTGGCGGATGCCGCCGGATTGTGGGATTGGGCCGCCAAAACAGCCTCGACCACATCATAGCGGAAGCCCGTTTCGGTGAGCAGGACGCGCATCCGACCCGTCAGGAAGTCCAGCACCCCGGCTTTGACCTCCGCTGAAACCGGAATCGGTTGCAAGGCGGCAGACGCCTCGACAGCGGCGCGCAGGTCGAAGTCGAGATTGTGCTCGATGAGCGGCTGAACCGTCCCGATGGCGGCACGGCGCAGGCCGAAGGGGTCTTTCGCCCCGGTCGGGGCCAGCCCGGCGGCAAACAGACCAACCAGCGAGTCGATTCTGTCGGAGAGCGCCACCACAACCCCGGCTTTGCTATGCGGAACCGGCTGGTACTGCTCCCCAATCGCCAGCGCCACTTCGGCTTTTTCGCCGCTGCGAAGCGCATACTCGCGTCCGATGATGCCTTGGAGCGAGGTCATTTCAGTGACCATTTGGGTGGTCAGGTCGGCTTTTGCGAGGAAGGTTGAACGTTGAACGATGGAGCGTTGCACATCGTCGAGGCCGAGCATTTCGGAAATTTTCTCGGCCAGTTTGAGCATTCGCTCGGCTTTATCGTACATCGAACCGAGTTTGGTCTGGAAGGTGAGCGTTTTCAAGCCGCCGCGGTAATGTTCGAGCGGGAATTTGACATCCTCGCGCACGAAGAAATTGGCATCCGCAAAACGCGCGCCGAGAACGTGCTCGTTGCCCTCGCGGACGATGTCGAGGTGTTGGTCGTCGCCGTTTCGGATGGCAATGAAATACGCTTGCAGGGGCGACTCTTGTGGTCGCCCAGGTGCAGGGGCAAGCCCAGCCCCTACAGCCTGTACCGGAAAATACCGCTGATGCTTCTTCATCGTCCCAATCAGCACATCACGGGGGAGTTGCAGGAATTCGGGGTTGAACCCGCCTAGCACAGCGGTTGGTTTTTCGATAAGATTTGCCACTTCGGCAAGCAATCCCGGCTCGATAATGGCCTCGCCGCCGACAGATTCCGCCGCGACTTTGACCTGTTCCACGATGCTGGCTTTGCGTTCTTCGATATCGAGAACGATGCCCGCTTCGCGCAGGGCAGAGAAGTAGTGATTCGATGAGGAGATAACCAGTTCGGGGGAGTCATACGGGCGCAAGCCGCGCGAGATATTCCCAGACTGCACGCCAGCGTACTCAAACGGGATAACCTGCTCGCCAAGCATGGACACGAACCAGCGAATCGGGCGGCTGAAGGCTACCCCGCTCTCATTCCAGCGCATGGTCTTGACGAAGGAGATGCTTGCCACCAGTCCCGGCAGGTTCTCGGCCAGCACTTCGGGCGTCGGCCGACCTTTGGATTTGACAACAGCGGTCACATATTTGCCGCCGTCGATTTCTTTCACCTGCAAATCGGCTACATCCACGCCGTTCTTTTTGGCAAAACCCATCGCCGCAGGGGTGGCGGCTCCGGCGGAGTCGAATGCCCGGTCGGCGGGCGGGCCTTTGACCAGGTCTTCGCGGTCGGGCTGCCCAGGGGCGAGATTCTCTATCAAAACGGCCAACCGGCGCGGGGTGGCATGAACCGTCACGGGGCCATGTTCGAGGCGCAACTCCGCCAGCCATGCCGGGACTTTTTCCCGTAGTTGGGATAAAGCTGAGTCCACATCCCCGGCGGGCAGTTCTTCAGTGCCAATCTCAAGGATGAAGGATGAATTATGAAGGATGAAAGATGAAAAATCTGCGGGTTTTGCTTCCGCCTTCATCTTTCCGCCTTCATCCTTTAGCAGGGGGTATTCCAATTCTTTCCTCTGCTCCAAATACGCCAGCGCCACGCGGCGGGCCAGGTCGCGCATTTTGCCGAAACTGGCCTGGCGCTCGGTCAGGCTGACCGCGCCGCGCGCGTCGAGGATGTTGAAGGTGTGCGAAGATTTAAGGACGTAGTCGTGCGCAGGCAGGACGAGGCCGGCGGCAAGACAGGCTTCGCACTCAGCCAGGTAGAGTTCGTACATTTGGCGGGCGCGGGCCACGTCGGCGATTTCGTAATAATATTTGGAATGTTCAAATTCTTCGCGACGACGGACTTCCCCATACGAAACCCCCTCGCCCCAGGGTTCGTTCCAGATGCCGCTGGCGTTGTTGAGCGCAATCAGGATACGGTCGAGGCCATAGGTAATTTCAACGGCGACCGGGTCGAGGGCCACGCCGCCGACCTGCTGGAAGTAGGTGAACTGGGTGATTTCCTGTCCATCCAGCCAGACTTCCCAGCCCAGGCCCCAGGCCGAGATGGCAGGCTGCTCCCAGTTGTCTTCCACAAAGCGGATGTCGTGTTCACGCGGGTCGATGCCGATGGCTTTGAGCGAGTCGAGGTAGAGTTCCTGCGGGTTGCCGGTATCGGGCTTGAGAATGACCTGGTACTGGTAGTGCATTTGCAGGCGGTTGGGATTTTCGCCATAGCGCCCATCGTCCGGGCGGACGGAGGGTTCGACATAGGCGACGTTCCACGGCTCGGGGCTGAGCACGCGCAGGAAGGTGGCCGGGTTCATCGTCCCCGCGCCGACCTGGGTGTAGTAGGGCTGCCAGATGAGACATCCGCGCGAAGCCCAGAATTCTTGCAGTTGGATGATGATGGATTGGAAAGTATGTTTTTGGGTCATTTGGGGTTTTCTTAATTGGAAAGTGGATGATTGCGGGGCGATTATACCGTGAAAAAGAAAGCGCCCACCTGATTTAACCCCGGCAGGGGAGGCGCTGCCGATAGTAAAAGTTCAGGCTGGCGAGATTACTCGCCAGCCTGTTTTGTTTTGACTTAACCGGTTGGTCTATGGACGGTCGATGTTGAACACTGGCGATGTCCAGGTTTCCCAGTGGGCGGGGTTATCCGGGTCGCCGTTTGCCTTGAGAACAGTGACCACCAGGTAGTACTGGCCATCAGGCACAGCCTTGACATTGTCATTGCCATTGTTGTGCAGGCGGTTGCCGTCCCAGGCAAATGCAAAGAAACTTGTGGTGGTGGCGTTACGCGGCAGGTAGGTTTCGTAAATGGCAGTGTTAAAGACCGGGTGTACGGGTTGGCCGTTTGCCTTGAAGATTTCCACATTCAACACCTGCACCTGGTGTTCGAAGTGAAGCAGAATGTAGGGGAAGTCATCACCCTGCATCGTGAAAGTCCAATCGTCAATGTCGGTCAACTGGTTGTAGAAGCCGTCTTCCAGGTATGCAAGCCATGGGAAGCCGTAGATGGTTGGGGTAAGGGCTTGAATACCTTGGTAATCACCCACGAATCCGGCAAATGGCACACGATAGGCTTGCCCGCCGCCCTGCGGTGTGAAGACGATATAGCCACCATATTGCCCGTTGACCGGGCCAGTAGCCGGATTGATGGTGGCGGTAACATCGGCTGTTCCTCCGGCCGGCACAAAGACGCTTGCCGAACTGAAAGTTACAAAAGCGTTTGAGCCGAAGAAGCTTGGCGTAATCACACCACCTGTCGAGACTGCATTCACGTAGGACAGGTTATAGGTGACACCCGATTCGCTGAAATTTTGCAGGGTAAGAGTCTGGACGAAGGCGCCAGCCTCGCCCTCACCAGTTGCGATTTTCGACGGGGTGACGATGGTCGTCGCCAGGATGGCGTCATCAATATCCAGCATACCAGCGCCCTGGCGATGGACATGGTCAAGCAGCCCGATTCCCGGATTCAACGACCAATTCTTGGGGTCTGCGCTATTGAGCAGGGCGTCACGCACTTCGGCAGGGCTGGAGCCAGTCCTGGCTTGTAAGAACAACGCAACCGCACCGGCAACGTGCGGCGAAGACATGGAAGTGCCGCTGATGGTTGCATAACCGCCTGCTTCAAGCGGGTAGGTGGAGCGTATCAGGCCGCCCGGCGCGCCGATGTCGGGTTTTAGGTCGAGGTCGGGCGAAAGGCCATATGAACTGAAGGAAGAAATCAGTCCGCCGGTGGGATTGATGAAGGTGCCAAACTGGTCGGTCCAGGTCATGTCGACAGCCCCCAGGGCCAGGCGGCTATCGATGAGCGCACCTTCTGCATCTGAAATGGAAACTACGGGGATGTTAATTGCTGACGCTCCCGCTACCGTAGCAGAGAAGCGACCAGCACTATTGTTGTATAGAACGACAGCGATGGCACCGGCCTGCTCGGCATTAAACGCCTTTTCATAGAAAGTACACGTGCCACGCCGAATCAGCGCAACCATGCCGGTCAGGCTGCCGGGGGCAGGCGCAACTGCGTTACAAGCGTCATTTAACGTTGTTGCAGTTCCTGTGCGCGCCATAGGATACGTGCCAGAAGTGGGCGGCAGTGGGGAGCCGGACGCCGGGGCGTAACCAATCAGCGAATTGTCTGGCGAAATGGTGAAGGTGTTGAGGGCAACGTGGGTGTTATCAAACGAGGCCACACCAATGACATCTTTGCCCAAACCGGGCGCGCCGGCTGAATACAAGCCATTTGCACCGCTGTTGCCAATCGATGCCACAACCACCATACCTTTCTGAACCAGGCGGTCGGCGGCTACAGCAGTCGGATATTGCGGCCATGTAAATGAGGAACCGATGCTCATGTTGAGCACGTCCATGTTGTCTGCGAGAGCCATCTCCATGGCTGCAATCATAATATCTGCGGTGGTGGAACCGCTGCATCCAAAGACGCGATAGGCGCCAAAGGTCACACCGGGAGCCACGCCAACGACATCACCGCTTGCGCCGACAATGCCTGCCACGTGCGTGCCGTGCCCGTTGCAATCATCCGGGAAGGGGTCGGGGGACGGAACCGGATTGTAAAACGGGGAGGTCGGGTCGGCATTGAATGAATCGCCAACAAAGTCCCAGCCTTTTGTCACCCGGCAACCGGCCCCAAAACAGCCGCCCAGGTCAGGATGGTCGTAGTCGATGCCTGTATCCATCACCGCAACCCTGATACCTGCACCGTTATAACCGAGTTCCGATTGAGCGATGTCGGCCCCGGTCATCGCAAGCGCAGTGGTAAGGTCGGGATTATTTGCCTGTGTCGTTTCAGGGATTTGGACAGTAAACACGGGGTAGACGGCTTTTACACCCGGCAACGCAGAAAGTTTGCTCACGTCGCGGGGTTTCACAGAGATGGACAAACCGTTCCATAGCGTGTCGAAAGCATAACGCTCTGTAAATTGAATGTTGTTTCTTCTGGCAGCGCTTCGGAAATTATTCTTGTCTGCTCTTGTTTGTGCAATGGAACCCCCATCTGCAAGCGGCGCGCTGGCTAATTCGACAAACCATGCTGCCGGAGTTTCGTCAACCATTTCTCCCGTCTCCGCTGATGGTGGCGGGGCAAGTGGTTCAAGGGGAAAAACGCCCTCCTGGGCGCTGGCAGCAGGCACAATAGAGATTGCCAGGATGGCGACAATCAATACTAGTCCGGTCCACTTTGCTTTCATAACAACTTCTCCTTATATATTATTCTGATGGGGTTATGTAAATTAATGACCGAATACTGGCAAATGGCTTATACACATCTCCTTTCTAAAACAAAAAAACCGCCTGAAAATTCGGCGGTCTGGCTGTCTATCAAAAATCTCATTCGAAAATGATAGACCCATGACTTTGCGCCCCCGTCTCACGGCGGGTTTGCCTTTTCGATACCGGTAAACAGGTGTATTTCTTAATGAAATCAGGCGTAGCAACTTTTGTTTGATACCGCTCAAAAATTTTTACATTTCTTGTAACTTAATGCAATCACCATAATCTCCTAATTGAGATGTTTTTCACATGAAGCCGGCTTTGGCGATTATTAAGTTTGGGTCTGCGAGTTTTTTACTCTTCCAGGTGTAAAATTAATGGTTGACTGCGTAACCACTTTGTGACAGAATCAAGTCATACCGAACAGGAGGAAAATATGTCAAAGTCTGCAAAGTTATTTCTATCCTTTTTTATTCTGGCGGCATTTTTGTTTGCCAGCGTCAGCCCGGCACTCGCGGCTGGAGAGCGTTCCATCACTTTCCTTGGGGCAGATTTCGTGTACGGCAAAGGGGTGGTCTTCACATTCGAGGTCAAGGGAGACTTTGACTCGTTTGGCGGCACGGCCCGGATTGGCGGCCAGGACTTTCGCCTGATTTGCGTTTTCCGCGATGACGGGGTCTTGTCCTGCACCATGAGCCAGGGTGGGTACAAGTTTATCGGCCAGACCGCGCAAATCAGCCTTAACGGCTATGCTTTCAGCGGCGTGATTAGGCCCGGGAATTTTTGTTACAATGTTTTCGACTGGAACAAGCCCGAATATTCCGGCGACGAGGAAAGTTACTGGATGTGGCTGGGCCAATATTGCCAGTCCACCCCCGCCGAATATGGCGATACAATAGAGTACACCAGCGAAGCCTGGGGCACCGATTGGCCCTACACCTATGTTCCTGGGGACTTGGTTTTTGATTTCACTGGAGAAACCTGGGGAGATGGCTATTATTATCCTCCCCACTCTGAGATAATTCCAGAATAAGTATTTGTTCAATCAAAAGCCGCAGCCTGTTGGTTGCGGCTTTTGATTCCAAGTTGTTTTAGGCTGTTACTATTTTTGCCGCCAGCGCCCTCGCCCTGTGTGGCGCGTCGCCGGTGTGGTGGCTGAATTCCATCAGTTCGCGGATTTGCGCGGGGGTCAGGAAAGCCAACAGGCGCGCGTCAGCGGATAAATTTTCCACCAGCGGATTCGGCTCCCCGGCGCGGACAGCCGCCCAGGCCGTCATGGCCTGTTCGCGCAGGAGTTCGTGCATCTCCTGGCGGCTGGCTCCGGCTTTGGCGGCGGCCATCAGCACCCGTTCGGTGGCGGCAAACGGCCCGTAAATGGACAGGTTGCGGGCCATGGCGGCTTCGTCCACGCGCAGGTTTTTGACAACCCCCGTCGCGGTCAGCAAAATCTCGTCAACGGCCAGGAAGGCTTCGGGGAGCATCGTCCGGCGGTTGGCGGAATCGTCCAGTGTCCGTTCAAGCAGTGAATGGGCGGCGTTGTCCCAGGCCAGGCGCGGCAGTCCCGCCACATAACGAGCCAGCGAATCGATTTTCTCGGCCCGAATCGGGTTGCGCTTGAAGGGCATGGCCGAAGAGCCGACCTGCTTCGCGCCAAAGGGCTCGGCCAGTTCGCCGATGGGCGGCGATTGCAGCACGCGCAGGTCGAAGGCAAATTTATACAGGCTGGCGGCCAGACCGGCCAGGGAGGAGACGATATTTAAGTCCTGCTTGCGCGGATAAGTCTGGGTGGCGACCGGATAGAAGGGTAAATCCAGTTTTTCAGACATGGCCCGCTCGAAAGCGGGGACGTTTTCAGGCCCGAACAGTTCGCCGTAACTCGCGCCGGTGCCGACCGCGCCCTTGAAGCCTTTGCCGCGCACTTGTTCATGCTGCTGGCGGATGGCCTG
>JAGVAO010000232.1 GCA_020060235.1 Anaerolineales bacterium | reverse complement strand
CAGTTCCGGGACGAGCGTGATGCCGCGCTGGAAAGTTACAACGAAGCCCTGCGCCTGTTCCGCGCCGTTGGCGCAAAATTGGGCGAAGCCAACGTGCTTGGTGCGTTACTGAGACTCGAGCTCTTGAAAAATCAGAATTTTTTATTGGCTGAGAAAAATTTGGAGTCGCTAATAATTTTACGTCAGAGCATGAAAGATATTTTCAGCCAGGGAGCGGACTACTTCAACTTTTCTGTAACTCTGACCACAATGCGCGAATGGGAAAAAGCGATTTTTTATTGCCTGAGAGCAAGAGACACATTGGAAAAGGTAGGGGAATCTAATCCGGTCGAACAAACCCATCGACTTGAAAAGGGTATTTACCTGTTTAAAGATATTTTCCAACATATCGATTCTGGAGACACGCAAACAGCCCGCGTCCTCCTTTCACAAACCAGGTTGTTGCTACTACCGACTGGCGAACCTCCATTGTTTTTAATGCTCGATAAATTGGAAGATGAATTGGCGCAATAGTGGTTATAAATCAGAATAATTTACCCCGTATTTTTCCAATCGAGTTGACAGTCACTTGCAAAGTGACTGTCAACTTTTCTTTTGCATTTAAACCTACAAATTGTCGTAAATCGTATCCAACTGCTCTTCGTCCACATCGAAAACCGCGTTGTTGGGCGGCAGGGCTTCGCGGGTCATGTATTCGGGCAGGCGGTCATGGGCTTTGGTAAAGCCGGCCTGCTTGTTCCACTCGCGTTCCATTTTGATGGTCTCGCGCCCCAAGACCTGCAACATATCGGCGGGGACGTCCTCCCAGCCATAGCGGGCCGCCAGCAATTCAGGGATGGCCGCCGGGGCAGTGGCGTAGCCAAACCCGGCGAAAATGCAGGCGCCCAGCGTGTCGTACCCGGCCATGTTCAACTGGGCGGTCAGTGAAATCGCGGCCTGCCCTTGCGGGTCGAGGTGGTTGACCTTCGCTCGGATGGTCAGCCCGCAGGTGTGGTCGGCGCCCTGCGGCGTGGTGGCATACGTCACGCCTGTGCCCTTGATGGCGCGCGGCTCGTAGGCGCTCATTGCCTGGCCCTTGACCGCCGGGACGCGCTCGATGGCGTACACCTTGCCGACCGTTGTCGCGCCCATGCCCAAAATGCGTCCCAGCGGCGTGTTTTGGCGAATTTCATCCAGCAGTTCCAGCGCGCGCGCGCCGTCGCCGAAGTCCATCAGCCCGGCCTCCGCCGCCACCCCCAGGGCCGCGCCGATTTCGATGCTGTCCAGCCCCAGGTCGTTGACCTGCCAGTTCATGCGCCCAATCGTATCCAGGTCGCCGATGCCCAGGTTCGAGCCCATCAGCCCGACGGTTTCATATTCCAGCGGCGAGACAATCGTCTTGCCGTCCTCGCCGCCGAAAACGTTCGAGCAGCGGATGGTGCAGCCCGCCATGCAGGCGTGGCTGGTCTCGCTCTCGCCGCCGCGCGCCAGCAGCAGGTCGCGCATAAACTCGCCGCTGATGCTCTCGACCTGCTCGAACGTGCCCGCCGAGAAGTTGCGGGTCGGCAGCGCGCCAAATCCCTGGGTCATTTGCGGCATGGCCTGGGTGCCATAGTCGCGGTACAAGGCCGTCTGCGGGTGGTTCATCAGCGCGGCGGTAAATTCCTTCTGGGCTTTTTTAAACGCTTCGGGGTTGTGGATGGGCGGCTTTTGGCCCCCGGCATTGTCGAAGACGATGGCCTTCAACCCTTTCGAGGCCATCACCGCGCCCAGGCCGCCGCGGGCCGCAATCCGACTTGGAACTTTGTCCTTGTCGAGATTCTGAATCCCCGCTGAGGCCAGTTTCGCTTCGCCGCCGGGGCCAATCAGCGCAATCGCCGTTTTCTCCCCGTAGCGTTCCACCAACCGTTTGGACGCCTCGTACACGCCCAATCCTGCGAGGCCTTCGGCTTTTTCCCACCGGCCCCCCTCCAGGCTGAGATGCAGCACCCACAGGCCGGGGTCGGCGGGCAGGCCTTCGAGAATCAGGGCCTTGATGCCCATCGTCGCCATGTGCAGGCCGGTGCGCCCGCCCGCGTTGGCCTCCTTGATGCCGCCCGTCAGCGGCGATTTGCCGCCGATGGATATCCGGTCGGTCGAGGAGAGCATGTGTCCGACCAGCAGGCCGGGCGCAAAGATGAGTTTGTTCAGCGGCCCGAGCGGCTCACAGGTCGGCGGCACCTCGTCGAGCATGATGCGCGCCAAAAGTCCGCGCCCGCCCAGTTTTTCCCACCCGGCAGGCACAGGTTCCCTTGTCAGGGTTTGGTTTCTTACGTTCACTCGCCAGATTTGCATGTGTCCCTTCCAATATCTTACAGGGTCGACGCATTGCGTCAACCCTGCAACAACAAAATTACATCCATTTCTCCAATTCAAAATTTTCCGCAAACGGATTGACAAAGCGCACGCCTTCGAGGATTTGCCCATCCTGGAAATCTTCGCTAAACACCAAAGGAATTTCATTGAATTTTGCGCATGCCCAGATTTGCGCATCATAAAAAGGCAATTTGTATTCTGCTACTGCCCTGGAGGCTTCGGCAACAATTGCAGGTGTCACTTGGTGTACCCGCCAGGTGCCGGCAAGCATGCGCACATGCTCACCGACCGCGGCAATCGGCACAAAGAGCGGGAGTTTTTTGGGTGCAATGTTGGCAAATTCCGAAAGAGATTGAATACTCAGCCTCCCATCCCCCGCCTCACGCAGTTTGCCCAAAACGAAACGGGCTTGTGCTTGTTTGGCAGGCTCGTTTTGGTCATACAAATAAATCAGCAGGTTTGTGTCAATCATAACCGGATGCATATTCATTCCCGGTCTTTAAGCCAGCGATTCTCGCGCTCATCATAGGCGTCCTGGCGGCGGAACTTGTAGGGTTCGCCGGTAACGCCCATTTTTGCGTTTTGGTCAATGAATTCCAAAATCTTTTCCCAGGCACTTTCATCGTAGTGATGAGGAATATTGTAGTTACCCACCTCTCGGTCCAGGGCGCTACGGATAATTTCTGCCTCGCTGATTCCCCGGGCATCTGAAATTCTCTTTAATTGCGCTTCTTGGCGCTGGTAGATGTAAATTTGCTTGCGCACCATTTTGGGCATATAGAAATCCTTTCGATATACATCACATTATACATCACATTGTGATGGAATCGAAAATCTCCCGATTTTCGCCAACGTCAGGAGTTGCTAGACTCTGAAAACAGGCTTTTTACAGCTTCTCTGAAAACCCGCGTGTGGTAATCCACATCCGCCTGGCTGGTTTCGGGAGAAATCAGGGCCATGTTGTGAAAAGGCGTCATCAGGATGCCGCGATTGAGCATGTACAGGTGCATATAGCGGTCGAGTTCATGGTCGATGGCGGCTGCCGCTTCGCCGCCGTTTTTAGGCGGCGTGGGCCTGAACCAGTATTCGGAGCGATTGCCGAGGCGTTTGACAATCCACGGCAGGTCATATTCCGCGATGACGGATTCGACGCCTGCGGTGAATTCTTCCTGCAAGGCAATCGCTTTTTTGTAGAACTCAGGCGTCAGAACGTTTTCCAGCGTGGCCTTCATGGCCGCAATCGAGAGGGCGTTCCCGGCCAACGTGCCGCCAATGCCACCGACGTCGGAGTCGTCCACGTCCAGTTTGGCGGTGAAGCGTTCGGCAACCTCCTGTGTAAAGCCGTAGACCGCCGCTGGAACCCCGCCCGCTATCGGTTTGCCGAGGGTCAGGAAGTCCGGCTGCAGCCCGTGGGCGGCGGTGTACCCGCCCGGCCCGGCGCAAATGGTGTGGGTCTCGTCGATAATCAGCAGCGTGCCGGTGCGGCGGGTAATCTCGCGCAAATAGTCGTGGTAGCCAGGCTGCGGGTGAATGATGCCGATGTTCGTCATCACCGGCTCGGCCAGTACCGCGGCCACATCCCCGGCGGCAAGGGCAACCTCCAGCGCGGCGACATCGTTGAACTCGATGACCTTGGTGGTGTAGGCCGGGTCGATTTGCGGCCCCATGTTGTTGGGGCGCGAGATGGGCGTGCCTTCCTCGTCGAGGACGATGAAGGTTTCATCGACCGTGCCGTGGTAGCAGTAGTTGAAGACCAGCACTTTGGGGCGGCCGGTAATCATGCGCGCCATGCGCAACACATGACGGTTGGCATCGGTGGCGGTCAGGGCAAACTGCCAGAGCGGCAGGCCAAAACGGCGCTGCAATTCCTCGCCAACGCTGATGACGCCTTCATAAGGCAGCATGAGCGTGATGCCTTTTGCAGCCTGCTCGCTGATGGCCTTGAGCGTGGCGGCGGGCGCGTGGCCGGTCATTGCGCCAGTATCGCCCAGGCAAAAGTCGATGTAATCGCGGCCGTCCACGTCGGTGAAGTGCGCGCCGCGCGCCTCCCTGACGAAAACGGGAAAAGACCCCGCCCAGCGAATCATCCACAGCATGGGCACACCGCCCTGCAGCGATTTGCGCGCTCGCTGGTAGAGGGCGTAGGATTGGGGGTGTTCGGCGTAGAATTTTTCTTCTTCCTGCCGCAATAAGTTTTCGAGGCGTGAACGGTCGAGTTCTGGCATGGGTCTCCTGTTATTTTGCGCAGGGTTTGATACAATCGGAAATCATGATGAACCTTCTCCCAAAATCTGCGCTGGATATTAGCGCAAACCCATCGGATACTTCCGACGAAAGGGCCAGGAAGCGGCTGTTTGTGCTGGCACTGCTGGCGGGCAGCCTGGTCGCCCTGCTGTTTGGCGGCCTGCTTCTGTGGCTCGATGAAACGTTGGCCGGGTCGCTCTGGCTGGCATGGGGGCTGTGGCACTGGCTGGTGATTCTCGTCATCCAGCGCTCGCGCCAGGTTTCAGAAAGACTGGCCGGAATGCATCTACTGCTTATCATCCTGGTTCCGTTTGCAGTCTTTGGCCTGCTGGGCGGTTTCGCGCAGTTCGGCTATGCCTTTTACGCCCTGACCGCGCCCATTCTCGCACTGGTGCTTGCGACTGGAGATGTAAAGCGGCTGGCTGTCGTTTGCGCGGTTGCCATCCTGGGCGGGTTCGGCCTGCAAGCCGGGTTGGGGCTTTCGCCTTCGCTGCCCGACTGGCTGGCTTTTGCGTGGCAGGGCGTTAACCTGGCCCTGGCGGGTTTCAGCGTTTATTTTGTGGTCAGTTATAGTTTCGCCCAGCGCGAACGCTTGCAGCGCAAACTGCTCAACGAACAGAGCAAAACCGAGCGGCTTTTGCTGAGCATCTTCCCTGAGAAAATCGCGGCGCAGGTCAAGAACTCCCTGCTCGACGAGAGCACCGTCCCGGTGATTGCAGAAAATTACAAGAATGCCAGCGTGATGTTTGCGGATATCGTCAACTTTACGCCGCTCTCGACCCGGCTCGAAGCGGTCGACCTGGTCAGCATGCTCAATGCCATTTTTTCACGCTTCGACCGCCTGGCTGGCAAGTACGGCCTTGAAAAAATCAAGACTGTCGGTGATTGTTACATGGTGGCATCGGGAGTCCCGCAGCCGCGCAGCGACCATGCCCATGCCCTGGCCGAACTCGCGCTTGAAATCCAGGCTTTTGTGAAGGCCAACCGCTTTGCCGGCCAGCGGGTCAGTTTTCGCATCGGAATCAATTCCGGGCCGCTGGTGGCCGGGGTGGTCGGGCAACGCAAAATCAGTTACGACCTGTGGGGCGATACGGTCAATATTGCCAGCCGCATGTCGAGCCGCGGAATTGCCGGGGGCATCCAGATTACGCACCCAACCTACGAACTTCTCAAGGATGCTTACGTCTGCGTGCCGCGCGGCAAAGTTTTCGTCAAGGGCAAGGGTGATATGGACATCTGGCTCCTGACGGGCAGGCAGAATTCTTAAGGTGCAAAAAGGCCGGGTGGTTGCTTACCGGCCTTTTGATTTAAAGGACTTCCTTGAGCGACTCGTCAAAAATGTGCAGGGCTTCGGCCACCTGGGATTCGCTCACATTCAGCGGCGGAATCCAGCGGATGGTGCTATCGAACGTGCCGCATGAGAGCAGCAGCAGTCCGCGCCCTTCGGCGGCTTTGACAATCGATTGAACCAGCGGCTTGGCCTTGCGGTAGTCGCCATCGATTTCAAACTCGGAGCCAATCATCAGGCCCAGGCCGCGCACGTCGCCAATCTGGGGGTATTCTTCCTGCAATTTGCGCAGTCCGGTTTGCAATTGCAGGCCGCGCGCGTTGGCGTTTTCAAGCATCTTTTCTTCTTTCATGGCCTTTATGGTCGCCACACCCGCGGCCATGGCGACGGCGTTACCGCCATAAGTTCCGCCGTGTGAGCCGGTCGGCCATTTCTTCATCAGCTCCAGGCGGCTAAAGACTCCCGAAAGCGGCAATCCGCTGGCGATACCTTTGGCGACGGTCATGATATCGGGAATGACCTTATAGTGCTCGTGGGCAAACCATTTGCCTGTGCGTCCAAACCCACTCTGGACTTCGTCGAAGACGAGCAGGATGCCATGCTTGTCGCAGCGTTGGCGCAGGCCCTGCATAAAGGAAAGCGGCGGCGGGACGTAGCCCCCCTCCCCCAGCACCGGCTCAATCAGGATGGCGGCCACGTCGTGCGGGGCAATCTGACTGACGAGCAGTTCGTCGAGTGCATCGAGGGCGTACTGGCTGGCCTGTTCCTCGCCCAGGCCGAGTTTGTAAGCATACGGAAACGGCGCAACATACACACCCGCAGGCAGCAACTGCGCCGCGCCCTTGTAGCCGGTTTTGGACGTGGTCAGGGCCATTGTCTGCCCCGTCCGCCCGTGAAAACTGCCGGTAAAGACAATCGCGGCATGGCGTCCGGTGGCGGCGCGAGCCAGTTTGAGCGCGCCTTCGACCGCCTCGGCGCCGGAGTTGCTAAAGAAGAATCCGTCCATCGAAGGGTGAACGATGGTGCGCAGTTCTTCAATCATGCGCAGCATCGGCTGGTGGACGACGATATTGGCCTGGGCGTGCAGGAAAAGCCCGGCCTGCTCGCGGATGGCCTCGACCACCCTGGGGTGGCAGTGGCCGGTGTTGGTCACACCAATGCCGCAGGTGAAATCGAGATATTTCCTGCCGTCGGTGGCGTAAATATAACTTCCCTCGGCGCGCTCGGCTTCAATCGGGAAAATACGCGACCAGACCGGCGACATGTGGGGGAAGTTTTGGTCGTAAAGGGTTGTCATACTGATTCCTTGTGAAACAATCGAAGGCCAAAAGTCAAAGGTCGAAGACCCAATTTTTGGCCTTCGACCTTTGACCTGAATTAACTAGAGTAGTTCGCCAGCCCAGGCCAAATCCAATTTTTCGAGTTGGGCTTTGGTCGGTTTGCCGTCGTTTGTCCAGCCTGCCAGTTTGTAGTACTCGTCCAGCGCGGATTCGACTTCCTCGTGAGTCAGCGCGATTCCGGCGGTCGGGCCTTCGCCCTGCAAGGCTTTGAAGAATTTCTTGGGCAGTTTGTCCTGCGTCCGGTCGAATCCTTCGCGGGCGTTGAAGACGCGCATCAGGTTCAGGCGGCGTTCGCCGACCGTCACCAGTTCGCCCACTGTGATGTCCCAGCCGGTGACGGCCTTGACCATGTCCGCGGTTTCCTGCGGGCCGTAGAGGGTCCAGCCTGGCCCCCAGACGAACTGGCATAATTCAACCGTGTCGAGCATTGAATAAAAAGCGTGAGTCTTATAGGCGAATCGGACTTTATCGGCACCGAGGCTCATTGGCTCAAGGGTTTTGTCGAAGCCGAGCAGGGCAAGTCGACTCATATAAAGGTCGGAGGCGATGCCCTCTTCAATCATCCAGTCGTGCTCACTGGACTGGTGGTCAGCGCCAAAGGCATTGACGGCGTAAATCAGGCCGAGTGAACGCTTGGCCTGAGGCATGTGGGCGGGGGCTTCCGCGCCTTTGACGGTAATCAGGCATTCGTCCGCGCCGTTGCCCCAAACAGCCGCCGCGCGTTCGGAACCCTGCCCGAGCAGTTTGCCGAGCGGGGTCGAGGCGGTCACAATTTCATCCAGCACTTGCAGCATGGCATCGGCATCCCCGAATTTCAGTTCGATTCCGCCGGTCTGTTCCTTGGTGATGATGCCTTTTTCATAGCATTCCATCGCAAAGGATATTGTGGCTCCGCAGGCAATGCTGTCTACTGCATACATGTTTGTAATCTGGTTTGCGCGAGAAATCGCTGCCAGGTCTTTCACACCGCAATAGGAGCCGAAGGTGCCGATGGTTTCGTACTCGGGGCCTCCGTAGTAAGGGTCTACCTGGTATTTGCCGTCGTTCCATTCGACCACACGCTTACAGCGCACCACGCAGGCGTAGCAGGTTTCGCGCCCGAGTTTGTCTTGTTTGCCTTCTGCTGCGCCGCGCAGGTACTCATCGTACAATTTTTCTCCGCTGATGTCATCGGCAAATTCAAATGCGCCCTCGTTGTAGTTGCGGGTCGGCAAGGTTCCCATCGAATGCTGCGGATTGACCACGCTGGCCGTGCCGTATTTTGCCAGGCCTTCCATATCAGGATTGTTCGGAATTTCTTTCGGGCCGATACGGTTAAGGTCGGTCAGGGCTTTTTTGTCGGCGATTTCCAGTTTCCCCGTTCCGCGCACAACCACAGCCTTCAGGTTTTTAGACGCCATCACCAGGCCCATGCCTGTGCGACCGTTATTACGGTTTGACATGCTGACGACGCTGGAGAAAAGGACGCCGTTCTCGGCCGCCGGACCGTGTTGCAGGATTTCGATTTTATCGTCTCCAAGTTCGGCTTTCAGCGCGGAATCGACCTCCCCCGTCACCTTGCCCGCCAGTCCCGAGGCGTCTTTCAAGGCTGCTTCGCCGTCCTTAATCCACAGGTAGACCGGTTTCGCCGCTTTTCCCTTGACGACGATTCCGTCGAACCCGGCGAACTTCATCTCTGCCGGGAAGTAGCCCCCACCCTGCGAGTCGCCAATTGCGCCGCTGATGGGCGATTTTGCATTGATGTTAACCCGGCTCTGGCCGCTGATTGGCGCGCCGGTGGTCACGCCCGTAAAAATGGTCAGCACATTTTCGGGACTGAGCGGGTCGGCCCCCTTGGGCATCTCTTTGAGCAAATAATAAACCCCCATCGCAGAACCGCCCATGTAGGTGCGGTAGAACTGTTCAGGGGGTGTTTCGACCGTCAACGTTTCTTTGGTTAAATCCACATGCAAGATTTTTCCGGTATAACCGTGCGGCATGGTAAGACCTCCTTGGTTAAAAACGCTTTGAGCAAGATACAAGTATTATAAGTTTGTGAAAGTAAAAACGCAAACTGAAACTTCCGAAAACAACAATTAAAGCAAAATTCTTGCTTGTTTGTGACATTTTTTGAAATATTTTTGCCGAAATAAACAACAGGCCGCAATTTTGCGGCCTGTTGTTTATTTGTGAAATCAGTCGCCTGACTGTGTTTCGACAGGCTCCTCATTCAGTTTACCCCAGCCGAGCGGGTTCTTCATGTTGAGCGGCTTGCCGTAGATGTCTTTCAGTACCTTGGGCGGGTCTATCTTGCCGGTTGCCAGTGAAACGACGATGAAGGCCACAACCGAGATAAAGAAGGCCGGCGCTGAGCCGATATAAACCGCGTCCCATAAGGAGCAGTACGCATCCCCTTCGCAAATGGCGTAGGTACCAATTTCGGGCAGGTTATAGTAATAGATGGACAGGAAAACCCAGGAAATCGACCCGGAGAAGAACGATGTTAGCGCGCCGATATGGTTGGCCTTCTTCCAGTACATGCCTATCACGTACGGCGCGACCATGCCGACCAGGATGCAGGTGTTTGCCAGCACCGCCAGTTCGTAAATCGAACGAGCCCACAGCGCAATCATCAGGCTGAGAACGCCGCTGACCACCAGCGCAGCGCGGGTCAGGAACAACTGGCTTTTGTCGGTCAGGTCTGGCTTGAAGACCTTGACGATGTTCTCGGTGAACATGGTTGCCCCCGCCAGCATCGAACTGTCGGAGGTGCTCATCAGCGCCGAAGCCAGCGCAGCCACAAACAGCGCCACCAAGACTGGGCTGAGATATTCCATGGCCATCGAGATAAGGATGAATTGGGTATTGTCCGCATCGATTTCCGGCCCTATCGCAGTGTAGGCGGCCATGCCGATGAACGGGGAAAGGATGCCGAAGGTGATGTACAGGAAGGCCGCAATGTAGGTCGATTTGACGGCCACATTTTCGTTGCGGGCCGCGCAGGTGCGCTGGAGGTAATCTTGCGCGGGGATGCTGCCCAAGCCGATTGCCATCCAGGCGGCGGCGTAGTACAACCAGCCGAGCGAACCCTGGTAGCCCAGGTAGCCTTCCTCGGATGTCGGGGTCATGGCAAAGGGGTAGTCCGTATATTGCGCCCCGGCCATGCCGATGAAGGCGTCCAGCCCGCCGACAGCCCACAGGATGCCGCCAAAGATGAGCAGCAGTCCGCCCATGGTCAGGAACATTTGCATGAAGTCTAGCGCGGTATCGGCCCACAGGCCGCCCGCCATGGTGTAGATGGTGACCACCCCGGCGACCATAATCATGCCCACCGACAAGTCCCAGCCGAGAAGCGCCTGTAAAATTGCGCCGCCAGCCACGATTTGGGCGGCTGTCCAGCCAAAGTAGCCGATGATTTGGGCAACCGAGCCAACCACCGACATAGTCGTGCCGTAGCGCTGCTGGAAGAAATCCATAATGGTGACGTACTGGGCGCGCCGCGCCAGGCGCACAATCAGCAAGCCTGAAAGGAAAAGGCACAGCGTTGCGCCAAACGGGTCGAAGATGACTCCCTGCAAGCCATATTTATAGGCCTCGGAACTCGACCCCATCAGGGTTTCGGCGGCGAACCAGGTTGCCATGATGGACGGCGCAGCCATCCAGATGGGCAGGCGGCGGCCAGCCAGGACATAATCGGTTGTGGTCTCGACTTTCTTCGACGCCCAGTATCCCACCCCCAGGCGTACGAACAGGAGCACCACAATGGCAGTAACAATTAACCAGGAATACTCATAGTTTTGCATTTGAAACGTCCCTCCCGAATAGAGAATGTATTGGCGCAGTGCGCCTAAAAACATCATCCCCCGCAGCCCAAAGGCTGCAGAGGATGATGTTCATTTGCTATGACATTTCTTTTATTCCATAAGGAAAGCCGTAATCGGCCATTTTTTCCATGAAAGGCTCGGGCGGGAAAGCCTCAGGGCCGAGAACCCCCGTCCCCTGCCACGTGCCATGCTTGACCAAATCCCAGGCTATGACCGCGCTAAAAGCGGTTTGGGCAACCACCGCCTGGCAGCCCCAGCGACGCATACATTCTTCGTTGTCCGCCACCTGGTAGAGATACACCTCGCGCTCCTTGCCGTCTTTTTTGCCTTTTACCCACGTCCCGGCGCAGGTCTTTCCTTTCATTTTATCACCCAAATGCGCGGGGTCGGGCAAGCAGGCGGCGACAACATCACGTGGGGCAACTTCGACGCCTTTCACGTTGATTTTTTCTTTTTTATCGAGGCCGAGCATGTGCAAGGTTTTGAGTACGCCAATGAACTGGTCGCCCAGCCCGTATTTGAACGTAACCCGCTTCGCCTTGACCCAGCGCGGAACAAGCAGGACTTCCTCGTGTTCGACATTGACCACTTCGACCGGGCCGATTTCGGGAAAGTCGAACACCTCCGGTTCCGAAAACGGGGCGGTCGTGTACCAACCCTTGTCCTGTTCCCAAATCACAGGCGGATTGAGGCATTCCTCGATTGTGGTCCAGATGGAGAAGTTCGGCGCGAACTCATAGCCCTCGATTTCGATATTGGCCCCATCGCGGATGCCGATTTCATCGATTTCGTCGAAAAGGTGGTCCTGGGCGTAGCGGGCGAAGACATCGGCCATGCCGGGTTCGACGCCAATGCCGACCAGGGCCAGAAGCCCTTTCTCCTGCCAGGCCCTGGCCTTCTCGAACTGGTAATCGCCCAGTTTGATGCCAGGCAGTTCATGCGGATGTTCAGGATGCGGCTCCGAGAGCGTCATCGCCATATCCATATAGTGAACGCCGGCATTATAAGCGGCATCGAAAATCTGTTTGTTGAAGACCGGGTCGACCGAGTTCATTATTAAATCGACCCCATATTTGCGAGCCAGTTCTTCAATCGTCTCCTGCTTCGAGGCATCCACAAATTCGACCGGGAAGCGCTTTGGGTCGCCCAGCCTGGCGGCGACCTCTTCGGCGCGCTTGAGGTTGTAATCGGCCAGGACAATTTGCTCCACCCAGGGGCGTTCTTTTGCAATCGAGGCGATAGCCTCGCCCACCCCACCGACGCCGACAAGCAATACTTTCATAAAGATTTTCTCCTTGTGGTTTTATACCAGCAGACTGCCGGTAGATTTCAATTTTCGAAACGCTTTGCGCGGGCAAAGCGAAAATCGCAACAAGGAAAACTGGCCGTAAACCGCTAAAAATATATCTCTTTGACTATCTTCAGGTAAACGAAGGAGTTGGTTTCGCGGATACCTTCGATTTTGTACAAACTTTCGGTCAGGAATTTGAGCAGGTGGTCGCGGTCGCGGCAAAAGACTTCGACCATGATGTCGTAGGAGCCAGAGGAAACCACCAGGTAGACGACTTCGTCCAGCGCGGCGATTTTATCGGCCACCTCGAGCAGGCGGCTGCCCTGCACGCGGACGCCAATCATTGCCATCGTGTTAAGCCCCATCCGCAGCGGATTGGATACGGCAACAACGTGCAGGAAGCCGGTTTCGACCAGGCGGTTGTAGCGCATGCGTATCATGCCAGGTGAGACATTCAATTGTTGGGCAATTTGAGCAAAAGGCATGCGCCCGTCATTGCGCAAGGACTCGATGATAAAGCGGTCTATTTCATCCAGACTTCCGACCGGGCGATTACTTATCTGGTTGTCCATATAAAAATATTACTCCTTTTCATCATTGAAGTCAATATTTACGTGCGTTATTTGCATAAATAATGCTATTTTTGTGATAAAAAGACAAACCGGCTGCCCGCGCGGGCAGCCGGTTATTTCCGCCAGGGGCCTAATCGCTGCCCTTGACCTCTGTCCAGAGTTGGTCGTAGAGCGGCAAAGCCTCCCCGACATCATCGATGCGGTGTCCCTTTTCGATAACTTCCCTGGGTGTATTCGTGATGGGCGATTCGATGTAAGCAGTGTACAACTCAGGGTCGTTTTCGCGCGCATATTCGAGCGCGGCGATGTTGGGATTGGTGTACGGGAAATCACGCAACATGAGCCAGAACACGTCTCCCTGCATGGTGTAGTTTAACCAGGCATAAACCGCATCCAGGTTTGGCGCATTGGCCGGAATGGCCCAGTTGTCCTGCCACAGGATTGCGCCTTCAGTCGGGTAAACGTATTGAAAGGCCGGGTTTTCCTGTTGGGCGACAAAAGCCTCCCCGGTCCAGGTCATTCCCAAATCGACATCTCCGGCTATCAGGGCTGTTTTGGGGCTGTCGCTATCGAACAGCTTGATATTGGGCACAAGTTCGCGGAGTTTGGCTTTGGCTTCATCCAGTTGGGCCGGGTCTTTCGTATTCGGGTCGTAACCCAGCGTAAGCAGGGTCAAGCCAATGGTAGCGCGCGAATCGTCAAGGAAAACCAGCCGCCCGGCATATTCGGGTCGCCACAGGTCAGCCCAGGAGGCTGGCGGATTGGCAACTTTGTCGGCGTTGTAAATCAGGGCCTCTGTGCCAGCCTGGTATGGGATGGTGTAATCGTTGTTCGGGTCGAAGGCAAATCCCATATAGTTGGGGTCGAGGTTGGCCTTGTTAGGCAGGCGGGCTGCGTCAAATTTTTGCAGCAGGCCCTGGCGCACCATCAGGCCGACGATGTAGTCAGTGGGCTGCACCAGGTCGTAATTTGCGCCGCCCGCAGACAGTTTGGCGTACATTTCCTCGTTGCTTGAATATTCATCGTGGTTGACTTTGACGCCGTAGATGAGTTCGAAGCACTCTTTCCATTCGGTCGGGATGTATTCGGTCCAGACGAACAGGTTGAGTTCCTTCGACGTGACCTCCATGCGCGGGGAAGGCTCGGGACAGACAAAGCCTCCTGAGGTGATAACTTGACCGCCTGTGCTTGCCGTGCCTCCGCCACCGCAAGCCGCGAGTACCAGGCCAAGCGCAACCAAAAGCGCCAGCAATTGCCAAAATCTTGTTTTCATAATTCTTCCTCCTTATGGTGAATTTTTGTCTCCGCGGTTGGCGTCCGCGTAAAACACAGGGGTAGGGTTAGTCCTCGTTCTGCTGTAATCGCTGAATCAGGAAAACTGCTGCAACGATAACCAAAATCCAGACGGTCGAAAGGGCGTTTACCTGCGGCGTGATGATACGCCGCAGCAGGCCGTAGACGTAAATCGGCAGGGTGGTCGAACCCGGCCCGTTGGTGAAAAAGGTGATGATGAAATCATCCAGCGAGAGTGTAAAGGCCAGCAGCGCGCCTGAGAGCACGCCCGGCAGCAGCATGGGCAGGGTAACGCGCCAGAACGTCACCAGCTCGTTGGCGCCCAAATCCATGGCGGCTTCTTCGTAGGATTTGTCGAATCCGTGCAGGCGGGCCTGCACCACCAGGGTGACAAACGGAACGCTAAAAGCGATGTGCGAAACAATCACTGTGCCCAGCCCAAGCGAAAGCCGGTCGTTGCCAACCAGCCCCAGGGCGCCATTTAT
>JAGVAO010000187.1 GCA_020060235.1 Anaerolineales bacterium | reverse complement strand
ACGCGGGATACTAGCCCGCGCTACGAGGCCCCTCATGACCAGAAAAATCCTTCTCACGCCACTCGTCCTAATCATCCTACTTGCCGTCTTCGCCACCCCCGCCCAGGCCCAGACCGAGGAAGCGCCCATCGTACACGCCGTCATGTTCTGGATGTCTGGCTGCAAGCACTGTGAACAAACCATCAGCCTCACCTTGCCTCCCATCCGCGAGCAATACGGTT
Source organism: Anaerolineales bacterium (assembly GCA_020060235.1). Taxonomy (GTDB): domain Bacteria; phylum Chloroflexota; class Anaerolineae; order Anaerolineales; family Villigracilaceae; genus UBA8950. Next base: position 37,415 of record JAGVAO010000187.1, on the reverse strand, counting down.
CACAACTCGACCTGCAACTCATCCAAATCTACAGTCTCGAACACATCGACGCGCTCTACGCCTTGGGCGAAAGTTACGGCATCCCCAAACACCTGATCGGCGTGCCCTTCCTGGTCATTGGCGACGAACCACTGGTCGGCTACGACCAGATTCGGCTTAAATTGCCGGGGTTAATCGAGAGTCACCTGGCGGCTGGCGGCGTGGCCCTGCCCGAACGTCCAGAACTGCAACCCTTGCTGGTCGCCGCCCCAGATTCGGACGCCCCGACGCCTGCTCCCGCGCCGATGGACTTCCCCGACGCCCCGGCAGAAATGCGCGACAACGGCTTCACGCTGGCGATTGTCGTCATGGTCGGGATGATTTTGTCCCTGCTCTATGCCGTTTTTCGTTTGCTGGCGGCCATGTTCACGGCCCAAGCTCCCTCCCCCGCCCCCGGTTGGGTGACGGTCTGGGGCATCCCGCTCATCTCCATCGCCGGGATTCTCGTGGCGGGCTATCTCTCCTACATCGAAATCACTCTCGAGCAAGCCTTCTGCGGCCCGGTTGGTGACTGCAATGCAGTCCAATCCAGCCCTTATGCGCGCCTGTTCGGGGTTTTACCGGTCGGCGTATTGGGCGGCCTCGGCTACATTGCCATCCTTGCCGCCTGGTGGGCGGGACGCCAAAAATGGGGCATTCTCTCGGCCTACGCCCCGCTGGCTCTGTTCGGCATGGCCTTCTTCGGGACAATTTTCTCGACTTACCTGACCTACCTCGAGCCGTTTGTCATCAAAGCCGTTTGCATCTGGTGCGTCACCTCAGCCATCCTGATTACCCTGGTCATGCTGGCCTCCATTCCGCAGGCAATGCAATCCCTGACCACGCAAGATGAAAGTGGGGACTAACCCGCAGCGCCGCCTTTTACAAAGCATCCCCGAAGGGCTCAGGCGGTCTATGCTGGCAACGTAGAATTGCCAATCCATGGCAGACTAATTGCATTTAGCCTGCCATTTTCGTATAATAATCTTATTATCCGGGCAATCTATGTCGTAATTTTTCGAATCGAGATGAGCGCATGACAGGCACAATCGCCGACATCGAACTAACCATCCATCGCCACGACCAGCAGAACTATGCGGTCGATTTTCGTTACTCAGACAACGACCCATACAGTCAATCGGAAGTACGCCTGGGGGCCGGACAGGCCGCTTATGCGGCCTTCGATTTTGAATCGCTCGATGAACTGCGCGAACTGGGGGATGCAAAAGCATACGGCCAGGCCCTGACCGACAGCCTCTTCCAGAGCGAAGAGTTGCGCACCGCCCTGGCCCAGGCGCGGGCATCTGTCGAACAAATGCGCGGCAGCCTGCGGATTCGTCTTAACATTCATCCTGCGGCAGGGGAACTTAACAGCCTGCGCTGGGAAACCCTGCTCGACCCCCAAAGCGGAATTTGCTTCTCGACTGACCAGAACATTCACTTCTCGCGTTACCTCGCCAGCATGGACTGGCGTCCGGTGCGGTTGCGCGCAAAAGGGGAACTCAAAGCCCTCGTCATGGTGGCCGCGCCCCAGGGGTTGGACGCCTACAAACTCGCCAGCGTGGACAAACCCGCCGAGGTCGAATCCGTCACCGGCGGGTTGGGCGAAATCCCGGCCACCATCCTTGAAAAAGCGACCCTGAATGGTCTGGTTTCTGCCCTGCAAGCCGACGAGTTCGACATCCTTTACATTGTCGCGCACGGCACTTTTGCCAACGGCGAGACACTTTTATGGCTCGAAAACGAGGATGGCGCGGTCGACCGGCAGCCCGGCGGCGAACTGGTTACCCGCCTGCGCGAACTGGAAAACCGCCCTCGCCTGGTGGTGCTGGCGTCCTGCCAGAGCGCGGGACGCGGCAAGGGTGATGTGCTTTCGGCGCTCGGCCCCCGTCTGGCGGCGGCTGGCATCCCGGCAGTGCTGGCCATGCAAGACAACCTGACGATGGCAACCAGCGCAAAATTGATGCCGGTTTTCTTTAGCGAGTTACAAAAGGACGGGCAGATTGACCGCGCCCTCTCCGCCGCGCGCGGACTGGTGCGCGACCAGACCGACTGGTGGGTTCCGGCGCTCTTCATGCGCCTGAAAAGCGGACGACTGTGGTACACCCCCGGCTTTGGCGGCCCGCGCGGCGAATTCGAGAAATGGCCTTCTCTGCTGCGCGGAATTCAGTCCGGGCGCTGTACGCCCATCCTCGGCCCCGGCCTGAACGATGCCCTGGTCGGCCCGCTGCGCGACCTGGCCCAGCGCTGGGCCGACGAGTTGCAATACCCGCTAGCGGCGCACGAACGCGAGTCCCTGCCGCAAGTGGCCCAGTACCGCGCGGTGGACCAATCACGCTTCACTGCCGAAGATGAGTGGCTGGCGCAGTTGCGCGCCGCCATCCGCAAACGCGCCCAACTGCCCGCCGATTTGGGCGGCCCCAACGCCCCGGTGCAAAAAATGCTCGAAGCCGCCCGCCAGGGTTTGGTGGAAAAAGACGATTTCGAGCCTTATAAAATCCTGGCGCAAATTCCGGCGCGGGTCTTCATCACCGCCAATACCGATGAACTGCTCGAAATGGCGCTGCGCGAAGCCGGGAAAAATCCGACCACCATGGTCTGCCCCTGGCGCGAGTTCAGCGAAGATGCCGACCCCGGACTGTACGACAACGACTACGAACCCACCGACGAGCAGCCCCTGGTCTATCACTTGTTCGGCCTGTTGAGCCAACCCGAATCGCTGGTGCTGACCGAGGACGACACCTTCAGGTACTTAATCGGCATCACCCGCCACATGAAGAACATTCCCAGCCAGGTCGGGCGCGCCCTGGCCGATTCGGCGCTGCTCTTCCTGGGTTTCCAGGCCGAAGAGTGGAATTTCAGGGTGGTCATGCAATCGTTGCTGGCAAAAGAAGGCAATAACCTGCTTCGGCGGCACGCCCATATTGCCGCCCAAATCGAGCCGGATGAAGCCCGCCTGCTCGACCCCGGGCGCGCCCGCCGCTATATCGAGACTTATTTTGGCCGTAGTTCGGATATTGAAATCAGTATTTTCTGGGGAACGGCGCGCGAGTTTATGAAAGAACTCTCGACGCGGCTTTCAGCGCAACGATGACAAGGCAGGCAAAAAAATGACTACTGGTAATCCTTATGTTGGCCCGCGCGCTTTTGCAAAATCTGAAACGCTTTACGGACGCGACCGAGAGCTACGCACCCTGACCGACCGCCTGATAGCCGAGCGCATTGTCCTGCTCCATGCCCCGTCGGGCGCGGGGAAAACCTCGCTGGTGCAGGCCGGGTTGATACCCAAACTGGCCGAGGAGGGATTCTTCGTCCACCCGACGATTCGCGTCAACGTGGAATATCCCACCGACCTGATGGGCGCGACGGATACCATCAGCGACCCGCGGCGTTTTAATCGCTTTGTGTTCAGCGCGCTGCTCTCGCTCGAAGAACGCTACCAACCCGAAAAACGGACAAAACTCAACCGCCTGGCGCGCCTGTCGATGGGAGATTATCTGGCCCTGCGCTCGCTTGAAGAGGAACGCGAAGGCCCCGAATTCATGATTTTCGACCAGTTCGAGGAAATCCTTTCGATTGACCCGAACGACCGCGCAACCAAGGTATCCTTTTTCAGCCAGTTAAGAAACGTTCTCAAGAACCGCAACCGCTGGGCTTTGTTCATTACGCGCACCGATTATGTCGGCGCGCTGGAACCGTATGCGCGCAGCATCCCAACCTATTTCTCCAATACCTTTCACCTTGAGTTGCTGGGCGTCAAAGCGGCGATGGATGCCGTGCAACAGCCCGCCCGCAACGCCGGGGTCGAGTTCACCGATTCCGCCGCCCAAAAACTGGTCGATGACCTGCGACGCGTACAGGTGCAAATGCTGGACGGTTCAGTCCAAAGCCAGTTGGGGTTGTACATCGAGCCGGTACAACTGCAGGTGGCCTGCTATCGGATGTGGGAGAACAAAAGCGCCCGCAAAACCACCATCACCGAAAAAGACCTCGACAAAGTCGGCGACGTAAACCAGTCGTTGGGCGAATACTATGCCATGAGCGTCAAGAAAGCCGCCGAAGAGACCGGCGTTTCAGAGCGCGACATCCGCCAGTGGTTCGACCGCAAACTTATCACACCCGAAGGCACGCGCTCCCTGGTTCGAATTGGCACAGGCATAAGCGAAGGATTGCCGAACGAGGCTGTCCACAACCTGGAAGATACCCACCTGATTCGCCCGGAAAAACGCGCCGGGCAAACCTGGTACGAACTGGCGCACGACCGCCTGATTGAACCCGTTCGCAGTAACAATAAAACGTGGTTTGAAACCAACCTGAATCTCTTTCAGCACCAGGCCCACTTGTGGGTCGAGCAGGGACGCGGCGAAGGCCTGCTCCTGCGCGGCAACGAACTCGATGTTGCCGAAGAACAGGCCAAAACCATCCGCCTGACTCCCGACGAAGCCGCCTTCCTAAAAGCCTGCCAACTGCTGCGCCAGCGAGAGCAAAATGATATTACCCAGCGCCGCTTAATCGCCGCCGGGTTTCTCATTGCTTCCCTGCTTTTCCTGGCTGCGGTTTTCTTTAGCGTCAGCGCATTGAGCGCGAACCGCAGTCTGGAAGTCGAGTCGCGCAACGCTCGCGAGGCCAGCATCCTTGCCAATGAGCAAAAATCAACTGCAGAGGCTGCCAGCATTCGGGCAGCCTCCCAGCAGGCTACTGCCGAGGCCGCCAGCACCCAGGCGATTGCCAACGCCCAGGCCGCAGCCACCGCGCAGGCCCTGGCCGAAGTCGAAAAACAAAAGGCCAGCGAACAGGAACAACTGGCCCGCGAACAAAAAGGCCTGGCCCGCGCCAATGAATTGGCTGTCCAGTCCATCCTGGCGCAAAACAGCGCACAAATAAGCGTTGCCAACTTGCTGGCGGTCGAAGCCTTCCAGATTATCGACCACCCGCGCACACGCGCCCAGTTATTGAGCGCCCTGAATGGGCAAAGCCGATTGTTTGCGGGCATTTCAGGCAAAGCGGGAATTATTCCTTACGTCGCCTTCGATGCCAGCCGCGAGGGAGTTATCACCGGCAACTTCTTCAACTGTGACCTGGATGCCGGCTACAACCTTTGCCGCCAGACCTTTTTCAGGTCTTGGGAAATCAAGGCAATGCCCATTAGCAACAATCGCGCCGCCACTGAATTTGTCATAGCCCAAACCACTCACAGCAGCGCTTCGATGTTGGACGCGGTAACCCTCAGCCCGGATGGCAGGCATGTCGCCTCCGTTTATTGTGCGCATCTTTACAATAATATCGTGCGCTGCGAGGAACAAAAACTGGTGATATGGGATGCAGCAACTTTCACATCGATGAGCGAAAGCGTCATTGCCACAGACTCATTCAACACCCGCAAGGTCCTGCTGGCCTACAGCCCGGACGGCCAAACCCTGGCTGCGACCGTCAATGATGAAATCATCCTGCTGCTTGAAACCCAAAACTACACCGAAAAAGCCCGTTTCGAGGCCCAAAATGGCATCTCCCAACTCGCCTTCAGCCCGGATTCAAAAACCCTGGCCGTGGCAAATGGCAGCAACAACACCCTGACCTTTATCGACACACAGACGTTCGAGGTTCGAGAGCAAACCATCCCGGCCAATGTCCGTGCATTTATCAGCCTGGCTTACAACCCGGATGCCAGCGTAATGGCCCTGGGCAGCAGCGAGGGGCTTATCACCCTCTGGGATGTTTATAACGAGGCTGTTATCGTCCAATTGTATGACCGCGAGGGCCGCATTTTGTCGCTGGCTTTCAGCCCTGACAACCAAATTCTGGCAGCGGGCCACAACAACTATTACGTAACCCTGTGGGACATCCCCAGCCGCCAGTTACTCGTCCGCCCCTTCATCCGGCACAGCCAGGGCGTGCAAAGCCTTGATTTCAGCGCCGACGGCGAACAGCTGGTTTCTTCCGGTGGTGAAGTGGTTCTGTGGGACTTATCCCCCGAATCCTGGCTCAAGAAATCCTGTGAGATGGCCGGGCGCAACTTCACCGTCAACGAATGGCATCAATACTTCCCCGATGATGAATACCGGCTCACCTGCCCGCAGTGGCCTGCCGGAAAATAAATTGCAGCGAACTTCCTTGGACGGATGGCATATTGGGTTTATGCCATCCGTCACTTTTATTTTTAAGCCTTCTCTGTCAGAATATCTGACGAGGAACCCGCGATGATTCTGTATCGACTCTCCCACTCTCTTTGAGCCACCCGACAGGGCGCTGGTCAGCGCCCGTCCGTTCGCCTGTTCATGCCTGGACACTGCGCTTAGACAACGCGCCTGTTGCTGTTGAGCGCCGCCAGCCTGAACTGGCGGCGTTTTGCTTTCCATGAAAGGAGCCAACAGCAATAGAACGAGATTCTCACGCCAACATCTTTCGTAGGGCGGGATGCTATCCCGCCCAAACCCTGTAATCGCGGGATAGCATCCCGCGCCACAAACTTCTTGAATTGGAGAATCTTCACATGTCTGAACGCCTTACCCGCTTCTTTGCTTCCCGCCTTGGCATTGTCCTGGTCGGGGCCGTCATCGGCATCCTCGGCCCGCTGCTGCAATTCCTCGGCAACCCCAAGAACATGGGCATCTGCGTGGCCTGCTTCGAGCGAGATATTGCCGGCGCGCTCGGCCTGCACCGCGCCGCCGTTGTGCAATACATCCGCCCGGAAATCATCGGATTTGTGCTGGGCTCGCTGGTTGCCGCGCTCGTCTTCCGTGAATTCAAGGCCCGCGCCGGTTCCGCGCCCATCGTTCGATTCGTGCTGGGCGTCTTTGCCATGTTTGGAGCGCTGGTCTTCCTCGGCTGTCCCTGGCGGGCGAATTTCCGCCTGGCGGGCGGCGACCTGAACGCCATCCCCGGCCTCCTCGGCCTGGCTGCCGGAATCGCCATCGGCGTCTATTTCCTGCGCAACGGTTACAGCCTGGGGCGCAGTACCAAGACCTACCCCATCGTCGGCTACATCTTCCCGGCCCTGATGGTCGGCCTGTTGCTGCTGGCTGTCTTCCAGCCGGTTTTTGCCGAGGGCGGCCCAATCTTCCAGAGCGAGAGCGGCCCCGGTTCGCAGTTCGCCCCGCTGGCGATTTCGCTCAGCATCGGCCTGCTGATTGGCTTCCTGGCCCAGCGCACCCGCTTCTGCACGATGGGCGCAATCCGCGACGTGATTCTCATCCGCGACACCCACCTGGTTAGCGGATTGGGCGCGCTGCTGGTGGCGGCCTTCGTCACCAACCTGGCCCTCGGCCAGTTCAACCCCGGTTACGCCGCCCAGCCGATTGCCCACAGCAACCTGCTCTGGAACATCCTCGGTATGCTGCTGGCCGGCCTGGCCTATGCGCTGGCTGGCGGCTGTCCCGGCCGGCAGCTCTTCCTGGCCGGCGAAGGCGACAGCGATTCGGCGGTCTTCGTGCTGGGCATGATTACCGGCGCGGCCTTCGCCCACAACTTCGGCCTGGCTGCCCGGCCCGACGCGCTTGTCGACGGCGTCTTGACGGTCGGTGGAATCAGCCCGGCGGGCATGGTCGCGGTCGTGCTTGGCCTGGCGGTCTGCCTGGTCATCGGTTTCGGCATGCGTGAAAAACTGGCATAGGAGACCAAAATGACCATCAAAATTGACGCGCGCGGGCTTTCCTGCCCCCAACCCGTTGTCTTAACCCGACAAGCCATGGAAAAGAAGCAACCTCCCATCGAAGTGCTGGTCGATACCGTTACCGCCCGCGAGAACGTCGCGCGGATGTCGCGCCACTTCGGCTGGAGGGTCGCCATCGAGACTCTCGACGACGAATTCAAATTGACCCTGACAAAATGAGTACGGAACGCAACGACCCCGAACTGGTTTACCTCGACAATGCGGCCACCTCCTGGCCCAAGCCGCCCTGCGTGGCCGAGGCCATGCGCCGCTTTCTCGACAAGACAGGCGCCAACCCTGGGCGTTCCGGTCATCGGCTGTCGATTGCGGCTTCGCGGATGGTTTACTCGGCCCGCGAAGCGATTGCCGAACTGTTCAACGCGCCCGACCCGCTGCGCGTGGCCTTCGGCCTGAACGTTACCGATTCGCTCAACCAGGCCTTGCACGGACTGCTGCACCCCGGCCAGCATGTCATCACCAGCGGCATGGAACACAACTCGGTCATGCGTCCGCTGCGGGTTCTGGAAGCGCGCGGCGTGGCGATGACAGTCCTCCCCTGCGCGGCGGACGGGTCGCTCGACCCGGCGGATGTCGAGGCGGCCATCCGGCCTGAAACGCGGATGATTGTCGTCAACCACGCTTCGAATGTCTGCGGGACGATTCAACCGCTCAAGCCGCTGGGAGAAATTGCCCGCCGCCACAACCTGCTCCTGCTCGCGGATACCGCCCAAAGCGCCGGGGCCGTGCCTATCGACATGCAGGCCGATTTAATCGACCTGCTGGCCTTTACCGGGCATAAATCGCTCTACGGCCCAACCGGAACCGGAGGCCTTGTCTTGGGTGAACGCGTGGACGAGGCCGAACTCATCCCGCTGCGGCAGGGCGGCACGGGCAGCCACTCGGAACATGACGAACACCCGCCCTTCCTGCCCGACCTGCTCGAAAGCGGCACCCCCAACACGGTAGGGCTGGCCGGGCTGGGAGCTTCCGTGCGCTGGGTTTTGCAAAAGGGCGTGGCGGCCATTCGAGACGAGGAACAGGCGCTCGTGAGTCCGCTCCTGGCCGGTTTGCAGGAGACGCCGGGGGTGAAAGTCTATGGCCCTGGCGCGGGAAAAGGTCGAACGGCCACCATTTCCCTGAACATTGAGGATATGGCGACTTCGGAGGCCGGCCTGCGTCTGGATGAGGAGTTTGGGATTTTGTGCCGGGTGGGGCTGCACTGCGCGCCCGCCGCGCACCGCACGCTGGGGACTTTCCCCGCTGGCGCGCTGCGCTTCGGGCTGGGGATTTTCAATACGCCGCAGGATGTGACCCGCGTCCTGGCGGCGGTGCGGATTCTAGCAGGTGGACGATGAGCGCGGATTTTGCCTATATTTTGGTTTATTCAACCGGACAGGCCCTGCGGCTTGAGAAGTTGCTGCTGGCGGCGGGTGTGGATTGCAAGCCGGTTCCCGTGCCGCGCCATTTGAGTTCGGACTGCGGCATCTGCCTGCGGATTGCGCCGGAAGATGGCGAGGCGACCCAAAAGGTGGTTGCGGCCAGCGGGTTGGATGTTCCGGGATTAAAAGAGTAACGCGAGAGATTATCTCGCGTTATTCCGGTTCCATCGAGAAGTGCAGGGGGTAGCCTTCCAGCCCGGCAGCAAAGTGGGCTTTGTTGATGCGCGCCTGGGCCTCGACTTTTGGCAGGGTCTGGACGTAGGCCGCGCCGCTGTGATGGGCCTCGAACATGATGTTAATCGCATCGGGCGGGCTGACCATGAAAATCGTGCGCAAGACATGCACGACGAAATCCATCGGGGTGACGTCGTCGTTGTGGATGATGACCCGATAAAGCGGCTCCAGTTCCGTTTCCGAAACCGGGATGATTTCGGGCGTGACCTGGCGCTGGGTCATGAGCGATTCTGGTACAGGGCCGCCAGCGCCGCGCCAATGGCCTGCGACAAATCGCCGAGGGCCGCCGGGACGATGCTGATGGTATCGCGCTGGGCCGGCCACAGGTAAGCGCGGGCCGTTTCGCTCAGGATACCGAGATAACGTTCGCGGAAAGCGACAGTGGTGGCCTCGGGGTCCATCAGGCCGCCGCCGATGACGACAAATTTCGGGTCGAGCACCATCGCCAGCATGGCAACGTGCAGTCCAAGAGCTTTGGCCTGGAAGTCGAAGATTTCAAGCGCGAGCGGGTCGCCTTTTTGGGCCAGTCCGCGCAGGCTGAAGGCTTTTTCTTTGGCGGGCTGGGACGATTTCGCCAGGTCGTGGTCGGGATATTTGGGCAGGCGTTCTTCGAGCAGGTAGGGCAGGCCCGAAAGGCTGGTGTAGACTTCGACACAGCCCCAGGTGCGGCCGCAGCCGCAGGGGTAGGGCCTGGCGTCCATCAGGTGCAGGGGCGCGGGCATGTGGCTGGCTTCCATGCCAGCCAGGGTGTCGCCGTCGAGGGCCAGGCCGCTCTGGTCGACAAAGGCGCAGCCCAGGCCAGAACCGGGCGCAAGCAGGACAACCGTCCCCGCGCTGTTGCCGCGCGCATGCTGGGCTTCGGCCACGCCGCCCATGTTGCCGTCGTTGCCGACAATCAGCGGAACAGCCCGCCCGGCGCGTTCGGCCAGGGCGTTGCTGTAAGCCGTGTGAACGTCGAAACCGGCAAACTCGGCAGGCAGGTTGGGGGATTTGTCGAAAACGCCATAGCGTTGGAAGGGGCCGGGAATCGCCAACCCCACCCCGCCGACCTGTCCCCATTCCAGGTTGTTTTGTTCGAGATAGGAATTGATGGCTTCGACCCAACCGCTCACAACGGCATCTGGCCCGTGAGCCGAGTTGGTGGGAGATTGCAACAATTTGGTCGAGATGGTTGTGCCGTCGCTCCATACGCCCCCCACCTTGGACGTGGTCGCGCCGCCGTCAGTGCCGATGTAAATGATTTTGGTCATGCCTGCAAATACCCTTCCTGGCTGTTTATTCTTGTAGCAAGCCTTCATTATAATCCATGACGCGATTTTGGAAAAAGCCAAAAATACTCCTTGACTCAGTATGGCCTTATTCGGTATAATCGTAAGATTGATGAAAAGAAGTTAAAACTTGACCTGTCTGTGCAAGCGCTGGAGAAATCTCTTGCGCTTGCATTTGTTCGTCTGTTTGCTGCGCCCCGGCGCAAATGCTTGTAAATACCGTTCCCAATTCCCCACAGGAGGACGTTACAGTGGAAACCAAAGGCTTAACCGCGCTCCGTATTAGCCTTGCTTCGCCCGAAACCATCCGCAGTTGGTCATACGGCGAGGTACTGAAACCCGAAACCATCAACTACCGGCGCCTGCGCCCGGAAAAGGATGGTCTTTTTTGCGAGGCCATTTTTGGGCCTACCCGCGACTGGCAATGCTATTGCGGTAAATACAAAAACCCGCGCTACAAAGGCATTGTCTGCGACAAGTGCGGAGTCGAAGTCACCCGCGCGGCTGTCCGCCGCGAGCGCATGGGACACATTGCGCTGGCAACCCCGATTGCCCACATCTGGTACACACGGCGCATTCCTTCTTACCTGGGCCTGTTGCTCGATATTTCGCGCCGCAACCTCGACCGGGTGCTGTATTTCGCCCAATATATTGTCACTTATGTAGACGAGGATGCCCGCACCAAGGCCCTGAAACGCCTCGAAGACGAAATCTCGGTGTCGGAACGCGAACAGGCTGGCGCCATCAACGCCAAAATTGCCGAAGTCAAAATCAACCGCGACCAGCAGGTTGCCGAACTGAACCAGCGCAAGAGTGACATCGAGCGCTCCTACGATGAGCAGATTGCTTCGCAAATCGAGCCTGTCATCCAGGAAGGCCAGCGCCTCGAAGCCGAACTGCAAGAGCAGATGGGCGCAGCCGCCGCGAAAGCAATCGTTTTCCAGGCTACCGGCGAGCAAATTGTGGCCGCCGGCGAGGTGATTGCCTCCGGCCACATCAGCAAGGTACAGAAAAACGTCAAAGAACGCCTTGAATCGCTCGAGAACGAACTCAAAGACCAGAAAGCCCGCGAAATCGAGCACATTAAACTCGAAATCGAGCAGGTCAAGGCCGAAGCCGCAGACACCATGGAAAACCTGCGCAACCAGTTGGAAGACCAATCCAGCGCCAGCCAGGGACAGAACACCCGCACCCGCGAAGAGTTGATGGAACTGCGCCCGTTCACCTTCCTGAGCGAAACCCGCTACCGTGAGTTGAAATCGCGCTGGGGCCAGGTCTTCCGCGCCGACATGGGCGCCGAGGCTTTCTACGACATTATGAAGCGCCTCGACCTCGACAAACTCTCTGAAGAACTGTGGAAAGAGGTCCGCACCACGAAATCGAAGCAGAAGCGCAAGAAAGCCACCACCCGATTGAAGGTTGTGGAAGCCTTCCGCCGCTCCGGCAACCGGCCCGAGTGGATGGTGATGACCATCCTGCCGGTCATCCCGCCCGACCTGCGCCCGATGGTGCAGTTGGACGGCGGCCGCTTCGCCACATCTGACCTGAACGACCTGTATCGCCGCGTCATCAACCGCAACAACCGCCTCAAGCGCCTGCTCGAACTGGGCGCGCCGGATGTCATCGTCCGCAACGAGAAGCGCATGTTGCAGGAAGCGGTCGACAGCCTGATTGACAACAGCCAGCGCGGCAAGGCCCTCAGCCGCCGCGGACGCCGCGAACTCAAATCGTTGAGCGACATGCTCAAGGGTAAGAAAGGCCGCTTCCGCCGCAACCTGCTTGGTAAGCGCGTAGACTACTCTGGCCGCTCGGTCATCGTGGTCGGCGCACAGTTGAAACTGTACCAGTGCGGCCTGCCCAAGTCTATGGCGCTGGAACTCTTCCGCCCCTTCGTGATTGCCGGGCTGGTTCAACATAACTATGCAGCCAACGTCAAGGGCGCGCGCCGCCTCATCGAGCGCAACCGCCCCGAGGTCTGGGAAGTGCTCGAGGAAGTCATCAAGCAGCGCCCGGTGATGCTCAACCGCGCCCCAACCCTGCACCGCCTCGGTATCCAGGCCTTCGAGCCGCTACTGATTGAAGGTTCAGCCATCCAACTGCACCCGCTGGTCTGCCCGGCCTTCAACGCCGACTTCGACGGCGACCAAATGGCGGTTCACGTTCCGCTTTCGCAAAAAGCGGTTCAGGAAGCCCGCCGCCTGATGCTGGCCTCGAAAAACCTGCTCAAACCCGCCGACGGCGAACCGATTATCTCGCCTTCCAAAGATATGGTTCTGGGCGTTTATTACCTGACCATGTACGACGAGCGTCCGCACCTGGGCGATGGCCGCATCTTCGGCGAAATCAGCGAAGTGTTGATGGCCTACCAGTTGAAGCAGGTCGAAATCCACACAAAAATCAAACTGCGCTTTGAAACCTACTATGCTGAAGACGGAACCCGACTCGAAGAGCCGGTCACGCGCCTCATCGATACCACCGTTGGCCGGGTGATTTTCAACGACATCCTGCCCGAAAAAGTGCGCTTCGTCAACGAACTGCTCGAAAAAGGCGGCGTGAAAGACCTGATTGCGGATGTCTATGAAATCTGCGGCCAGGAAGAAACCACCCGCACCGCCGACGAAGTCAAGCGCCTGGGCTTCGAATATGCCATGCGCTCGGGCACCACGATTGCCATTTCGGATATCAGCGTTCCGTCCTCGAAGCCGGAAATTATCGCCGAATCACTCAAGGAAGTGGAACTGGTTCAGCGCGACTTCCGCCGCGGCCTGTTGACCGAACAAGAGCAGAATGAGCGCATCATCCAGGTCTGGCAGCGCACCACCACCGACGTCGCCAAAGCCGTCAAAGCCAACATGGACCCGAACGGCAACCTTTCGACGATGGCTAACTCAGGCGCGACCAAGGGCGGTTTCGGCCCAATCTCGCAGTTGGCCGGTATGCGCGGCCTGATGGCCGACCCCTCCGGGCGCATCATCCCGCTGCCCATCCGCTCCAACTTCCGCGAAGGCCTGACCGCGCTGGAATACTTCATCTCGACCCACGGCGCGCGCAAGGGTCTGGCCGATACCGCCCTGCGTACCGCAGACGCCGGTTACCTGACCCGCCGCCTGGTTGACATTGCCCAGGACATCATCATCAACGAAATCAACTGCGGCACCGAGGAAGGCATCTGGATTCGCAAAGCCGACGACGTGGCCGGGCAATCGCTGAGCAGCCGCATCTATGGCCGCATGGCCGCCGCCCCGATAGTCGACCCGGCAACGGGCGAAATCCTGGTCGATACCCATGAAATCATCGGCCACGAACAGGCGCGCAAAGTCGGCGCCGCTGGCGTTGCGGAAGTCAAAGTCCGCTCGCCAATGACCTGCCAACTGACTCACGGCATCTGCGCCCACTGCTACGGCCTGGATATGGGCCGCGGCACGCTGGTCGAAATGGGTTCGGCGGTCGGTATCGTCGCCGCCCAGTCCATCGGCGAACCGGGCACGCAGTTGACCCTGCGCACCTTCCACACCGGCGGTGTGGCCGCCGGCGGCGACATCACCACCGGTCTGCCCCGCGTGGAAGAACTCTTCGAAGCCCGCAAGACCCCCAAGGGCGAAGCGGTCATCTCCGAAATCGACGGTGTGGTACGTATCATCCAGTCTGAAAAGTACTCCGACCTGCGCCTGGTGCGTATCGAACACGCCGAGATGGTTTCGGACAACTACGACATCCCCGAAGAGTGGGAAATCGTGGCCAAAGAAGAAGACGAGGTCAAGAGCGGCGACAGCCTGGCCACCCTGGGCGAAGCCACCATCACCGCCCAGCACGGCGGACGGGTGCGCATCGAAGGCCGCCAGGTGATTGTCTCTTACGAGCACCGCGAAGAATACGAAAACGAAGTGCCGACCACCCTGCGCCTGCTGGTCAAGGACGGCGACCGCGTTACCGCCGGACAGCCGCTGACCGAAGGTTCGCTCAACCCGCACCGCATCCTGAAACTGCAGGGCCGCGACGCCTGCCAGATGTACCTGATGACCGAAGTCCAGAAGGTGTATCGCTCGCAGGGTCAGAACATTCACGATAAGCACTTCGAGGTCATCATCCGCAAGATGTTGAGCAAGGTGCAAATCACCCGCCCCGGCGACTCGAAATTCCTGCCTGGCGACATCGTCGATAATCTCGACATCAAGAAAATCAACGAGCAACTGCTGGCCGAAGGCAAACAACCTGCGCGCTATGCCGAAATCCTGCTCGGCGTCACCAAGGCATCCCTTTCGACCGACTCGTTCCTTTCGGCCTCGTCCTTCCAGCATACCATCAAGGTGCTGGCCGGGGCGGCAATTGCCTCGACCACCGACCCGCTCTTTGGCCTGAAAGAGAACGTGATTATCGGTAAACTCATCCCTGCCGGAACGGGCTTCGTGCACGGGCGCTTTGCCGAAACAGGCAAACTCCTGGTCGAAGAAACGCCGCTGCCGCAACTTCCAGACACAGACGCCCCGGCAGATTTGCCGGAAAGCATCGCGGGAGATTAGCGCAATGCCAACGGGAGCAGTCTTTTACAGGCTGCTCCCGTTTTTTTTATTTTCAATTGCCCACAAATCGTTGTATGATATTGTATATGGTATCCTACTCAACCGCGGAGGCAAAATGATGCTCAAGCGCACCCTTCATTTCAGCCTGTTCCTGTTTCTATGTTTCGGCTTGCTGGCCTGTAATATGCCTTCAGCCAGTACGCCTGAGCCAACCCCGGAGCAAGCCACCCCCATCCCGCCTTCGGAGACGTCGCCGCCGACAGACACACCCGCGCCCAGCGACACGCCGACCCCCAGCCTGACACCCACCGAAACGGCGACCCCGGAACCATCCGCCACGCAGACGGTTCAAATCCCGGTAGCGGAGGTGTTCCGTGAAACCAATTGCCGCACCGGGCCGGCCGGGAATTATGGGCTTGTGGCTGTCATTGCCGCCGGGACCATGGTCGAAATCATCGCCCAGGACCTTGGGGCCGGGTATTACTGGTATATCCGTAACCCGGAAAACCCGGAAGAAGGCTGCTGGCTGCTGGCCCAAAATGCGACTGTCGCGGGCGACACATCCGCGCTGCCGCAATTCACCCCCCTTCCTTCGCCCACCAAGGCGCCGGGCTTCACGGTGGCCTTCAAAAACTTCGATATTTGCAAAGGCGGATATTTCGTCCGGTTTAGCATCACCAATACCGGGGATGTCAATTTCCGTTCCGCTTACGTCAAAGTAACCGATACAAAAACCCAGGAAGTAAGGGAGCAAAGCCTGAATGCCTTCGATTTAACCGAGGGCTGTATTGTAGCCATCAACGTTGCGCCGCTGACACCCGGCAAGAGCGCACATGTCCAAAGCCCCACGTTCAATAAAGACCCGCGCAACAACCGCCTGAATGCGGTCATCATGTTATGCACCGAGCAAAATCTGCGCGGAACCTGTGTAACGCAAACCCTGGAAATCAGGCCATAAAAATATAGTCAACAAAAAAGCATGGGAGCCAACAACCGCTCCCATGCTTTTCGATTCTTGTCGTATTCTTTACTGGATAAACCTTACATCCTTATATCCAAGCGCCTGGAAGAACTTGTACAGGAAGAGTTCAGCGTTGCGCTGGGCTTGCAGCAGGATGCCGTCTTCCTGGGCGGCCATCAGGATTTCGCGTTCCGCCGCCTGGCGCGCCAGGGTTTCGAGGTCTTGTACGCTCTTGGTCAGGATTCCGGTACTGCGGTCATAGACATATGACTTCTCGTTGTTGAGCGTGGCCACAAATACTTCAGCCGGGGGCAAGCGCACCTGGAGTACGCCATTGACCAGCTGCATATCGCCGGGCTGGATTTTCTCCATATCAATGCCAGCAATCACTATCCCGTGCGCCACAAAGAGCAGCTTGTCGCCAAACAGGAAGCCGAAACTACCCTGGCCGATTTCTGCCGTAATCACCTTCTCGACGCTGTACTGGATGGTCTCCAGCCGCGCCAATGCGCGCACTTCCTGGATGTAGGTGACAGGGTCGGGGATGATGGTCGGGGTGGGATTCATCAGGTTCGAGACCTGGGTCTGCAGGGCGGCATTGCTCTGCTGGAAAGGGGCCACAGCCCCGCCGATTGCGCTTTCAGCGCTCTGCTGGATGGATGTGACCAGGTAGTAGGCTGCGCCGACAAGCACAACCACAAAGACAAGGAAAAATACAACCGATGTTTTGTTCATGTTTTTATTATACAAACTTTCCGCCCGCGGCCGGGCAACCTTTACCGTTTCTTAATCATATTAAAACATATTGACCTTGCAGGATGCGCAAAATGAGATTATTATCAAAACTGCAAGCCTGCGCTAGCAGGCAAAACCATATTCTTCTATGAGGAGAAGAAAAAATGAAACGCTCGTTGTATGTGTTGTTTGCCCTTCTGGCCGTTTTCGCCTTCGTGCTTTCGGCCTGCGGCCCCGCCGAAGTCCCGGCGACCGAAGAACCCGCTGCCCCGGTTGAAGAACCGGCCGCGCCGGAACCGACCGAAGAGCCTGCGGCTCCGACCGAAGAACCTGCCGGGCCTGAAATTGGTTCGCCAGAACGGCCTATCAAGGTGCTGTTCGTCCCCTCGGTGGAAGCCAACGTTATCGTCACCGGTGGTGATGTGATGGCCAAGGCGCTCAACGAAGCCACTGGCCTGACCTTCGAAGTCAGCATTCCGACTTCGTATGCCGCCACCATCGAAGAAATGTGCGCTTCTCCCGAAGACACAATGGCCTTCATCCCCGCCTTCGGTTATGTTCTCGCGAACGACCTATGCGGTGTGGATGTTGCCTTCAAAGCTGAGCGCCGTGGTTGGGGCGTGTATTGGACCATGATTGTGGTTGCCCGCGACAGTGACATCCAGAGCATCGAAGACTTGGAAGGAAAGAAATGGGCCTACCCCGATGCTGGTTCCACCTCCGGTTTCCTGGTTCCTTCGGTCATGCTGAAAGAAGCTGGCGTCACTCCCGGTGAAACCATCGCCGCGGGTGGTCACCCGCAATCGGTGCGCGCTGTCTATAACGGCGAAGCCGATTTCGGTACCGCTTTCTACAGCGCCTGGGCCGCACCTGAAGGTGCCGACCGCTGGGCTGTTGGCATGGACCCCGAAGTTCCGGTTGACGTTAACACCTGCGCCCTGAACGACGACGGCAGCCAGTTGCTCTGCGACGGCTACCGCATCCTCGATGCCCGCGCCAACATCCGCGAAGAGTTCCCTGATGTCGTCCAAAAAGTTCGCATCCTGCAGCTCTCTCCCGACATCCCGAATGACACCCTGTCCTTCGGCCCCGAATTCCCGGCTGAACTGCGCGCCCAAATTGAAGAAGCCCTGATAGCCTTTGCTGAGACCGAGGCCTGGGGCCAGTCATTGGGTAGCGAAGACTTCTACGGCTGGTCGGGCTTGGTTGTTGCGACCGATGCGGAATATGACTTCATCCGCCTGATGGTGGCTGAAGCCGGCGTGACCCTTGAGACGCTCGACTAATCGAACACTTTTGCACGAAATGCATATCGGGCAGGGAAATCCCTGCCCGATATGTTCTAATATTCTAAATAAACACAATGGCATTTATCTTTTATTCTCGCGCCAGATACAACCTAATTTCATAAGCCAGTTCCCAGTACTGTGAACTGGCTTATTTTATATTAAAATTGGCAGACAAGTCCACTTACTCCATTTGCGAAAGCGAAAAGAGATATGCTCCAGATAAAAAACCTGACCAAAATATATGATGGCGGCGTACAAGCGTTGCACAACGTCACCTTTGATGTTCCAAAAGGACAATTTTTGGCCGTCATTGGATTGAGCGGTTCGGGGAAATCGACCCTTTTACGCTGCATCAATCGCCTGATCGAGCCCACCGACGGTAAAATTTTCTGGAATGGGGAAGATATTACCGCCGCCACCCCAGATGAAATGCGCCGCATTCGGCGCAAAATTGGCATGGTCTTCCAACATTTCAACCTGGTGCATCGCTCGCCAGTTTTGACAAATGTGCTTGCCGGGCGGCTGGGGTATGTCAACCCGGCCTGGAGTTTGCTCAACCGCTTCCCGGGCAACGATGTAAAAAAAGCCATGAAACAATTGGAACGCGTCGGCATTGCTGACAAAGCCAATCATCGCGCCGATGAACTGAGCGGCGGGCAGCAGCAGCGTGTGGGTATTGCCCGCGCATTGATGCAAGACCCTGAAATCATCCTGGCTGACGAGCCGGTTGCCAGCCTTGACCCGGTATTGGCACACAGTATTATGAAACACCTCGAAGAAATCAACAAAAATGATGGTGTTACGGTTTTGTGCAGCCTACATTTCCTTGACCTGGTGCATCGGTATGCTGACAGGGTGGTAGCCCTAAATGAAGGTGAACTGGTCTTTGAGGGCTTGCCGCAAGATATCGACGACAAAAAATTTAAAGAAATTTACGGGCGTGACGCCGAGCGCGTCGGGTGAGGCTGGTTATGGAAAAGAAAAAATCCATCTGGAAATCGTTGCAACTTGGCCTGGGTGTTTTGGTGATTATGGTTGTTTATGCCTATGGTTTTGAAATTACCAACGTCAACCTTGAAGAATTACAAAGCGAAAGGCGCCAAAACAGCCTGGTTCGCGTGATGCGCGCACTGGCACAGCCAGAAATTTTTGAATATGAACAGGCAGAACAAGTGGTCAATTTTCCATTTTATGTTACCTGTCCGCCTGAGGGTACGCCTATTGAGCCCGAACTTGACACATCCAATGCGTATATTACAGTCTCACCAACCTGCGCCGAGCCAGGCGAGATTGTAACAGTTGAGGGCTTCAATTTCGCCGCCAATGTTTCCGGGCCTGTACGTTTTGTACCGGGCAGCGACCCGACCAACCTGGTCAGTATTGGACGCGATACCGTTACCACCGATGGCAGCGGCTACTTTAGCCTGCAATTCGAAGTACCCAAACGCCCCAGCGAAGAAGTCCAGTATGTTCGCGCCACACTGCGCGAAAACGTTGGCCTGCCTCGCTTTACCCGCACTGCCCATGAAACCTGGGACAAAATC
Organism: Anaerolineales bacterium; assembly: GCA_020060235.1. Lineage (GTDB taxonomy): Bacteria > Chloroflexota > Anaerolineae > Anaerolineales > Villigracilaceae > UBA8950. The sequence continues at coordinate 17,759 of JAGVAO010000187.1, read as the reverse complement.
ATCGAAACCGTTTTTCTGGCGCTGCTAGCCACGACCGTTGGCACACTGCTGGCCATCCCGCTCAGCTTCATTGCGGCACGCAACCTGATGAAACCAGTACGAAGTCCGCTAACCAGCGTCTCGCTCTCGACCCTGGGCTTGCCGGTTGGTATGATGACCGGTTTCTATGTTGTCGATTGGATTAGTAAAATCGCCGCGCCATTAACCGGCAATCTCATCACTAACATCGCCGTCGTTAGCCTCGTTCCGGTGGGGATATGGTTTGCCACTCGCTGGGCCATGCCTCCCGAAGAATTGACTGTCCCGCCGCTTGGCCTGCGCATGGCGCGCATGCTGGTTCTGTCACTGGCAACCATTGCAAGCTTCTTCTGGCTCTTCCACCTTTCGGGGCTAACTTCTATCCTGGGCAGGCTCGCCGATCAATCACTCGGCTCAATTGGGTTTATGGGGAACTTCTTATACCAATTAAGTGACATTCTGAAATTGTTGGTTCCCAGCTTAGGCGCACTTGCCGCCGGTTTCACCCTGAGCAGCTTCCTGGGCCGACTCGGACAGCGCATCTCAGAAAAACTAACCGGGGCAACCCTAAAAGTTCTGAACCTGGTTCTGGCCGCTGCCGCAGGTGCAACCATTTTTCTCCTGTTTGGCGCACTGATAGAATGGCTCTACCAGATTGGACGCCCAGAATACACCTACTATATTCCCGGTGGAATCGGTGCCGGACTTGGTCTGCTGCTGGCGATGTTGACCAAAGCCAAAGATACGCTGCCGGTTGGCATGGTGATTTATACCGTCACCCGCACCCTGCTTAACGGTCTGCGCTCAATCGAAGCCCTGGTAATGGCAATCGTTTTCGTCATCGCGGTGGGTATCGGGCCTTTTGCCGGCGTCCTGGCTCTGGGTTTGCATACGATTGTCAGCCTAGCCAAACTCTACTCAGAGCAGGTTGAAAGCATCGCCGCAGGCCCGCTTGAAGCCATCGAAGCGACCGGCGCCAATCGCCTGCAAACCATCATCTATGCCGTCATCCCGCAGATTGTTCCGCCTTACATCTCATACACCATGTATCGCTGGGATATCAATGTGCGCATGTCCACCATCATCGGCTTTGTCGGTGGCGGTGGTATTGGCTTCCTGTTGCAACAAAACATCAACCTGCTCAACTACCGCGCCGCCGCAGCACAAATGTTGGCTATCGCCGTGGTCGTTTCATTGATGGATTACATTAGTTCTGAAATGCGAGAGCGAGTGGTATAAATAGTTCTTCGCATCCTGTTAGAACTTCATCAGCGCCGGGAAAACCCGGCGCTTTTTTTGGTACAATCGCGCCCATGTTCAAAAAACAATTCCAAAATCTCAAAAAAGTCATCTGGTACCTGATGCTCGGCGGAGTCGGGATTGTGACCCTTTCGCGGCTGCTGACCGGGCTGGTGGGCTGGACGCGCACCTATAGCGCGGAGGACGTTCCCACCCGCAGCGTGGCCATCGTTTTCGGGGCCGGTCTGACCCGCAGCGGAACCGCCTCCGCCGTCCTGCGCGACCGCGTCCGCACCGCAGCCGAACTCTACTTTGCGGGCAAAGTCTCCACACTGCTGATGAGCGGTGATAACAGCACCGTGGAATACAACGAACCCGCCGCCATGCGCGAGTATGCCCTCAGCCTGGGCATCCCCGACGAGGCCATTGTGCTCGACTACGCCGGGCGGCGCACCTACGACACCTGCTACCGCGCCCGCGAAATCTTCGGCCTCGAGCAGGCCATCCTCGTAACACAAGACTTTCACATGCCGCGCGCCCTGTACCTGTGCAGCAACCTCGGCGTCGATGCGGTTGGCGTGGTCGCCGAAAACTTCAATTACCGGCGCATCTCGCTGCTCTTCTGGAACGCCCGCGAACTGGCCGCCACCGTCACTGCCCTGATAGACGTTCACATCACCCGCCCGCTGCCCATCCTGGGCGAGCCGGAGCCAATCTTCAACGCCGATTCCACGCTGCCTGAAGAACAGACCCGCCGCGAGACGATTTATGATTAAGAAGTGGATTCTCGGCCTGCTCGCCTTTACACTTATCCTGGGTGGATTCACACCCCTGGCCGGATGCAGCGCAACCCCGACTCCGCGCGCAAATCACACCCCAGCGCCGACCCAAACGCCAACTGTTTTCAACCTGGACATTCAGGAATCCGCATCCCCAAAGCGCCTGGAAGATGCGCGTCCCAACATAATCATCATCCTGACAGATGACCAGCCCTACCATACCTTGCAATACATGCCCGTGCTAAGCAGCGAATTGTTGCCCAACAGCGTCAACTTCGAGCGCGGATTTGTAACCACGCCACTGTGCTGTCCCAGTCGCGCCAGCATCCTGAGCGGGGAATATACCCACAATCACGAGGTCTACACCAACGAATGGCCGATGGGCAGCGCACTCAAATTCAAAGATAGCGCCACACTCGGTACCTGGATGCAGGAATCCGGATACCGCACCGCCTATTATGGCAAATACCTCAACGGTTATAATGATTTGCAGCCCTACGGATATGTGCCGCCCGGCTGGGACGACTGGCGAGTGCTGCTGGGCCGCAAACCCGACGGGTTCGGCTATTTCTTTGACTTTACCCTCTCAGAAAACGGACAGGAGGTCGAATACCCCCGCAGCCAGGCCAATTACAGCACCGATGTCATCACCCGACACGGCCTCGAATTTATCTCCCGAACCAAAGATGAGCCTTTCCTGCTGTTTCTCGGGTACTACAATCCGCATTCACCGTATGTGGCCGCCCCGCGACATCGCGAGACCTTCCGCGCAGGCAGCGGCTGGGAGTGGACTCCCCACCGTCCACCTAATTTCAACGAAGAAGACCTGCGCGACAAGCCGGTCTATGTCCAAAACCTGGTTCAAACTCCGCCTGAGGTACTCGATACCGCCGACCTGCAAATCTTGCGCTCGATGCTCTCCGTGGATGACGGAATCGCATCAATATTGAACATTCTGCGCCAGACAGGGCTGGAAGAACACACCATCCTGGTCTATCTCTCTGACAACGGTATGACCATCGGCGAACACGGCTTTGGAGTTGACAAAAACTGTCCGTACGACGAGTGCTCCCGCGTTCCATTCATCGTCTATGCGCCAGGGCGGTATGCGCCACGCACCGATTTGAACCTGGTAGCCAATATTGACCTAGTGCCCACCTTCCTGCAACTAGCCCAATATTCTGGGCTGCCTGAACGCGTCAATGGCCGCAGCCTGGTGCCGTTGCTCGAAAATTCATCCCAGCCCTGGCGGGATGAATTGCTCATCGAGCACTGGCCCGCTATCGAAGGGGTTGGCAAATTAATCCCCCAGTTCTATGCCGTTCGCACCCATGACTGGAAATATGTCGAATATGAGACCGGCGAGTGCGAACTATACGACCTGGTTAACGACCCCTACGAACTCGAAAACCGCTGCAACCAAAAAGAATATCAACAAATTCAATCCGAATTGAAAACAAGATTGGAGCGATTGAAACAGGAATGACCCGCGAAGAAGCCCTTGCCCTTGTGCGTGAATATATCAAAAACGAAAACCTGGTCAAGCACATGCTGTGCGTCGAGGCCGCCATGCGCTTCTACGCCGAAAAATACGGCCAGGATGTCGAACTGTGGGGGCTGACCGGCCTGCTGCACGATTTCGACTGGGAAATTCACCCCACCGCCGAGCAGCACCCGGCTGAAGGCGCGCCCATCCTGCGCCAGCGCGGCGTGGACGAGGTCATCGTGCGCGCCATCCTCAGTCACGGCGACAATACCGGAATCCCGCGCGAAAGCCTGATGGAAAAGGCCCTGACCGCCTGCGACGAAATCACCGGGCTAATTACAGCCGTCGCGCTGGTGCGCCCATCGCGCTCCATCCTCGACCTGGAACCATCCGCGGTCAAGAAAAAGTGGAAGGACAAGGCTTTCGCCGCCGGAACACACAGGGGCGAGATGGAAAAAGCCGCCGAAGAGTTTGGCGTCGACCTGTGGGGCGAACATGTCGGCAACATCATCGCCGCCATGCGCCGCATCGCCCCCGAGTTGGGGCTGGTCGGGAGCATCGACTAAAAAAGCGGGCCGAGGTTGCTATTTCGGCCCGCGATTGACGCTTTTCAAAAATCCGGGGGTATTCAGGCTTCTTTCAAGCAGGTAAGTGAAATACGCCTGCATCAAGGTTTCGACTTCCTTTTCCTCCCCCGCCGTCGGCCTGGCGCGGGAGGCGTCTTTAAAACTGCTGCGCTGGAAGTGGCGCAGGTATTTGAGCGACCCCATGCTGATTTGCCACAATCCCGGCAGCCCGGCCCCGCAGCGCGGACAAATGACCCCGCCCGCCGAAGGCGAGAAAAACTGGTCTTCGGGCAAAATATCGCGTCCGCAATTGCTGCACACGAACAACTGCGGACGAAACCCCAGGCTATCGAGCAGGCGCATCTCATAGTAGCGCAGGGCCAGCCAGGGCGCGGTCTGCCCGGCCAGGCGCGCCAGCGTCTCGGTCAACAAACGAAAAATAACCGGGCTGCCGCTCTCGCCATCATACGTGAAACGGTCGAGCAACTCCACCGCATAAGAAGCATACCCCATCAAGAGCAAATCCTCGCGCAGGGGCAGGTAGGCATCCAGCGTCTCGACCTGGGTGATTATCGGAAGGTCGCGGGCGCTTGCCAGTTGGACGGTGATGCGCGTAAACGGCTCCAGGTGCCCGGCCTTGCGCGAGCGCATCTTACGCGCCCCCTTGGCCACTGCGCGAATTTTTCCCTGCTCGCGGGTGTAAAGCGTCAAAATACGGTCAGCCTCGCCCCAATCGGCGTGGCGCAAGACAACGGCTTCGGCGCGGAAAGAACGGGGGATGTTCATGGGTTCGAATCTCGATAGTCGATACTGGTTGTTCGATATTCGAAGGGCAAGTACCAAATATCGACTTCCGAATCTCGACTATCCCGCCTTCCTTGGCAAATGGGCGGGCGTAAAGGCTTCGGGCAGCAACTTGGCGACCGTCGTTTCAAGCACCAGTCGTCCCTGCCCGTCGGCCATCAAGACAACCGTATCGAGGCCAAACTCGGCCAGCACCTGGCGGCAGCCGCCGCAGGGAGAGCCGCCATTGTCGGTCACAAGGGCCAGCACCTCGAACTCACGCTCCCCTTCCGAAACCGCCTTGAAAACCGCCACCCGCTCGGCGCACATCGTCGTCGGGTAAGCCGCGCTCTCGACGTTGACGCCGGTATAAATGCGCCCGCTTTTGGTGCGCAGCGCCGCGCCAACCGGATAATTGGAGTACGGCACATAGGCGCGTTTGCGGGCTTCGTTGGCAAAATCAATCAAATATTGACGCTCATCGTTGGTCATTTTTTTCGTTCCAGTTTCCGTATGGCCCGCGCCGGCATACCCACCACCAGCGTATCCTCCGGCACGTTCTTGGTCACCACCGCCCCGGCCCCGGTGCGCGCGCCCGCGCCAATCGTCAGCGGGGCAACCAGCATGGTATCCGAGCCGATGAACACGTCCTCGCCAATCGTGGTCGGGTGCTTTTTCGCGCCATCGTAGTTGCAGGTAATCGTCCCGGCGCCGATGTTGGTATTCGCGCCAATTTCGGCATTGCCGATATACGAGAAATGCCCCATCTTGACGCCTTCGGCCAGGTGCGAGTCCTTGACCTCGCCAAAATTACCCATGTGAACGTGGTTGCCCAAATGCGCCCCCTTGCGCAGGCGCGCAAACGGCCCCATATCGACATCGTTTTCGAGCACCGCGCTCTCCAGGTCGGCCATCAGCACCTTGCAGCGGTCACCAATCTTCGTGTTTCGGATGATGGTGTTCGGCCCGATGGTACAGTCTTCGCCGATGGAGGTTTTGCCGTGCAGGTAGGTATTCGGCCACAGGACCGTATCGGCCCCAATCCTGACTCCCGCTTCGATATAGGTTGTCTCAGGCTGGATGATGGTTACGCCGTTGAGCATGTGCGCGGTGTTGATGCGTTTCCTCATGGCAGCTTCGGCCTCTGCCAGGTGGACGCGGCTGTTGACGCCAATCGTCTCGACCATGTCGTCCATGACGATAGCCTGCACGGGCAGGTTTTCCTCGACAGCCAGGGCAACCGTGTCGGTAAGGTAATACTCTCCCTTGGGCGAAAGCGGAATACGCTTGAGGGCCGTCCAAAGCCACTCGGAACGGAAGCAATATGCGCCCACGTTGAGTTCCTTAATCGCCAATTGGGAGGTATCGGCCTGGGCTTCCTCCACAATCGCTTTGACGGTTCCGTCTGCATTACGAACAATCCGCCCAAACCCGCGCGGGTCTTCGGCGATGACGGTCAGCAGGGTAAGCGGGCCAGGGTTGGCCTGCTGGGCTTCCACAAGCCGCTGGACGGTTTCTGCGCGCAGGAGGGGCATATCGCCGTAGGTAACCAGCACAAGGCCGTCCTGGCCGCCCAGGAGGCTTTCGGCCTGCATGACAGCGTGGCCCGTGCCAAGCTGCTCTTCCTGCACGACAAAACGAGCCGCTTCGCCCACTGCGGCCCGCACCGCTTCGGCACCATGCCCAACCACCATGACCGGCGTGTCGGTGCTGGCGGCGCGGGCGGCATCGAGAGCATAAAAGACCATCGGCTGGCCGCAAATTTTGTGCAGCATTTTGGGCAGTTTCGATTTCATGCGCGTTCCCTGCCCGGCGGCAAGGATGACAGGAGTAATTGTTGTCATAGAAACTCCGTTGTGAGTTAATGCAGAATGCAGAATGCAGAATTTTTCATTCCACATTCTGCATTCTGCATTTCAAGCGAGGCTGGGGCGCCTGGATTCGAACCAAGATCCACGGCTCCAAAGGCCGGTGTGCTGCCATTGCACCACGCCCCAGAGTTGAGCGGGCAGTATTGTATCATAAGGCGTTAGAGCGCGCAACTACCCCAACCTTATTTTTTCTCTTCGTCTTTTTTCGGCGCGAGGCCCAACTGGGCGGCCTGTTCGTAGGTGAGTTTATCCGGCTCGGTATATTGCGGACCTTGTTCGATGGCCTGGTCCCAGAAGGCATTGGCATCGACTTTGACATCTGCGCTCTTCTTCAAGAGTTCATCAAACTCTATCGGAATGGTGACAGATTCCATGTAAGCCGGTGTGCCGCCCGGCGCAGCCTCTTCTTCTACGGGGGCTTCTTCCACCTCGAGTTGCTCAAGGATTTCGAGCACTTTGGCCTTGCTGGCGTTCAAAACATCGAGAGTAGCCGAAATCGAACCCAAATCACCCAGGCCGCGTCCGCTGGCCCACAGGACATGCGATGTGCCAACGGGAAGAAAGACCAGGTCGGTTACGTCCCCATCGAAGACGTGCAGGTGCAGTTTGTTTTTGCCCAACAGGCTGGCAACTTTTTGAGCGGCGTTGTGCATACCCATGAGGGATGAAATTAGCGAAGCGCGCTTATCAGCATTGAGGATTTCGCCAGTCTCAGCCTCGACATACCCCATGCCATTGAGCAGGAAAACCGATTCGGCTGAAAGTTCCTTGCGCAGGCCAACCAGCAAATCGACAAGGGTGTCTTTTTCCTCCGGCTTTTGCTCTTTTGGTTCCTGCAATACGGTGCGCGCAAGCCCCAGGCAGGCTTCGACTGTTCCAAGAAAATCGGCCATCGGAATCGGCTTGACAAAGAAAGCATACGCGCCTGATTTTTCAATCTCTTCCTGGGCTTTTGTCTCGGTCATGCCCGAAATGACGATAAATTTCATTTCAGGATAACGCGCGCGCATTTTTCCAATCAGTTCGACGCCGCTCATGCCCGGCAGGCGATAATCCACCACCAGCAAATCAACCGGAACACGGCTGGCCTCGAGCAGGGCCTCCTCACCCGAGGGCGCTTCGCTGACATCCAAGCCTTGTTCGATTGTTTCCAGCGCAGAACGCAACAAACGGCTAATGTCGCGCTGGTCATCCACAATTAAGATGCGATTTGCCATAAAAGCCACCTAAAATCAGAGAGATGAGATAATTATAAATCAAAAACGCCCCCGCTCCGAAAAACGAGGGCGTTTACCTAATCATAGAGCCAGCAGGCAGCCCAGTGGCCGGAAGAAACTTCTTTAAAAACAGGTTCCTGTTGGGAGCAAATATCCTTCACAACGGGGCAGCGCGGGTGAAAGCGGCAGCCCTTTGGCGGGTTGAGCGGGCTGGGTACATCACCCTTAAGAATGATGCGCTCGCGTTTAATGGTCGGGTCAGGGATTGGAATCGCCGACATGAGGGCCTTGGTGTAAGGATGTAACGGGTTGGCAAACAGTTCGTCCCGCCCGGTTAGTTCGACCATTTTTCCCAGATACATCACTGCCACGCGGTCTGAAATATGCTCAACCACGCTCAAGTTGTGGGCGATAAAGAGATAGGTCAGGCCAAACTCGCCCTGCAAATCTTTCAGGATGTTCAAGACCTGCGACTGGATGGAAACATCCAGCGCCGAAACCGGCTCGTCACAGACGATGAATTTTGGACGCAAAGCCAGGGCGCGGGCAATGCCGATGCGCTGGCGCTGTCCGCCTGAAAACTCGTGCGGATAGCGGCGGGCATGGTAATCCTCCAGACCGACCTTCTTGAGCGTGTCAATCATCATCTCGAATCGTTCCTGGGACGTGCCAATGCCATGGATGTTCAATCCCTCCATAACCGATTCGCCGATGGGCATGCGCGGGTCGAGCGAGGCATACGGGTCCTGGAAGATGATTTGCATATCGCGGCGCATTTGCTTGAGACTGGCGCCGCTCAATTTGAGCACATCCTGCCCGTCAAAAGTAACCTGCCCCGAAGTCGGTTCAACCAGCCTGAGCATCGAACGCCCGACAGTGGTCTTGCCGCAGCCCGATTCGCCTACCAGGCCGAGGGTTTCCCCTTCGCGTACGGTGAATGAAACCTTATCGACCGCCTGGACGTAAGCAACAACCCGTTGCAACAAACCGGCGCGCACGGGAAAATATTTAACCAGGTTTTCAACCTTGACCAGTTCTCTGGCTTCCACTTTCACCCCGACAACCTGTGCATTTTGTGGTTCTTTCATGCTCTCTTCCCTTCGGTATCAGAACACGCTGGAAACATTAAGCGGCGCGCGATGGCCCTCGGCATCCTGATACAACCAGCAGCGGACTTTATGTTCCGCTTCAGTCTGTTCAAGTTCAGGAGCCTGGATAGTGCAAATTTGCAGGCCATGTTCCTCGCGGGCACGGCAACGCGGCGCAAAGCGGCATCCCGGCGGCAGGTTGACAAGATTTGGCACCGAACCGGGAATGACCTCCAGGCGGTCTTTAAGATTGCCAAGCACGGGTGTAGAGCCAATCAATCCCTGGGTATAAGGGTGCAGGGGCCTGGCAAAAATCGTCTTGGCGTCAGCCTCTTCGACAATCTGCCCGGCATACATGACGGCCACGCGCTCGCACATCTCGGCCACAACACCCAGGTCATGCGTAATCAGGATGATGGCTGTACCGATATTCTGGCGAAGGTTATGCATCAGGTCCAAAATCTGGGCCTGGATGGTGACATCGAGGGCCGTCGTCGGCTCGTCGGCAATCAGCAACTTCGGCACGCAGGCGAGGCCCATTGCAATCATCACCCGCTGGGCCATGCCTCCCGACAATTCGTGCGGATACGCCTGGGCGCGGCGTTCAGGTTCGGGGATACCAACCATCTGGAGCAGTTCAATCGCGCGCGCCAGTCCCGCTTCGCGGTTCATGCCCTGGTGAATCTCCAATACTTCGGCAATCTGGTCGCCGACTTTGAAAACCGGATTCAAGGCCGTTTGCGGCTGCTGGAAAATCATCGAAATCCGGTTGCCGCGCACCTGTATCATTTCTTCTTCGCTTGTTTTGAGCAGGTCTTTGCCCTCAAAAATTATTTCCCCTTCGATGACTTTGCCCGGCGCGCCAATCAGGCGCATAATCGAAAGGGAGGTGACACTTTTCCCACACCCCGATTCGCCCACCAGTCCAAGCACTTCACCGGGCCTGACGTAAAAATCAACCCCGTCGACGGCTTTGACAACCCCGTCTTCGGTAAAGAAATATGTTTTAAGGTTACGGACTTCAATTAAAGGCTGGTTGCCATCAGGCATAAATTGTCTCCATCCTGCTTTGGCTGCAAGTTTAGATTAAAAACAGGATGATGAGCCTTGAAAGCCTCATCATCCTGTTGTGCTAATTACCTGTCATGGTCGCGGCGTTCGCGGACAAAGCCAGCCGACCAGATTAGCGCCAGCGCCACCCCAACCACGGAACCTGCATAAGAAGCAAACAAAATGAACAGGTTTGAAGGGATTGTCCCCATTATCGTCAAGAAGGGGATGACAACACCTGCCACAACCAGCAAAAAACCAATAATCAGTAATCGATAGTAACGTAAACGGGACATCGCTTTATTTATATAACCAACAAGCGGCAAGATGCTCGGGGGCCGGTTCGAAATTCGGCGGAACCTCGACCTCGCACAGGCCTTTGATAATCTGCGAGCAGCGCGGGTGGAAACGGCAGCCTTCCGGCGGGTTAACCAGGCTGGGTGGTTCTCCGGGCGGCAGTTCGCGGAAGGTCAGGGCGTTATTGGCATCCGGGTCGGAGGTGGCTTCAAGCAGGGCCTGGGTATAAGGATGGCGCGGCTGCTGCACCAACGGCTCAATCCGGCTGCTCTCGACCAGTTTACCAGCATACATGACAAAAATACGCTCGGAGAAATATCTTACCGTCGAGAGGTCATGGGTGATATAAATCACCGCCAGGTTGTGCTTCTCTTGCAGGTTGCGCAACAAACGCAGGATTTCGACGCGCACCGAGGCGTCCAACATCGAGACCGGTTCATCCGCAACCAGGAGTTTGGGTTCCAAAATCATGGCGCGGGCAATAACGATACGCTGCTGCTGGCCACCGCTCAACATATGCGGGAATTTGTGCAGGAAGTCATCGGCAGGGGTCATTTTAACTTCTTCCATGACCTTGTAAATGCGCTCCATGCGCTCGGTCTTGCTGCTGACGCCATGAATGATGAGCGGCTCTTCAAGAATGCGCTCCACGTTCATGAAAGGCGCCAACGCGCCGTAGGGGTCTTGCTGCACATAACCGACCTGCGAACGGTACCATTTGAGTTCGCGGCGGTTCATCTTGCTCAAGTGCTGTCCCTGGAAAACGATGTCACCCTTGGTGGGGATATTAATCCCCAGGATAGTTTTCATCAGGCTGGACTTGCCGCAGCCGCTCTCGCCAACCACCGCGGTCGATTCGCCATACCTTAGTTTGAAGGAAACCCCATCCACAGCGCGGACATAACCGGCATGACCGAAGCCCCAGCGTTTGAGTTCGAACCAGACATGCAAATCATCCACAGAAAGCAAGGTATCGCCAGCTTGCACGGCAGGGGCCGCAGTATTCAATTCATTCAAAGCCATTCGATTGCTCCTCAGTTCCCGTCTATTCGTACAACCAGCACTTCACCAGGCGGCCTTCTTTTTCAAAAACCGGCGGTTCCTGGTCACATTTCCCAAATCGCTGCGGACAGCGGTCGGCAAAACGACAGCCTGTGGGAGGATTCAACAGGCTGGGGGGCTGGCCGGTGATGAAAATCGGCTCCTTGTCGCCTCGCAGACGCGGCACGCTGGCCATCAGCATTTGCGAATAAGGATGCAGCGGCTCGGTAAAGAAACCCATGGCATCGCTCGATTCGATAATCTGACCGGCATACATAACCGCCACACGGTCTGCCAGTTCGCTCGAAGTGGCAATGTCGTGCGTAATGAGGATGAAACTGATTTCCAGTTCCTTCTTGATGCGCTTAAGCACGTTGAAGATGTTGGCCTGAGTCAACACATCCAGGGCAGAGGTCGGCTCATCGAGCACAATCAGGCTGGGAGCCGTCACCAACGACATGGCAATCGCCACTCGCTGGCGCATACCGCCGCTTAACTCGAAGGCGTAACGGGTCAGGAAGTCAGCCGGGACGCCGACATGCTGGAACATCTTTTTGGCCTGCTCGAGCGCTTCTTCTTTCTTCACGCCATGATGAACCATCATCGGTTCAGCCACCTGGTCGCCAACCCGCAGAACCGGGTTGAGCGAATTCATCGCCGCTTGCGGCACCAGCGACATGCGCACCCAGCGGATTTGCTGGCGGTATTCTTCATCGTTCAGAGCCATTGTATCCAGCCCATCCAAAACAATGGAGCCGCTATAGGCTTCAACATTGCGAGGAAGGAGCCGTAGCAAGGCCTTGGCCAGCGAGGTTTTGCCGCAGCCAGATTCGCCCAGGACAACCACCGCTTCACGGAAACCCAGCTCAAAATTGACCTTGTCTACCGCTTTGACAGCGCCCTTCGACGTGCGGAAGTACAAAACCAGGTCTTTGATGGTAAGTAAGTTTTTTTCAGCCATGAATTACATACCTCGCAAGCGGGGGTTGAAGATGCGGTCGAGGGCAAAGCCCAGGGACGAGAAAGCCAAACCTGTCAGCATCAGAAGCACGGCAGGCTGGACAATCCAGTAATAAAAGCCGTTATACAATGCGCCATTGAACTGGGCGTCATTGATAATTTTGCCCCAAGTTGGCAAGACGGGGTCGCCCAAGCCGAGGAAGGCCAGCGCCGCTTCCAGGAACACGAAAGCCGGAATGCCAATCACCAGGCCGGGGATGAGCAGGGGGATAATGCGCGGGATGAGGTAACGGAAAATAATGCGCCCATCGCTGGCGCCGTAGGCGCGGGCCGCCTCAATATAAGTCGATTCGCGCACTTGCATGAAGATGGCGCGATAACTCTTAATTGCCCCGGTAAAGATGCTCAGCAAAATTGTAAACCCGAGAATCACCCAGATACTGCGCGAATAGAAGGTTCCCACCATAATCAGGATGGAAAGGAAGGGCAATACCAGGTTAATTTCGGTGATGCGCTGGATGAGGTCGTCCACCCAGCCGCCAAACCAGACGCCTATGGCCGCAATAATCATGGTCGCCACACCGGTGCCCAGCGAGGCCACCAGGCCGAAAGCCAACGCAATCGGGATGCCCCACAACAAGGCAACCGTCAGGTCGCGGCGCAGGTGGTCGGTGCCAGCCCAACCATGCAATTGGCCGTGCAAAACAAATTCGGCATCAATGTTGGATGCCTGCTCGAAGGTAAGGCCTTCAATGACCATTTTATAAGTGCCTTTGAGCGGCACAGGCGTCTCAGATTCAGGGTCAGCAAACAGGCCTATTTCAGGAGAAAGGCCGCGAAGGCGACGCACCAGGCGCTGGTCTTGCACAATGCGATAGGTCTGGCGGGCCTGGATGCTCATATCCGCAACCCGGATTTCCCGCTCATCGGGGGTGTACCAGCGGACAGCCACAAAGGGCAATTTTTCGTTATAGCGAGAACGGAAGTAGATGATTAGGTCCTTGGGAAATTCATCGTAATCGTACTCGAAAGTATAGGTCAGGATAATCTCATCCCCGCCAGCCTCACGCGGCAGAATTGTTTTTTCAGCAAGTTCTTTCCGCAAGACCGGGTTTTCTTCCTCGAAACTGGTTATCAGGATTGTTTCGGGTAGTTTCTTTGGGGTAAAGTAATTGAACCATGACGGAGCAGCATTTCTGGGATTCTGATACCAGACATCCTCCCCACCACGCCACAAACGAACTGCTTCATCGTAAGGAATGCTCACCATTGCATAAACGCCAATTGCAATCATGAGGGTGATAATCGTAACCCCAACAATCGCAGAGGGGTACTGCACTATCTCGCTCAAAAATCTTAGAAAATTTTTCATAATTAGTTACCACCTACTTTAACCCTGGGGTCCACCAGGGCATAGATGAAGTCAAGCAGGAAAACCGTTACAGCCAGCAGGTAGGCAAAAATAATGGTCGAGGCCACAATCACAGGCGTATCATACTGACCAATGGCCCGGAAAACCGTGCGTCCCAGGCCAGGCCAGTTGAAGACGGTCTCGGTAATAATCGCGCCGCCCCACAGGCCAATCAGCAAAAGGGCAAAACTGGTAATAATGGTCGGCAGGGTTGGGCGAAGGATGTAGCGGCGTTCAATATCGCGCGAGTTCAGGCCTTTGGCTTTGGCCATCTCGACGTAATCTTCACTGGAATAGATGAGGAAAAAGGTTCGCCAGTTGTAAATGCTCAAGAAAATCGAGGACAAAATGAGCGAAGACGCAGGCAAAATCATGTGGCGCATCAGGCTCAGGGCATATTCAAACGGGTTATCTGGCGGAGGGGCAGCAACCATGCCGCCAAAAGGCAGCCAACGCAAGAGCGCGGCAAAAATCAATATCAGGAAAATGCCATAAAACCAGGGCGGGGCCGCCGAGGTTGGCGAGAGGGCAACAACGGCTTTGTCAATAAAACTGCCGTAATGACGTGAAAGCGCCAGCGCGAGGAAGACGCTGGTGAAAAACAGGGCCAGGTTTGACAACCCAAACAAAACCAGGGTGGAAGGCAGGCGCTCAAGAATGATGTTTTTGACCAGCCTTGAGCCGCTGTCGCTGGTCATGTTCATCGCGCGTCCGAATTCCAGCCGAAGGGCATTCCAAAGATAGGTCAGGCTGCGAATGGCAAAAGGCCGGTTCAAACCCAGGCGCTCTTCCTCGATACGGATTCGGTCAGCAATCATTTCACTGCGCTGCTCAACTGACAGTTCGCGCAAAGCCGGGTCCATCGAAACCGCGGTGGAAATACCCTGGCGAATTTCGCCTTTCAAGATTTGGTCAACATAACCGCCCATATTAGCAATCAGGATGGTCAGGTAGACGCCAATCACAACAGTAACAAACAGGGTGACCAGGCGCACTGCCGTATATTTAAGCAGGCGGTTAAACGTTTGAGAAGCCGACTTCTGCGCAAATGAAGCGGCTTCGTTTGACTGAACTGCTGTAGATTCTGTCATGAGCCTTCTCTTTGGAATAAGAAGATAATGGGGATACGCTAAAGAGAGATGGTACGTCAGGGGCAAGGTTACCCTTGCCCCTGACGTTTTCATTGTTGCGTTTGGAGGACTATTGGGAAGTCACAAACTCGAAGGAAACGAAGGTCGGGATGCTGACGAGTTTGGAAACTATGACAACTTCCAACTTGTTCGAGCCTTCGGCCAACTTCGCGGTGTCTTCCGCGCTCAGGGTAACGGTGAAGTAACCATCTTCCACCGCTTCCGCTTCGCCAACGGTCACCAGGGCGCCGGTGGCATCGAAGAGCAGGTACTTGACGTTGCCAAGTTCAGCCAACGGGTAGTCTTCGCCTTCGAAGGTTACGTAGACATCGAAGACAGCTTCGCTGCCGATGGTCACACGGCCTTCGCCGTCAACTTCGGCTTCGGCAATCTTGGGCGAGGCAAAGCCAGACCACTCATCCGACAGGTCCTGATGGTCGGGGTTGTGCTTGATGGTCAGGGTCTTCTCGACGCTGAAGACTTTGTCGAGGAAGTACGGGCCGGTGGCGACCCAGTAGTGACCCTGGCGGTCAAAGAAGGCTTTGTAGTTGGTGTAAGCGGCAACAGCCTGGTCGGGGGTGATGTACTGACCGAGGGTGGCTTCGTAGGGGATGTACTGCTCGGCAATAGCCTGGTCGAGGTACTTGCCCAGGACTTCGAGGCTCGGGCCGTCGATGTAGGACATCCACTCGACTTCGTTGGTGTCAGCCTTGGCAGACGAGTAGGCCAGTTCACCATTGGCTTCAGCCAGGTTGCCGATTGCAATCATGTACCAGGAACCGTTACCAAAGCCGTACTCGGGCCAGCTGGTGGTGACATTCAGCTCGGCATCCAACTGGTAAAGGTCAGAGTAGAACTCGAAGGTGAAGGGGTCAGCCGAAGTGATGCGGAAACCCTTGAAGGCGGACATGAAGCTGTTGAAGGCAGAAACGGCTCCTTCATCATAGATGGCGCTGCCTTCATTGGCGCGGTCGAAGGTCATAATCCACAGCATCAGGAAGTCGGCGGGCGAGAAGTTGTTGCCGTCGTGCCACTTGGTCTTCGAGTAGAAGTCGGCCGGGTAGGTCACAACGCTCTTACGCAGGGCAGTCTGGCCTTCGGGGAATTTCTCAGCAGAGGTGATGAAGACCTGGTTTTCGGCATCCCAGTCGACGAAAGCGTCTTCCGGAACAACAATTTCATCAGCAAACTCGAGCTCGACCCAGTCGAGGGTCTTGCCAACCGGCAGGCCAGTCTGGACCGTTACGACCGCAGATTCGACGCGGCTGGGCCATTGCAAGCCAGTGAAGGGGTCAGGAATGACACCGTAGTCGTTGATGATGCGCTTCGGAGCGGTGTCATAGACCCAGTTCGAGCCAGCAACAGGGTTCCACGGGTCGGTCAGCAGGTCAGACATGGCATAAGTCAGGTTGCCACCTTCCTGGCCGGTGTAGCGCAGGGTGAAGCCTTGCAGCGAACCGCCCTGGATACCACCAGCGAGGTCAGCAGCGACTTCGATGCCGGGGCGCAGAGGGCTGAAGGCGGTCTGGTCAACCAGCCACACGCGGGTGGAGTCTTCCATGCTCAGGCGCAGGGCCTCGGCAAACAGTTCGCGGCGCTCTTCAACGGTCTTGAAGTCATTGTTGGCAAGAACGACCGACAGGTTATAAAACTCTTCAGTCGGCTTGTAGGCAGCCCACAGCGGGGAGCCCAGGCCATCGGGAGTGTAGAAGAACTGGAAGTTGCTGCCATCATCGCGGCTCACAGCGGTGGTAATCCAACCGCCGGTGTAGATGTGGAAGGCGCCATCGGCCGGGTTGCCACTAATCCAGATGGGGGAGGCTTCTGAAGAGGTCTTGTAATCGCGGAAGGTTTCGAAACCAATCTTCTCGAGCTGGTCGGCAACATAGTTACCAATCGGCAGACGGGTGCCGTCGCCATCGTTACGGATGAGCAGGCTGATAACAACCGGTTCGCCGTTGAAGTTCCACTTGCCATCGACCTTCTCGGCACCGAGGGCTGTCATTTCAGCATCGATGACTTCCTGGGCTTTGGCTTCGTCGAAAGCGTATACGGCTTCCAGTTCGCGGGCAACATCGGCCAGCAGGGCATAGTCGGGGAAGGCGCTGTTGATGGGGAAGAACTTCGGCACAGCCAGGCCACCATAGATTTCCTGGACGATGTAATCGCGGTCAACCAGCATGTTCATGGCTTCGCGAATGGCCGGGATAGCAAACGGGTTGAGTTTGCCGGTCGATTCAAAGGTCGCGCCATTGTCGCCACCGCCAACCGGGTTGAAGGTCAACTCGTAGTAACCACCATAGGCGGTCATGGTCTGCAGACCGGCATCCTGGGCGGCGCGATAGTCTTCAGCGCGGCCAAGGGTCGCAGCGTAGATATCAATTTCGCCAGCCTGGAGCTGGGTGATGACCGAGTCGGTCGTGACAGCGACCATGGTAATCTGGTCGAGCCAGCCGCCGGTGCGGGTGGTGCGCGGAACGGCAGTCGGTTCCGGAACGGCAGTCGGTTCCGGTTCGGCAGGAGCAGCCGGTTCGGCAGGAGCAGCCGGTTCAGCGGGCGCAGCGGGGGCCTCCGGGGTGGCAGCCGGGCCGCAGGCGGCCAGAACCAGGCTTGCGACAATCAACAAACCAAAAACGAACATCAAACGGTTCTTAAGCATTGTATTTCTCCTCCTGAGAAATTTAAAACGGGTTTATGGGATACAACAAACTGGGGGGTTCATGAATGTATCGTGCCGTTAATCACCTCCTTCTCAGAGGATTTCCCGGTTCAAAATATTGAAAACAGGATTGTTTTAGAGCATCACTATAGCACAAGGATTTT
>JAGVAO010000249.1 GCA_020060235.1 Anaerolineales bacterium | reverse complement strand
TTATCATCGGCGCGGATACCACCGTCGCGCTGGACGGCGAAATCCTCGGCAAGCCCGCCGACGCCGCCGAAGCGCGCGCCATGCTCACCCGCCTGCGCGGACGCAGCCACCAGGTCTACACCGGCATCGCCGTCCTGCGCGCATCTGACCAGACCCTGCTCAGCGACGTCTGCCTGACAGAGGTGCCAATGCGCGCCTACTCCGACGCCGAGATGGAGGCCTACATCGCCAGCGGCGACCCGCTCGACAAGGCCGGGGCTTACGGCATCCAGCATCCCGGCTTCCAACCGGTCATCAACATGCGCGGCTGCTACGCCAGCGTCATGGGATTGCCGCTCTGCCACCTGGCCGTCCTGCTGCGCCGGGTGGGAATCCACCCGCAGGCCGACCTGGCTGCCAACTGCCAGGCCCGACTGGATTACGCCTGCCCAATCTTCCGTTCGATTCTTGATTAAGGGATTTTCTCAAAAGTAGGTAAAAGAATGAAACAAACCCGGTTTTTCCTCATTACCGCGCTATTTATCGCCATCCTGGCAGGCTGCTCCAGCCCCACCGCAGGGACAGGAGACCCACAAACCAGCCAGCCCGCAGCCGAACTGCCCACCCCGATGGTGCGGGTCACCAGCGCGCCCGACCCGCAAAGCGCGCTTACGATTTTCCTCGAAGCCTGGCAAGAGAGCGACTACGCATCCATGTACGCCCTGATTAGCGAACAAAGCCGCCAGGCCGTCAGCGAGGAAGACTTTACCAAACGCTACCGCGATGCGATGAACGAAATGGCCCTGCGCGAAGTGCGGGCGGATGTACTCTCGACAAACCTCAACCCCGAAAGCGCCACTTACAACGTGCGCGTCACCTATACCAGCAATGTGGTCGGCATTATCGAGCGCGACATTCCCTTCAATTTCCGGCTGGAAAACGGCAACTGGCGCATCAGTTGGGAGGAAGGCCTTATCCTGCCCGAACTGCGCGGCGGCAATAATCTTTCGATGGATTACCAGACCACCGCGCGCGGCAACATCTATGACCGCAACGGCAACGTGCTGGCCGAGCAAACCCAGGCGGTCGCACTCTACGTTGTCCCGGGTGAACTGCTTCCTGAGCAAGAATCGCGCATGTTGACTGAGCTCTCCCTGCTGACCGGCCTGCACCGGGATGTCATCCGCAGCCGCTATGCCTTCGCTGGCAGTGACTGGTGGGTTCCGGTCGGCGAAGCCTCCCTGGCCGACACCAACCGCCAAATCGGCGCACTCAGGGGCATCAGCGGACTGAAACTGGTTGACTACACCTCGCGCTTTTATGACCGCAACGGCATCGCCTCACATGCCGTCGGCTACACCGCCGCCATCCAGGCCGAACAACTCGACCAATACCTGCGCGCCGGGTACGCCCGCAACGCCCTGGTGGGCCAGTCAGGCATCGAACTATGGGCAGAAGAAACCCTGGCAGGCAAATCGGGCGGCACGCTATACGTAGTCAGCCCGACCGGCAGTATTCTCTCCTTTATTGGCAAATCGGAACCCCGGCCAGCCAGTTCGGTCTACCTGACCATCGACCGAAACCTGCAAATCCAGGCCCACCAGGCCCTGGGAGATTTCCGCGGCGCAATCGTGGTTATGGAGCGCGACACCGGCCGCATCCTCGCAATGGCCTCCAATCCCGATTTCGACAGCAACCTGTTTAATCCACAAAATCCTAATACGCAGTTCGGTATCACATCCATCCTCAACGATGCCGACCGCCCGCTTTTCAACCGCGCCGCCCAGGGGCAATACCCGCTTGGCTCGGTCTTTAAAATCATCACCATGGCTGCCGCCCTCGAAAGCGGCGTCTGGACCCCCGACAGCATGTACTACTGCGGCTACGAGTGGACGGAAATCACCGGGCGCACCCTGACCGACTGGACCTATGAAAAGTGCGTCAACCAGATGCGCGACCTGGGCATCGACACCTGCGACTTCCGGCCTTCAGGCGACCTGACCCTCATCGGCGGGCTGATGCGCTCGTGTAACCCCTGGTTCTACCACATCGGCTACGACCTGTACCGCCAGGGACGCACCACCGCCGTCGCCGACATGGCGCGCGGGTTCGGCCTCGGCAGCCTGACCGGCATCGAGCAAATTGTCGAGCAACCCGGGGTTATCACCAACCCGCCCGTCCCCAGCGGTGAAGTCGAAGCCGTCAACCAGGCCATCGGTCAGGGCGACGTGCAGGTTACGCCGCTACAAGTGGCCGCCTTCATTGCCGCCATCGGCAACGGCGGCACCCTCTACCGCCCGCAACTGGTCGAAAAAATCGTCGACGCCAACGGCGTCGAAACTGTCATCTTCAAACCCGAAGCGCGCGGCACCCTGCCCATCTCCGAGGAGACGCTGGCCGCCATCCGCGAGGGCATGCGCGAGGTCATCAGCAACACGCGCGGCACCGCCCACAACCGTTTCTACAACTTCCGCACCCCCATTTACGGCAAAACCGGCACCGCCCAAACCGGGGCCGGGCTGCCGCACTCGTGGTTCGCCGGTTACACCGAACTGCTCACCGACGACCAGACCAACATCGCCATTGCCGTCATCGCTGAAAACCGGGGCGAAGGCTCCGAATACGCCACGCCCATCTTCCGGCGCGTCGCCGAAATCTACATTGCCGGGCGTCCGCAGGCCCGCTACTGGTGGGAAACCCAAATCGGAATCGTCAGCACCCCCACCCCGCTGGGCGGCATCCCGACCGACGATAATAACAACGATGATTAATGTCTGACCATCCAGCGCTGACCGGCCTTGTCATTCGCGCCCAATCGGGCTTTTTCACCGTCCTCAGCGCGGACACAGACTCACCCGTCACCTGCCAGCTGCGCGGACGGTTGAAACAAGGCCCCAAGTTGGGTGACATCGCCGCTGTCGGCGACAACGTTGCCTTCACGCTCCAGCCCGACGGCAGTGGCGTCATCGAAGAAATCCTGCCGCGCAAAAGCGAAATCGTGCGCCTCGACCCGCGCCCGCAGGGAGAGTACCAACAAATCCTGCTGGCCAATCCCGACCAGGCGGTTTTCGTCTTCTCCTGCGCCCGGCCCGCCCCGCGCCTGCGCATGCTTGACCGCTACCTGGTCATTGCCGAAAAACAACGCATCCCGGCAGTTATCGTCGCCAACAAGGTCGATTTAATCGGCCCAGAAGCCGCTCAGGAACTTTTCGGCATTTACCCGCCGCTCGGCTACCCGGTGCTTTACACCTCCGCCGAAAAAGGCATCGGCCTCGAGGCCCTGCGCGCCGCCCTGCACGGCAAACTCAACGCCCTGGCCGGGCCAAGCGGGGTTGGCAAGTCGAGCCTGTTGAATGCCCTGCAACCCGGCCTGGGAATCGCTGTCGGCGAAGTCAGCCAGGCGATGAACAAGGGCAAGCACACCACCAACTTCCGCCAGTTGCACGCGCTCGAATTCGGCGGCTGGGTGGCCGATACTCCCGGTTGGAAGTCGTTGGCCCTGTGGGACACCGAACCGGTCGAAATCGACGCCTACTTCCCCGAACTGCGCGAACTGGTCTCCGAATGCCAGTTCAGCGATTGCTCGCACACCCACGAACCCGACTGCGCCGTGCTCAATGCGGTTGAAAGCGGCCAGGTAAGCGAAGAACGCTACGAGTCTTATTTGAGATTGAGAGATGAATAACTGGAACGTTTTCGGACACGATTGGGCAGTTGAGATGCTGCATGGGCATGTCCTCCATGAGTCCTTGCGGCACGCTTATCTTATCACCGGCCCATCCGGCATCGGACGGCGTACCCTGGCGATTCGGGTGGCGCAGGCGGTTAATTGTCAGTCGCAAATTGCACCTGGGGTTCCATGCAGCAACTGTCGCCCGTGCAAGCAGGTCGAGGCCGGGCAGCATATCGATTTAATGGTCGTCCAGGCTGAAAAAGAGGGCGGGACGCTCAAGGTCGAGCAGGTGCGCGAGGTGCAGAAATTCCTGTCACTCAAACCGTACCAGTCGGCCTATAAAGTCGTCATCTTCCTGCGCTTCGAGGAAGCCAATCCCAACGCGGCCAATGCCCTGCTTAAAACCCTCGAAGAAGCCCCCTCGTACGGGCTGCTTATCCTGACCGCCAACAATGCCGAACAGTTATTGCCAACAATTGTTTCGCGTTGCGAAATCATCCGCCTGCGGCCTGTGGGTGTCGAAGCGGTCGAAACCTTCCTGGCTGCGCGCGGGCTGGAGGCCGAAAAAGCGCGCCTGCTGGCCCATCTCTCCGATGGGCGTCCCGGCTATGCCCTGCGCCTGGCCGATGACGAAAAAGCCCTCGACTTCCGCGCCGAGAAACTGGAGGCCCTGCGCCACCTGCTAACCCTTTCGGCCCGCGAGCGTTTTGGTTATGCTGAAAAACTTTCCAAAGACAAAGAGACCCTGCGCCGCAGCCTCTTCTTGTGGCTTTCATGGTGGCGCGATGTGATGCTGCAAACCGCCGGGGCAAAAACCGCCCTGACCAACATCGACCACGCCGGGGAAATCGAATCAATTGCCGGGCAGATTTCCCTGCCCGCAGCGCGCCACATCACACAATCCCTTGAAAATGCAATCGAAAAACTGGATAAAAACGTCAACGCCCGCCTGCTGACTGAAGTGACGCTAATGGACTGGCCGAAAACAGAATAAGCCTGGAAAGACTCATTCTGTTGGGGGGTGATTGATTAATCGCTTCATCCCTTCAAGCACATTTTGATGAATTTCATCTACGCTCATGCCTTCGGCATCGATTGGTTCGCCAAACTGGACGCTGACGCGTAGCGGCTTGCTGTCAAACTGGATGTGCATCAGCAGTTGCAGGGCCGCGCCTAATTTTTCGCGCTCAAAACGGGTCTTTTTCACCCGGGTCAGGGGATGTTTAACGGCCCTGTCCCATAACACGCCGCTCACCAGGGTCGGGACGATTCGGGTCTGCGGCGCAAAGCGGACAAACAAGCCCGCCGAATCGCTCCAGCTCGCCAGGCTTTCCAGCGCGCCGGGGTAAACCGCCGGGTCAGGGTCAATTTTCCCATTTGGAAAGGTCAGGACCGCGCCATCCGCTTTCAGGTGGGCCGCGGTCGCTTTAACGGCGGCCATGCGGCGGGTGGGGTCGTCGGTCAGGAAAATCAACTGGCGGCTGGTATTGGCCAGGGATTGAAGGAAAGGCCGCTCGACGGCTAAAATCCGTAAATCCGGCCGCTGGATGGCAATAAAAAGGGCCAGGGTATCGACCATGCCGGGGTGGTTTGAAAGAAAAAGCGCCGGGCCATTGGTCGGGATATTCTGCCTCCCAAACACTTGCAGGCTCCGGGCATACTGGTGGAACAAATCGTGGGCCGCTAGAGACAGGCCGCGTTGGGCCACATCGGCATCAAAGGCGAGCACCTGGCGGGCAAATTTTTGGGCCGGGGAACGAAAAATCCCCCGCACGGCACGCGCCAGGACAGGGGAATTTTGCCAACCAAACGAACTGACCAGGTCGTCAAGGTTGATTTGGGTCAGGGAGGCGAGTCGCTCCATTCGGTTATGATTTCAAACCCAGGATTTCATAAACAGGAATGGGGTCGCGCTTGCCCTTGACCGTCATCGGTTCCATAGGCTGCACCTCGACAAAATCGCGCACCCGCTCGTAGGCTGCGCCGCTGATAACTATCTGGTTGCGTCCGGAATTTTCCTGCAAGCGTTTGGTCGTGTTGACGCTGTCGCCAATGGCGGTGTAATCGAGGCGCTTTTCAGTGCCGATAAGACCCAAAACCGCGTCTCCATAATGAATGCCCACGCCAAACCCAAGGTGGGCTTCGGGCGGCAGGATGTTATGCAGTTCGGTAATCCGGTCGCGCAATTTCAGGGCGGCGCGCACAGCCCGCAGGGTGTGGTCGGGCTGTGGGATGGGGGCATTGAACCAGGCCATGACAGCATCACCCAGGAATTTATCGATTGTGCCTTCCTCGTCGAGCACCACTTCGGCCCCGGCGGCCAGGTAGCGGTTCAACACCGAAACCAGTTGTTCAGGCGACTGGTTTTCGCTGTAACTGGTGAATCCGCGAATATCGGCAAACAGAACCGTGATGTCGCTGCGCTTGCCGCCCAAAGCCAAGCTGTTTGGGTCGAGTTGGTTGATAACCGCCGGGGAGACCATGCGTTCAAAAAGTTTGCGCTGGGCTTCGAGGCGTTTGCGCTCGGTCAGGTCGTCGAGTACGATGGCGACACCCTGGGTAGTCTGGTCGGCATCCTTGAGCGGGGAAAGGTTCAAGCGCCAGTCCACCTGGCCCCGGTCAGGGAGGTGGTGGCTAAATTCAAGGTCGGTAACGGCGGCATCCTGGGTGCGCACGCTGGCTATCTGTGGCAGGATGTCGTTGGCAATGGAAGGCATGACATCATACAATTTGCGCCCGATGATTTCGAGCGTGGTTTGCCCGAGGATGGCCTCGGCGGCGTGGTTGCAGAGCGTAATCTGGTCTTCGACATCGGCAGTAATAACCCCGCTGGCGATGGAAGCGAAGATATTATCCATCATGTTTTTCAGTTCGGTTACTTCGGCAAGGGTGCTGCGCAACGAAGCAAACAAACGCGCGTTTTCAATCGCAATGGCCGCCTGGTTGGCAAAAACGCCCAACAGGTCGCGCTCAGCCTCGGAAAAAATACCGGTGCGGATACGGTTGTCGGCATAGATGACGCCAATCATGTCGCTTTTGACCTTGAGCGGCACGCACAAAATGGAGCGCAGGTTGAAAGCGATGATACTTTCCTGCCCGCCAAAGCGCGGGTCTTCCTGGGCATTGGTGGTCAGGATGGCTTCGCCGGTATCAATCACCTTTTGGATGACTGTCCGGCTGACAGCGTGTTCAGAATCGTTAAGCGATTCCTGTTCCCAGTTGCGGGCGATGCGGGGGGTCATCTGCCCTGCGTTGTCGCGCAGCATCATAAACCCGCGCTCGGCGTCCGTCAGGCGGATGATGTTATCCATCACGAAGCGCAGCACATCGTCCAGGTCGAGCGAGGAGTTAATCACCTGGCTGATTTCGGTCAGGGCCAGCAGGTTGTTGCGCTCTTCGGCAAAAGCGGCGACTTCCTGCGCCAGCCGGTAAAGGCGGCTCTCCAACTGCGAAAGGTTTTCAAGCGTATCCGGCTGGACAGTGGCACGAATGGGCAAAATGGAGGTGCGAATTTGCCCGGCCAACTGGCTGAGCGACTTCATTTGTTGGTCGACAGGCAAAGCGGGGCTTTCACTCATTGAAACGCTCCTTAGAATAGCCGCTGGAAAAGAAAACGCAAGGTATAAAAACGAATTTTACGCGCCGACTGGCGGGCCAGCTCAGGGCTGCCGGGCTGTGGCCCATAGAGGGTTTTCTCATGTTCAGCCGCCAAAACATCTATCTCATCCGCTATTTCGGGCATCAATTTTTTGAGCAATTGTACCCGCTCGACAGGCGTTATCGAGTGCGGTTGCGGCTGCCTGAGCCAGTTTATGCTCTGGTTAATTGCATGGAAGGCGCGCTCGACATCCGTAAGGCTGCTCCAACGCTGCCAGTTTTGCAGCCAGTTCGGGAAATCGCGTCCACGCCGACGATAAAGGCTGGTGACAGCCTGTAAAGCGCGGTTCTGGAAAGGGATACGCTCATGCAAACGCCACAAGCCGTAAAGCGCAAGCGCAACAACTGCAACTATTATAATCCACACCAAAACCGCCCGAAATAGGGAGAAATTGACAGATAAGGTAGAGGAATCTTCGCCGGTTGGCAAAGGGAGGGGCAGGATGTCTTCGTCATTAAATTGGGGAATATCGCGCTCAGGGGTTGGTTGCGCGGCCGGGTCTTGTGGAGGGCGTTCGACGCCGCTGGGCCGGATTAACGGGGGCTGGTTGCCAGTCGGCTCGAACTCGACCCAGCCGATTCCGGGGAAGTACACTTCGGGCCAAGCGTGGGCATCCCTGGAACGAACCACATACAGGCCGCCAGAGCGCTCCCCCTGGGCATAGCCCACTGCCAGGCGGGCGGGAATGCCGACTGCGCGTAACATCAACACTTCGGCGCTGGCATAATAAGTGCAATAACCGCGCTGCCAGCCAAACAGGAATCGCTCCATCACGTCCGCGCCGGGCAGGGCGGCTGGAACGCTTTCGCTGTAAGTAATGTTCCGGCGCAGGTACTGGGTAATGCGCTCGGTTTTGTCGTAAGGCGTTTCCAGGTCGTTGGTTAACGATAAGGCCAGGGCTGCGATGCGGGGTGAAAAATCTTCGGGCAGGTTCAGGTAACGCTCCAACACCCACTGGGGATAATCGTCACCGGCCTGGCGCAGTTCGACAACGGTCGGGTTTTGGGGCAATGAACGCACCTGGTAGCGTTCACCGGGAGCAAGCACGGGGTCGGCGCGCAGTCCGTTTACATCCACCAGGCCGGGGTTCGCCGGGGCATACATCAACACGGACGGGCGGCTGACCCAAATCGTTCCGGGAGGCACAACAAGGGTGGATTGGGCGGCAAAGAACCATTCGACTTCGAACTGGCCAGGCTCACCGAATACGTCTGGTACAGGCAGGCTTTCCTCGCTTTCCGGAAGAAAAGGCCGGGTCTGAAGGTCGGAAGCCAGCCAACGACCGTCTGCGTATGCATCATAGACCCGCGCGCGCCAGTAGTGCCGCTGCAGGTTCCCGGATGGCGCGCGCACCCGAAAGAGCAAACTCTCGCCCTGGTCAGCATTGGAGCCGAGCGCAATCGTATCGCCATAGCGTTCGACTGGCGGAGGCTGCTGGCTGCTCAAAGCCGCAAGGGCCTTTCCTATCCGCTCCTGGGCATTTCGAAAAGGCTGGTTGTTCTCGCGCCACCAGCGCGCGGCGGCAGGCAGGGCGCTGGCCGGGGTGGGCAAAACCCAGGCCAGGAAGACCAGAAACAGGGTAACAAAAACCACACTCCGGTTGATGTCCACTTCAGGCTCTGACCCTGTAAAAATTCCCCTGTCGCGCCATGCGTGGGAATTTTGCAAGTAATTTTTTCTCCCAAACAGTAACAAAAGGGTAGCAAAATAAACGCCAACACCCCAAATTCGTTCAGGCGGGTAACTGTCATAAAATTGAATCAGTACCAACAGCAAACTCGAAGGCAAAACCGCTTCCCAGGTGCGCCGAGGATGCAAAACCGCCTGTGCGCTGAACACGCCAATCGACCAGAACACAAGGCAGGCCAGGGCCACAAACAGCAGCGGGTCGTTGACTTCCTCTGCCCGGAAAAGTTGCCCCAGGGCATACAACACCCGTCCGCCCAGGCTGACCAGGCGGGTGGGCAAATCTTCTGCGCCTGTAGCCAGATTAATCAGCAGCCAACCGAGGATAAAAGGCGTATAGAGCACGGCCAGGCAACGGCGGCCCCAAACGCTGAACTGACTAACTCCCAACGCCAGTCCCAGCCCTGCGCCCAGAATGGCCGCGCCCTGCGCCAGCACCAGGTCTCCCGTCCAGTTGGTCATGACCAACCGCCCCGAGACAAGAATTATCATCGCCATGAACAGGGCGGCTGTCTGCCAATCCCATAAGCGCGGAAGTGTTTTTTGCATATATTGAGTGTACAATACGGGATACTATTCGTCAAACCGAATCAGAACAGGAGGAAGCATGGAATCTTTATGGGAATCTGGAATCGCCTTTGTGCTCGCCGTGCAATCGCTGGGCGGCTGGCTTGAAGCGCCAATGGAATTTTTCTCTTTTCTCGGTTCTGAAGAGTTTTTCCTGCTGGTGCTGCCGGTCTTATACTGGTCGGTGGACGCCAGGCTCGGCCTGCGGGTCGGGGTTATCCTGCTCCTGACGGGTGCTGTCAATGACGCCTTCAAACTGGCCCTGCACGGACCGCGTCCCTACTGGGTCAGCCCGGAGGTCAAGTCCCTGGCCTTTGAATCCTCGTTCGGCGCGCCGTCGGGACACGCGCAAATTGCCGCCGGGGTATGGGGCATGCTGGCTTCACAAATCCGGCGCGGCTGGGCCTGGGGTGTGGCGATATTCATCATCTTCATGATTGGTCTGTCACGCCTGTTTCTGGGCGTTCACTTCCCCCATGATGTGCTTATCGGCTGGCTGGTTGGCGCGCTGGTGCTGGCAATCCTGCTGCGCATATGGGACAGGACAGCCGATTGGGTCAAAGGACAAACACTGGGACGGCAGGTCGGCCTGGCTTTTGGTTTTTCGATGCTGTTGATTTTGGGTTCGCTCCTGCCATACCTGTGGCTGCAAAGCTGGCCCCTGCCCGGCGAATGGATAAGCAACGCCCAACTGGCCGGCGCAACCGAATCCGAATTGCCGCACCCGATTACGCTCAACGGGGTTTTGACCACATCGGGGACGCTCTTCGGTCTGTTCGCAGGCCTGGCCTGGATGAACACCCAGGGCGGGTTCAATGCCAGGGGAACGGCCACCCAGCGCATCTTGCGTTACGCCCTCGGCGCGCTTGGCGTTGGAATTTTATGGTTCGGGCTGGGAGCCATCTTCCCGCGCGGCGATGAGCTAATTCCGTACATCCTGCGGTTCGTGCGCTACGGGCTGGTCGGTCTGTGGGTTTCGGCTGGCGCTCCGTGGCTGTTTATCAAAATCCGCCTGGCGGGTGCGCAAGATTGATGCTTACAAATCTGATTACATGCAAAAAGACTGCTAAAAATAAAGCCGCTTGCTGCAATGCTTTTGATATAATCAGTCCGTTCTATAACCTATTGCCGGATTTCATAACTTAATGACCCTCGAACAAGGAACGCTCTTAAACAACCGTTACCGAATTGTAGATATCCTCGGCCAGGGAGGCATGGGGTCGGTTTATCGCGCTATGGATGAAAACCTGGGCGTCGAAGTAGCGGTCAAAGAGAATCTTTTTACTACCGACGAATATTCGCGCCAGTTCAGGCTCGAAGCGGTCATCCTTGCCAGCCTGCGGCATTCAAACCTGCCGCGCGTTACCGACCATTATGTCATCGAGGGCGTGGGTCAATACCTGGTCATGGATTACATCGAGGGCGAAGACCTGCGCCAGCGCATGGAAAGGCTCGGCAACATCACCGAAGAAGACGCCATCCTGATTGGCGCGGCCATGTCCGACGCCCTGGCCTACCTGCATACGCGCAAGCCACCCGTCCTACACCGCGACATCAAGCCGGGCAACGTAAAAATCACCCCTGAAGGGCATGTTTACCTGGTCGATTTTGGCCTGGCAAAATTAATCCAGGGCAGCCAGACAACCACCACCGGCGCACGCGCCATGACACCCGGATACTCGCCGCCTGAGCAATACGGCACGGCCCG
Source organism: Anaerolineales bacterium (assembly GCA_020060235.1). Classification (GTDB taxonomy): domain Bacteria; phylum Chloroflexota; class Anaerolineae; order Anaerolineales; family Villigracilaceae; genus UBA8950. The sequence continues at coordinate 8,414 of JAGVAO010000249.1, read as the reverse complement.
CACCGACCCGCGCTCCGATATTTATTCGCTGGGTGCCACGCTCTACGCCGCCCTGACCGGGGTCATCCCCGAAGACGGTCTGGCGCGGGTAATGGACAACCTGCAATTGACCCCCCTGCGCAAGCACAATCCCAACATCTCGCGCCGCCTGGCGGCCGCCATCGAAAAGGCGATGGAGGCCTACCCTGACGACCGTTACCAGCACGCTGAAGAATTTCGTCGCGACCTGCTCAAAGCCAGTTCCAAAACCCAGCGGCTGTTAGACCTTGACTTAAACATCAGCGTTGCCCCGCCGCCTTCAAGCGAAAACCCGACCGAAAACTTGGAAGAAGGCGGGACCGGGTCGGCAAAAAAGAATTCCCTCACATCCGTAAGCACAAGAGCCAAGCGGCGTTTTAGAAAAATTGCATCTTCCGGCGTATGGATTGCGCTTGCCATCATGACCATCCTGGTCATCTTCTTGACAAGCCAGGGAAGCCTGTCTTCCGCCATGGTTGCGCTCCTGCCGGAGCATGTGGCCCAAACATATATGCCGGGAGCCATGCAAGCCGCGACAGCGGAACCTCTTGAACTATTTGAAACTGAACCAACCCACACACTGACATCTACAGAAACTATCACGCCTACGCTTGAGCCAACCGAAGTGATTCTACCCTCTCCCACGGTCACCCCACAGGGTGGCAGCGGGGTCATCGCCTTTGCATCGAGCCGCACCGGAATTCCGCAAATTTACCTGATGAACGCGGATGGAACCAATAGCCGTCCGATTACAAATGAACAGGATGGCGCCTGCCAGCCTGATTGGTCGCCAGATGGGCAACGGCTCGTCTTCGTATCTCCCTGCCGGACGCGCCAGGATTCTTACCCCGGCTCGAGCCTTTTCATCATAAACGCCGACGGCAGTGGGAAGACGCCACTGCCGACCACCATCGGCGGCGATTTCGAACCTGCATGGTCGCCGGATGGCAAGCGAATCGCCTTTACATCCCTGCGCGATGATTATTTTGAAATTTACACCATCAACCTTGAAAACAACCAGGTCGAGCGCCTGACCGATGCCCGTAGAACAGGGGGGCAATCGATTTCTGCCCGCCAGCCAGCCTGGAATCCGTTTGGAACACAATTGGTCTATGTATTGCGCCGCAACAACGGGATAGACCAAATCTGGATTTCGCGCGGATTTTCAGTCAATAACGAGCCTATCAGCACACACGAGCAATTAATTGCTTCAGATACCAACGCATTCCTGCCAACCTGGTCGCCAGATGGTGAATTAGTTGCCTTTAACCAAACCAATCGAGACAATACAGCCCCATCCTGGCTCATGCGCCTGCGCTATGAAGATAGAGCCTTGCGAACACCAACGCGTGTCGATATTGCCCCTCCTATCCTGGATGTCAACTTCTCGCCCGACGGCTTCTGGATTGTCTTTGAATCGAAAACCGAAGAAGCCGCCCGGCATGACATTTATATTGCCACCGTCAGCGGCGCGGGGCTAAAACGGCTAACCACCGACCCAGGCTCAGATTTCGACCCCGTCTGGCGGCCCCTGCCAAGAAGCGCCCTCCCATAAGAAACGAGCGGCCTCCCCAAATTTGGGAGGCCGCTTTTTGATATAATGTTAAAGTTTTTCACACAAAATCATTAAAATAACAGGATTTTTTATGCCACTCGTAGAAGGCGATTTGCTCAACAATCGTTACCGCATCCTTGAAGTTCTCGGACACGGCGGAATGGGCTCTGTTTACCGCGCCCATGACGAAAGCCTGAGCGTCGATGTTGCCGTAAAAGAAAACCTGTTCACAACCGACGACTATGCCCAGCAGTTCCGGCTCGAAGCGGTCATCCTGGCCAGCCTGCGACACCCCAACCTGCCGCGCGTTACCGACCATTTTGTCCTGCCCGAAGAAGGCCAATACCTGGTCATGGATTACATCGAAGGGCCAGACCTGCGCCAGATTCTCGAAAAAAGCGGCCCGATTACCGAGGAAGAAGCCATTCGCATCGGCGCGGCTATCTGCGACGCGCTGGATTTCCTGCACACCCGCAAACCGGCTGTCCTGCACCGTGATATAAAACTGGGCAATATCAAACTCGTCCCCAACGGCCACATTTGCCTGGTCGATTTCGGGCTGGCAAAAATACTCGAAGACGACCAGGCCACCCTGGCTGGCGCACGCGCCATGACCCCCGGCTACTCGCCGCCCGAACAGTACGGTTCCTCGCGCACCGATGCGCGTTCAGATGTCTACTCGCTCGGCGCAACCCTTTACGCCGCCATTACGGGCTACATCCCTGAAGACAGCCTGTCGCGCGCAGTAGACGGGTTGCAACTGACCCCCATACGCAAGCGCAACCCCAAAATCTCGCAACGGTTTGCCGATGTCATCGAAAAATCGATGGAGACCTCGGCAGAAAAGCGCTACCAAAGCGCGCTGGAATTCAAGCAGGCCCTTTTGGGTGAAGAATCCCCAACCAACCCGGCTGCATCAATCCCATCAACCGGGGAAACGCCAGCGCCAGCCCAGGCCGAGCCCAGGCCGCAAGAAAAATTAAAATCACGCGGCCCGGCGCGCTTGAACGTATTCCTCCTGTTTGGCATTGCCGTCCTGCTCGTCCTGAGCGGATTAATTTATACCAGCCCCGGAGTTTTGCCCTTCCAGGCGGTTGCGGAAGATACCCCGACAGCAACGAACGCCCCTTCACTCGCTCCCGTTTCAGAAGCCAGCCCAACCCCGACTGCGACGGCAGAGCCGACAGCTGCCAACACCGCGACAGCCACCATCCCGCCGACGCATACCGCGCTCCCCAGACCGACATCCGAACCGACGCCGCTGCCCACCCCGCTTGGCGGCGGCCAGGGAAAAATCGCCTTTGTCACCACCCGCGAGGGGCTTCCGCAAATCTACACCATGAACGCGGACGGCTCCCAGCAGGAACGCCTGTTCCTGGTTGGCGATGGCGCCTGCCAGCCCAGGTGGTCGCCGGATGGCCGCAGGCTGGCTTACATTAGCCCCTGCCGGGGACGACAAGCTGAATACGACAACGCCAGCATCTTTATTTACAACCTGGATAGCGGCGAAACCAGCAACCTGCCCACCGAAAGCGGTGGCGACTTTGACCCGGCCTGGTCACCCGACGGACAGCATCTGGTCTTTACCTCCAAGCGCGCCGGAATGCCAATTAATCCATACGGGCAAATTTTCAAAATCAACCTGGAAACGCTCGAAACAACCCGGCTAACTGAAACTGGCGCAACCCAGCCGGCACGCCAGCCTGCCTGGTCGCCCGACGGGCAAACCATTCTTTACAACCTGCGCCGCTCCAACCTATGGCAATTGTGGAGCATGTCGAGCGATGGCAGCAACCCGGCCCAAATCCTGCGCAGCGGAGGCAGCGCCAACGATTTCCAGCCCGCCTGGTCACCAGACGGTTTGGCAATTTATTTCAGCCAGACACGTTCATCAACCGCACCGGCGCGCTTGATGCGGCTTGTCCTCGACGAAGAAACAGCCTCCTTCCTGCAAACGGAATTTCCGGTCAACAAAGTTCGCTTTTCATCCGATGGCAGGTGGTTGGTGGTCGAAGGCACAGATGGCACAAACATCGACATCTTCCTGCTCGACCTGTTGGGCAATACTGAGCAACGCCTGACCGCCGACCCGGCGACCGATTTCGACCCACACTGGCAACCCTGAAGTTAATAGGAGCGATGTCTTACATTCCTCTTATTGACGCTGCCTAACCCGCATGTTATTATTAATTTTGCCTTTTTAGCACTCGTCCCCGGCGAGTGCTAATGCAAACAGGGACAAGATGCAAGAACTGACTGACCGCCAGAAAAAACTGCTTGTGCTGATTGTGCGTGACTACATCGACACCGCGCAACCAGTCGGTTCACTGCGCCTGGTGGAGCAATACAGCCTCGATATGAGTTCGGCCACCATCCGCAACGAAATGGCCGCCCTGACCGAGATGGGCCTGCTGCGCCAGCCGCATACCTCCGCCGGTCGCGTACCCAGCGAGGACGGCTACCGCTACTTTGTCACCCACCTGATGCACCAGGCCGACCTGCCCGACGCCATCCAGCACACCATCAGCCACCAGTTCTACCAGGCGCGCCCCGAGATTGAGCAGTGGATGACCCTGGCCGCCTCGGTGCTGGCCCAGCAATCGCAGGCGGTTTCGATTGTCACTGCCCCGCACACCAACCAGTCGCGCTTCAAGCATGTCGAACTGATTTCGACCCAGGGGCGGCAGGTGCTCATGGTTCTCGTCAGCATGAGCGGCGAAGTCAGCCAGCAAATTCTCAGCCTGGCCGAACCGATTGCCCAGGAGCGCCTTTCAGGCGTGGCGAACCGTCTCAACCTGGCCTATGCCGGGCAAAACACCGACGACATCAATGCCTTGCTCCCGCGCGCTGATGCGCTCGAAAACGACATTTCGACCCTGATTGTGCAGGATATGCGCCGCGCCGACGAGCGCGTCACCGGGCAGGTCTACCTCGACGGGTTGACCAACGTGCTGGCCGAACCGGAATTCAACGCCCCCGACGACGCCCGCCGCGCCCTGCGTCTGTTCGAGGAACGTTCGTTGCTGCACGACCTGCTGGCCCGCACCATTCTCAACCACGGCGCGGGCGGAATCCAGGTCTTGATTGGCGGCGAAGGCGCATGGGAAGAACTGCGCCAGTGCTCGGTCGTCCTGGCCCGCTATGGCGCGCCGGGAACCGTCACCGGCACACTGGGCGTACTCGGCCCGATGCGCATGTCCTACGCCCGCACCATCCCCACCGTCCGCTATGTGGCCGGGCTGCTAAGCGACCTGGTCACCGATGCGTTTGTGGATAACACAGGCGACCAAAACTAGAAATTTTTGAAATCTTATCCAAGAACAGGGAATGTATTATGCCAGGTAAAAAAACATCCAAACCAAGCGACCACGAAATATCGGCAGAAGAGTTGGAAAGCTTGACCAGCCAACTCGCCGAAGCCGAAACAAAAAAGCAGGAATACATCGACGCCCTGCTGCGTGAACGCGCCGATTTCACCAACTTCCGCCGCCGGGTCGAATCAGAAAAATCCCAAATGTGGGACCAGGCCAGCGGTGAGACGTTCAAAAAACTGCTGCCCGTGCTCGACGACCTGGAACGCGCCATCGCCAACCGCCAGGCCGGGAACGCCTGGGCCGACGGCATCGAAATGATTTACCGAAAATTCAAATCCATTCTCGAAAAAGAGGGCATCGTGCCCATCGAAGCGATAGGCCAGCCCTTCGACCCCAACCTGCACGAAGCCATTATGCAGGAAGAATCAGAGGAACACGAATCAGGCATCGTCATCGCTGTTTTACAGCAAGGCTACCTGCACAAAGAGCGAGTCCTGCGCCCGGCAATGGTCAAAGTGGCAGCATAACCTGATGGGAAAAATTATCGGTATCGACCTGGGAACAACCAATAGCGTTGTCGCCGTCCTGCTTGGCAACGAGCCGGTTGTCATCACCTCGGCTGAAGGGGAACGACTCGTCCCATCTGTTGTCGCCATCAACAAAAACGGCGAGCGGCTGGTCGGGCGTACCGCCCGCAACCAGGCCATCATCAATGCCAGCAACACGGTCTTCTCGGTCAAACGCTTTATGGGGCGCAAATATGGAGATGCCGCCGTACAACGCAACCTGGAGCGGGTTCCCTACCACGTATCCGCTGCCGAAAACGGCGACGTGCGCATCCAGATGGCCGACAAGGAATATGCCCCGCCCGAAATTTCGGCCATGATTCTGGCAAAACTCAAAAAAGACGCCGAGGCCTACCTGGGCGAAACCGTCAGCCAGGCCGTCATCACCGTCCCGGCCTATTTCAATGACGCCCAGCGCAACGCCACCAAAGACGCCGGCAAAATTGCCGGGCTGGAGGTGCTGCGCATCATCAACGAGCCGACCGCCTCCTCGCTGGCCTACGGCCTCGACAAAAAGAGCAATGAAATTATCGCAGTGTACGACCTGGGCGGCGGCACCTTCGATGTCTCGATTCTTGAGGTCGGCGACGGCGTGTTCGAGGTCAAGGCCACCAGCGGCGACACCTTTTTGGGCGGCGATGACTTCGACGAGCGCATCATCCAACACCTGGCCGACGAATTCCAGCGCGAGAACGGCCTCGACCTGCGCAAAGACCCTCAAGCCCTGCAACGACTGAAAGAAGCCGCCGAAAGGGCCAAAATCGAACTGACCTCGACCCTGCAAGCCGAGATTCACCTGCCCTACATTTCTGCGGATGCCTCCGGCCCGAAGCATTTGTCCGTTTCGCTGACCCGCGCCAAACTGGAGCAATTGACCGCCGATTTGGTGGAACGCACCCTCGGCCCGCTGCGGCAGGCGCTTTCGGACGCCGGTCTGACCCCCGGCCAGATTGACGAAGTCGTGCTGGTCGGCGGCATGACTCGCATGCCCGCTGTGCAGGAAATGGTGCGGCGCTTCTTCGGCAAAGACCCGCATAAGGGGGTCAACCCCGACGAGGTCGTGGCCATCGGCGCGGCAGTGCAGGCCGGCGTGCTGGCGGGCGATGTGGAAGACATCCTGCTGTTGGATGTCACCCCGCTGACCCTGTCCATCGAGACAATGGGCGGCGTGGCCACCGCGCTGATTGAGCGCAACACCACCATCCCGACCCGCAAGGTCGATTTGTTCTCGACCGCCACAGACAACCAGACCCAGGTCGAAATCCATGTGGTTCAGGGAGAACGCCCGATGGTGGCCGATAACAAAAGCCTGGGCCGATTCATCCTGGACGGCATTCCACCCGCCCCGCGCGGCATGCCGCAAATTCAGGTAACTTTCGATGTCGATGCAAACGGCATCTTGAAAGTGACTGCCCTCGACAAGGCTACGGGGCGCACCCAGAACATTACGCTGACAGCCTCCTCGGGTTTAAGCACCGACGAGGTCGAGAAAATGCGACAGGACGCCGAATCCCACGCAGCCGAAGACCGCAAACAGCGCGAACTTATCGATGCCCGCAACCAGGCCGACGCTGAACTTTACGCCGCCAGGGAAGCCCTGAACAAGCAGGCCGCCAGCCTGGATGCGGAAACCCGCTCGAAGGTCGAAAAGGCCGTCGAAGCGGTCAAACAGGCCATGGGCCAGGAGGCCCCGGCGGAGATTCTCTCGCGGGTCGAAGAACTGCGTTTGGCGGTCAAAGGCCTCGGGGTGACTCCGTCCCAATCCCCCGCACCGGGCAAACAGGTTCCGCCCCGCCACGACCCGGAAGCACAAACCAAGATTTTGGACGACTATGACGACTAATCGCGATTATTATGAAGTTTTAGGGGTCTCGCGCCAGGCCTCGCAGGAAGAAATCAAGAGCGCGTTTCGCAAACTGGCGCGCCAGTATCACCCGGACGTAAACAAGGAAGCCGACGCTGAGGACCGTTTCAAGGAAATCAACGAGGCCTACGGGGTTTTATCGGACGTGGACAAGCGCGCCCGTTATGACCGCTATGGCCGCGCCGGTTTGGGCGATATGGGCGGCCACCCCGATTACACGGTCGATATCGGCGATATTTTCGAGCAGATGTTTGGCTTTGGCGGCATGGGGACCTCTTCGCGCCGCAACCAGGCCCGGCGCGGACGCGACCTGCAAATGGGCGTAACGCTGACCTTTGAAGAATCGATTTTCGGCACGGAGCAGGAAATCGAGTTCGAGCGCGACGAATCCTGCTCGACCTGCGGCGGCGACGGCGCGGAACCCGGCAGCGAGGTGCGCACCTGCCAGCAATGCGGCGGGCGCGGCGAGGTGCGCCAGGTGCGCCAGACCTTCATCGTCCAGATGGTCGAGACGGTGACCTGCCCGATGTGCGACGGGCGCGGCAAAAAAATCGAGAAACTTTGCCACACCTGCAACGGGCGCGGCCTGGAGCGCAAACGGGTTAAAAAGAAGGTTTCCATTCCGGCTGGCGTCGATAACGGGATGCAAATTCGGCTGCCCGGCGAGGGCCAACCCGGCTCGAACGGCGGGCCGAACGGCAACCTGTTCCTGGTGGTGGATGTACTGCCGCACGAGTATTTCAAACGGCGCGGCGACGATATTTTGCTTGACCTGGAAATCAACATCGCCCAGGCGGTGCTGGGCGCGGAAATTGAAGTGCCGACTGTGGACGGCATGGAGAAGTTGTCCATCCCGGCTGGCACGCAGCCGGGCAAGGTCTTCCACCTGCGCGGGAAGGGCGTGCCGCGCATTCGCCACACAGGCCGGGGCGAACAGAAGATTATGGTCAATGTCGATATTCCCACCCGGCTGAGCGCAGAGCAGCGCGAGTTATTCGAAAAACTGGCCGAAACCCTCGGCACCACCCCGCAGCCCAAGCAAAAAGGATTCTTCGACTGGCTGAATGAGGCCTTTGGAGGATAGGAGAAAATCCATT
>JAGVAO010000008.1 GCA_020060235.1 Anaerolineales bacterium | reverse complement strand
GCTGTGAATTCAACCTTGTTTTCGATTATACGTGATTTTCACGGCTGCGAAGAACAACCCGCCCCAGGGCCGTGAAATGTGGGATAATGATTTCAATTCGATTGGGTAACACACATAGAGAATGGGAGGCCGCCTTGGTCAAAGTTAACTATAAGCACGAGAAGCGACAGAAAGAACTCGAAAAGAAGAAGAAGAAAGAGCAAAAGTTGAAGAAGAAGCAGGAGAAGAAGGAAACCCAGTCTGTGGAGACCGAAACCCAGACTCCGAAGGAAACTTCTGCGGAAGAGTAAAAACGCAAGATGCGGCCCACTGCGGGCCGCATCTTGCGTTTAGGCTGCTGACAGGCTGTTTCGAGGGTTTTCCTCGTCATCTACCCACATGACCGGATTTGCCTCGATGTAACGCCAGATTTTGCCCATTTCATGCTCGTTGCGGATGATGTGTTCGTGGTAATTGCGCTGCCAGATGGGGGTTCCGGCAAATTCCGGCATTTTCCAGATGCGTTTGGTGACACGCGATTTGAATTGACCGATAACCGCCCCCAACGAAGCCGCCTTTGGCCCGCGTGGCAGGGACGAATCGTCCCGTAGGGGCGACCCGTCAGGGCCGGGCAGGGATTCGTTTTGCGCTGGAGGTTTGCCTGCAATGTTTCCTGTTAGACCCGGGCGGGTCGCCCCTGCCCCGTGGAATAACAAAATTCCATGAAAATGGTTGGGCATTACCTGTGATGCGCCCAATTCGAGAAATTTGAACGCGGACGCCAGGTTTTGCCATTCCCATTGCACAATTTTCCCGGCCTGGTTTACAGCCATCCCCCCATCAACCACATCCCCAAACAAACATTCCCGTCCCCACGTTACCACCGTGACAAAATACGCGCCCGCGGACGAATAATCATATCCCGGCAGGCGAATCGATTTGCGGTGATGGATTTGTGGGTCAAATTTGGCAGGCATTCAGCAATTTTACCGCCAAACCGGTAGGGGCGACCCGCCAAGCCACCGCCAACCCGTAGGGGCGACCCGCCAAGCCACCGCCAACCTGTAGGGGCGACCCGCCTGCGCTTAAAAATCATCCCGTCAGGCAAGGAACCATACCATAACGGGATTCCCGCTGACCACGACGGGTCGCCCCTGCGACAATCGACAAACCCTGCCTGTCCGCACGGGCATGCCCAGATGGAATTCCCCGCCTATAAGAATTTAGGTTGTTGATAATAATAAACAGGCTTTCAGGAAATCTATTTTTGATTGTTCAAAGTGTTCGATTAAGAAAAAGACACCAATTATTGATTTTAATAAATCTTTTTCAGGTTGGGACAAATAAGGCTGAATCCAAGTACTCCATTCAGAAAAGTCAGGAATCAGGTTTCCACCCAAAATCAGATCAATATTCTTATAAGGCTCTTCGTAAACAGAAATCTCTTCGGTTACAAAAACCAAGTTTTTCATCAAACCTAAATTGAAGCCAATTTCTTGAGAGATTTCTTGTTGAGCAGATTTATAACTTAACTCATCGTTTGATATTTGAGATGCGATTAATAGCCAAATCCATCCAAATAAATTGTAGCGTTTTGGATACTTACTCTTTCGCATGATGTTGTGCAGTTTTCTAGAAAAATAAAAACCATACTTCGTGTTCTTGAAACTTACACATAACATCGTGAGATATATGGGGAATTCAAAAAGTAACACATTATCGTAATCACGTGACAAACCAAAATTCGGTTCCCATAAAGGCCAAGGTTTAAATCGATCTTCAACAATGCGGAGCTGTTTAAAAACTTTTTCCAGGGACCTTTCATCACTTGAAAATAATTTCAATAATGCTAAATGGGGGACTTCTGAATAAGCAGTAGAAGTGCTAATTTCATAGTCAGGCCAAGGTTTATGATTATAAGAAAAAATAAATTTTTCTATATAGTCCAAGTAGAAATCTTTCATTTTTACATTATCAGAAAAATAAAGGTATTGTTCAAAAAACTCCAGAAAGCGAGAGCCTTCAATCTGGTCAAATCCTAACTCAATTAACATTTGACAGAGTTCTTCTATTTCAATATCTAGCGGACAATCATTTTCAAACAAAGACAGTAATGATAAGAAATCCAAGCTCTGAGAAATTCTAAAATGTTGTTCAAGTACATCATAGAAAAGCTTTGCAGATGCGGTTTTATCAATCAGTGAATAAGCACTGTAGTTCAACTTGTCATAATTCTCCTGCAAACTTTTAATCCTGTCAGTATCCATTTTTTGTTCAACAAAAACGTGAAAAAAGAACAATGGCTTGGGATAAATGTTGGTTTTTCGAGAAAAAACTTTCAAAACATTATCTGGCGCAGATTTTGTTGGGATAGACTCGAACTCAAAAATGAACAAGGGGAATTTTTCAGTTGAGTTGCGCCGCCAAGCCATATCTAGAATTGGCGATGTTTTTTCTGACGGGAACATATACTCTTCTTCCGTGACTGCATAACCCAAGATTTCCCCAACTTCATGGAAAAATTCTATACAAGCCAAAACTTTATTTTTCTTGTGCTCGCCCATCAGAATTACTCCGAAAGAATTGATTTCAAGCAGCTTTACTGTAACAGTCGGCAGCCCTCGCGGACTGCCGACTGTCTTTCTTCTTTCCACTTTCTACCTTACAACTTCGCAAACCTCGACACCACCACCGCCGCTCCTGGCAGGGTCGCCTTGTCCTTGAGCGTCATCTCAGCCGGGGCGACGCCGGCGTCTTTGGGTTTACCCTGGTAGATGAAGAGCGGCGTGCCTTCGGCGGCATTCGCCAGGGTGACGTAAGCCTGGCCGGTCAGGAAGCCTTCGGTATCGAGTGAGCAACTCGTCACCCAGCCGATGACCTTGCCTTTTTTATCGACCACCGGGTCGCCGTTGTGGGCCATGCGCACGCCCTGCTCCGTAAAGCGGAAGCGGACGACAACGCCCTTGCGCTCCTTTTCGCGGGCCATAAAGGCCTCGCGGCCAATGAACCAGGGCTTGTAGGGTTTGACGTAGGAGCCAAACCCGCCTTCGGCCACGCCCAGGTCGCGCTCACCGAACTGGCCCGAGCCGAGTCCCATTTCGTGGCCGTAGAGCGGCAGACCGGCCTCGGTGCGCAGGCTGTCGCGGGCCGCCAGGCCGACCGGCTTGACGCCGAACGGCTCACCGGCCTTCAAAATCGCATTCCAGAACTCCGGCGCGCGCTGCGGATGCACGAACAACTCAAAAGCCATCTTCTCGCCGGTGTAGCCGGTGCGTGAGACGATTAAATCAAATCCGCCAACCACCGCATCGCACAACTCGGTGCGCTTGAGCGCCAGTATGCGGCGCTTCGTTTCCGCGTCCACGCCCATTGCCAGCAAAATATCGCGGCTCTTCGGGCCTTGCAGGGCAATATCGACGCGCATCTCGTCGCCCGCTGAAGCCTCGCGCAGGTTGCGGATGACGGCCTCGTAGCCAAACGTCCGCGCCCAGGGGCGGGCATTGTCAATTTTGACTTTTCCATCGCGCACGCTTTCGAACCAGGTGCGGTCTTTGTCGTCGTTGGAGGCGTTGACCACCACCAGGAATTTCTCGTCGCCACGCCGATAGACGAGCGTATCATCCAGCACGTCGGCATCGGGGGTCAGGAAGTGGGTGTACAGGCTTTCGCCGGGGCGCAGGCCGCCGCAGTCGTTGCCGCAAATCGCATCCAGGAACGAGGCCGCATCGCGCCCGCTGACTTCATAAACGCCCATGTGCGAGACATCGAACAACCCGGCCGCCTGGCGCGTGGCCAGGTGCTCCTCCTTGACGCCCGAATACTGCACCGGCATCTCCCAGCCTGCAAACGGAACCATGCGCCCACCCAGGGATTTGTGGATGTCGTACAGGCTGGTGCGTTTCAGCGCGGAATCGGCGGGTTCAACCCACGAAAACTCAGGTTTTGCTTCGCCGCCACCCGCCGCCTGGATACCGATAAACCAGGGTTTTTCTACGCCTTGTTGGGGCGATTCGCGAATCGCCCTTACATCGTCGCCCGCATCCGCTGACGACACCACCACCGGCCCCGGCAGCCGCGCCGGGTCATAATCCGGCTGGCCGTCGGCGCGGAAGGAGACGTAGGCGTCCGACAGGTCGCGCAGCCAGGTGGCGGCCACCCCCGAATCGGCGGCGGGGACGGCCAACTGGTAGCGTCCCTCCTCGAGGCAGGTCAGGGTCGCAGCCACAGTGCCCCTGGGGGTGTGCAGTTTGGTTTCGATAACGGCGGCAGGCTTGAGCGCGGAAAGGTCGGCGCCGGTCGCGTAGTCCAAAAATTGGCGCACGCGGCGTCCCCGCAGGTCGAAAACGCCGGTTGCGGAGACATCATCCACAAAGAAGTAATGGGGATAGGCGCTCTTTTTGTATTCGAAATCAAGACCGGCTTCTTCGGCCAGTTTGCGAATTTTCAGGCGGGCAACGTTCAAGGTGTCGAAATCGAGTTTGGCGCGGCGCACCTTGCCCTTGCGGACGGTATCGACGGCGTGCGGGGCGCAGGCCAGCAGCACGTCGGCCATGATGTCGGTCAGTTGGCGGGTTTTGGCCTCGTCGAAGCCGCGCTGGGTAATCCAGGGCGTGCCGAGGCGGATGCCACTCGGGTCGAGGGCGCTCTTGTCGCCGGGGATGGTGTTGCGGTTGACGACGATGCCGGCCAGGTCGAGAATGCGGGCGGCCATGTCGCCGGAAAGCGAGACGCCGTCGGGGTTTTTGATGCCGGTGACATCGACGTTGACCAGGTGGGTGTCGGTGCCGCCGAACGGCACGCGCAGGCCGCGTTTGATGAACTGGTCGGCCATGGCGGCGGCGTTTACGAGCGTTTGGGCTTGCAGTTGCTTGAACTCGTCGGTTTTGGCGAGTTTGAAGGTCAGCGCCAGGGCGGCGAAAATGTGGACGTGCGGCCCGCCCTGTTCGCCGGGGAAGACGGCCCGGTCGAGTTTGCGGGCGATGGCGGCGTCGGTGGTCATCAGCAGCGCGCCGCGCGGGCCGTCGAGGCTCTTGTGGGTGGTGGTCATGACCACGTGGGCGTAGCCAATCGGTGAGGGGACGACTCCCGCCGCGACCAGGCCGCCCAGGTGCGAAATATCGGCCAGGAAGGTTGCGCCGACTTCATCGGCAATTTCGCGGAATTTTTTCCAGTCGGGAACCCAGGAATAGGAGGACGCGCCGGCGATGAGCAGTTTGGGCTTGTGTTCGAGCGCCAGGGCGCGCACCCGGTCATAGTCGATTTTTTCGGTTTCGGGGTCGACGGCATAGTGAACGGCTTTGAACCACTTGCCCGAACGGTTGACCGAAGAGCCGTGCGAGAGATGTCCGCCGTGCAGCAGGTTCATGCCCATAATCGTATCGCCCAGGTTGACGAGCGCCTGGTAGACGGCGTTGTTGGCCGGGCCGCCCGAAAGGGCCTGCACGTTGGTGAAGATTTGTTCCGGTGTTATGCCGTTGGCGGCAAAGACTTCGGCGGCGCGCCGCCCGGCCAGCGATTCGACCACGTCGGCATATTCGACGCCTTTGTAATAGCGCGGGTCGCCGTTGCGGCGGTATTCGGCCAGGCGCATGTCGTAGTCGAGCAGGTCTTCTTCGCGCATTTTGCGCCAGGTGTCTTCGGGGTAGCCCTCGGCGTAAATGTTCTGGAAGGCCGAGCCCATGGCGTCGCGCACCGCCAGCGGGGCCTGGCTTTCGGAAGCAATCAAAATCAATTTGCGGGCCTGGCGTTCGGCTTCGAGTTGGGTCAGTTTGTAAACGTCGGGGTCGAGGTCGGCCAGCGAGCCGCGGAAGAGGAAATCGGTCATGAAAGTCTCCTGTGGGAAAGCGAATTTGGCAATCGATAGATGCGAATATCGAACATCGAATTTTCGATACCCGGCGAATGACTACCCTGAATTGTAGGACGGGATGGGGGATGGGTCAAGTGAAAAAAGGCATGTTGGGTATAAAAAAGGCCGGGAATATTCCCGGC
>JAGVAO010000040.1 GCA_020060235.1 Anaerolineales bacterium | reverse complement strand
GTCCGAAGCCCAATCCCGCCACCGCAGCCCCTCAGGGATGACCGGCTTATAGGCTTTGCGCGCCACGATGGCATCCTCCTCGCGGCGCATCTCCAGGTCGTCGTAGCATTTCAGGAACAGAATCCACGAGAGTTGCGGCAGCCGGTCCAGGTCGCCGTTCAACCCGGCATCCTTGCGCATAATGTCCCGCGCCGATTTGATGAGCGAGGAGAGTTGGGTTCGGGTGTTTTGGGTCATTGGGGGTCCTTGTTGCTCGGCTGGAATGCCAGCCAGTTGTTTACGCGTTTATAGTCTTGATGTAAGCGAACCACTCGATCAAAAAATGTTTCAAATGATTCAAATTTGTATATCAGATCATCCGTATATGGATTTTCCATATCCACCAGTTCGTGGGCGTGCATAATCATATTTCGTAATTCCACCAGATCAGACGACAGGAGAATAATCCCTTTGTAATCTGCGAGTTCGATTAAATCGCCCAGATAAAAAGTCTGCAAAGGTGGTAGCAACCGATTTTTCTGTTCGTTTTTTTCAAACGAGCGCCGCCTGCGCTTATAGTATTCTTTTTCGTCTTTGTCTGTCGCAGTTTCAATGCAGTGTTGAAAATAAGCAAGCATTTCATCGTTACCCATCTTCTGGGCAAGTAGCATTGTTTTCAATGCCTTTTCAAGTGCATAAAAGAGTTCGTAAAGGTAAGCGCTGACAACAGGCTTGCCATAATCAGAAAAATGCATCACGCCGGTCAATTCATTACCAGTAAACACCATCAATAAAGGATGCTTGCGAAAGCGTTCCAGCATCTCTGGCGCAAAAATATTGGTAGCGCTACTCACTTTTTGCGCGTCCGCGATAGGCTCTTCTTTAAAGACATGTTGTGTCTTATCTCGTAGGAATATTTTCCCAGGAGCGTCCAGCGCGGGCAAACAATCAATATTCCTATCCTCGCAGAACTTGTAACAACGCTCTATGAACGCAGGATCAAAATACAACAAATCGCTGGTCTGAATGTCAGCCACGCGAAGGAACTTTTTCATGGTCATTCAATCCCATTCTCTTTCAGCAAATCCTGCAAATCCTGTTTTATCAACGCCGCCACGCGCTTGCTGGGCATCGCGTCAATGGCTTGCGCCAGTTTTAGGGCCTGTTCATGCCAATCTTTGCCGGCATGCGGGCAGGTAAAGACATCGTACAAATCCGCCATCTTGTTCGTCGCTTCTTTGAAGTTCGATGCGGTGTACACGCCACGCTTGACATCGCAAGATGTGCCACACACGCGGCAGGCTTTGGTTTCCACCGTGTCTGGCGTGGTGTAAAAAATTTCATAGTGAAGGTGCATGCTGGTCCGGTGCTGTTCGATTATTCGGGTTTTCTCTTTTCAACATACTGCACCCCCGGCAGGCCTTTAAAATGCTCATCCTGCGTCCAAAGGGTGGCGTTGTGCTCACGCGCTACGGCCAGAATGATGCTATCTGCCATCGGCAGTTTCAACTCAGCCGATAACATCGCCGCGCTCATTGCCAGTGACGCATCCAAATCGACAACATTGCCTTTTACCAGGTCAGCCACTTGCACCTCGGCGGTGGCTTGCCCCTGGCTTTGCAATACTTTTTTGAAAACTTCGTAAATGCAAATCACCGGCACAATCAAGTGCTCACTATCTTCAATCGCAGACGCAAAAAAAGAAGCGTTGGCGCTCCCTGCAAAATATTCCAACCAGCCCGAGGTATCGACAACATTCATCATCGTTCCTCGTCCACTTCTTCGCGGTAATTCGATGTATCCATGCCTTTCAACGAACCACGCGCCGCCTGGATGGGGCGGTCGGGAACGAGCACAATCCGGTTGTCATAAGCCAGCACAATCATCTTCTGCCCGGCTTTCACACCCAGGCTTTCGCGCACCTTTTGCGGGATGACCACCTGAAACTTTGGGGAAACGGTGACTGAATTCATACTATTCTCCTATCGAATACGAAATCGTATTACGATTATAGCACTTTCCCCACTACTCGTACAATCCCTGCTGAATCTCATCCACCGCCTGCACCAGTTTTCCCGCCCCGCCAAACAAGGCGTAAATTTCGCTGGTCGTGCCATATTGTGAGAAAGGCTGGATTTTGAGCAGGCTGGTCAGGTCGTCGAACTGGCTGATGCCGTAATCGGCATATTTTTCCAGCAGGGCGTCCAAAATCTGGCGCGCCGCCGGGGTAAAGGTGTTCAGGAAGTTGGCTTTCTTCTGGCGCAATTTCTCTGCCCGGTCGCGGCGCGAAACCAGCGGCGCGTTATAAGCCACATGCAAGAGCAGGTCGAGCGCATCCGCTTCCTCGTGATGGGTCACGGCGGCCAGGTGGGCCGGGTCGATGCCGTAGCGGCGCAACTGCTCCATGATTTCGGCGCGCTGTTCGTGCCTGCCCCAGGCAGCGCGCAGGTGCTCGGCGGTCAGGTTCAGGCGGCGCACATTCTGGGTCACATAATCGGTGAACTCCATCGTGCGCAGTACATTCCCATCCGGGTCGAGCTCGAAAGCCTGCTCCCCGGCAATATAGACGTTGACCCCGTCCAGGTAATACTTGCGCGGCAGTTCGCTGACTTGTTGGACTTCTCCCTCTCCCTGTGGGAGAGGGCCGGGGTGAGGGTTCGCCAACGTCCCTTCTTCGCTGTCCTCGACTGCGGTTTCGTTGCCGTGCTCGTCAATTTCGGTACGCGTCACCCGCACCGGGTCGCCGTCAAAAGCGGGGTCGTAAAACAACTGGGTTGCGCCGACATAATCCAGAATCGTGAACCAGAATTTGCCGTGCTCTTCCAAAACCCGCGTCCCACGCCCGATGATTTGCTTGAAATCAGTCATCGAGTTGATTGGCTTGAACAAGACGATGTTGCGGCAGGTCGGCGCGTCCACGCCGGTGGTCAGCATCTGCGAAGTGGTCAGAATGACCGGGGCGGCTTTCTCCGGGTCCTGAAAGTCGTCCAGGTGTCCGCGCCCGACCGACCCCTCGTCCGAAACCACCCGCTCGACGTAGTGCGTCACCCCCAAATCGGCGTTCAGGTTTTTCAGCGCCCGGCGCATATCAGCGGCGTGTTCCTGATCCACGCAGAAGACAATCGTCTTGTCCATGCGGTTGGTGCGTTTCAGGTACTCGGTCAGGTGCTTCGCGACGGTTTCGGTGCGTGTCAACAACGACAGGACGCGCTCAAAATCCTTTGTCCCGTACAAATCCGGCGGGATTTCGCGCCCAAACCTGTCCAGCACGCCGGGGTCGATCTGCACCCCGCCAGCGTCCACATCCGGCACGACGCGATAGACCCGGTAGGGGGCCAGGAAACCGTCATCGATGCCCTGTTTCAGGCTGTAAGTGTAGAGCGGGTCTCCGAAATACTCGTAGGTGTCGGCATTGTCGTTGCGTTTGGGGGTGGCGGTCATGCCCAATTGGGTTGCGCCGGTGAAGTAATCCAAAATCTTGCGCCAATTGCCCTCATCATTGGCCGAGCCGCGATGACACTCATCGACGATAATGAAGTCGAAAAAGTCTGGCGGATATTTTTCATACAGGTTGGGGCCGCCGCCCTTGCCGGTCAGGGCCTGGTAGAGGGCGAAATACACTTCCCGGCTTTTGACGGCCTTGCCCTTGAGTTTGTGCAAAGCCTGGCCCATCGGCGCAAAGGTGCGGTCTTTGGCCTGGTCGATCAGCACATTGCGATCGGCCAGGAACAGGATGCGTTTCTTGCGTCCGGCTTTCCACAGCCGCCAGGCAATCTGGAAGGCAACAAAGGTTTTTCCAGTACCGGTGGCCATCGTCAGCAGGATGCGCTTTTGTCCGCTCAAAACGGCGTTGACCGCCCGATTGATGGCAATCATCTGGTAGTAGCGCGGCGTTTTGCCGCCGACCTGCTCCCAGTAGGCGCTCAGGGCGTCGGTTTTGTCCTGCGGTTGGGGCAGGTTGAGCGTTCCTTCCAGCCGTCTCCATAATTCATCCGGGCTGGGGAAGTTCTCCAGGTCGCTCTCCAGGCCGGTGATGTAATCATGTTCAATAATTTTCTTGCCATTGCTGGCATAAGCAAACTTGACCCCCAGCATTTCAGCGTACCGCATGGCCTGCGCCAGCCCATCCGCCACATTGACATACTCAGCTTTGGCCTCCACCACTGCAATCGGGATGTTGCGCCGAATGAACAGGACATAATCCGGGCGCAAACCCTGCTTGCGGGTGTGCTGGTTGCCCACCGGCACAATCCGCCCAGGCGTGAGCACATACTGCTCGGTGATGGCGTCATCTTCCCATCCGGCAGATTTCAGGTTTGGCAAAATATAGGTTCGGCAGGTATCGGCTTCGTTCATCTCATCCGCCTGTGTGGTCAAGGGGTCGCCCCATGTTTTGCGCGTTTAAAAATTATACCCGCTTTAGCACATCACCGATGCTATCCTGTTAAATGCAATCCTTTTTCATCTCTAACCAACAGAAAAAGCCCCGATTTTGGGGCTTTTCTGCATCATGATTACACTCAAGACCAATTGAATTGACAGGTTTCATTAGGCAAAAAGCGTCCCCAACCAGATGGTTGAGGACGCCAGGTCGGGTATAGATTACTTGCCGATAAAAATCTCATCACGCTCAGACCTGCCCCAGGTATTCAAGTCATACATTGCATACGCTTGGGCTGGCAAGATGGTGAACTGACCGGGGGTGACGGCGCGCGCCATATAGGTATAAGTGTGCTTGCCTTTGGCAAGGCTGGTGAAGAAGAAGACCACCCGGTCGCCGCGAATTTCTTTGTAGTTGTAGCCATAATCCTGCCAGAAGAAGATTTCATACTCATAAATCCACTCAAACCTGGGTTCCAGGCTGGCGTTTAGGCCCTCGTTCAAGGCTTCCAGTCCGCCGGGAAGGTAATCTTCCAGCGCCAGGTACGAAACATGTTCAGGAACATTGAGGGTTAGTTCGACTTTCACCACTTGCCCGGCGTTCAGCGTGTCCAAAACCCTATTCGTCTTTGGGTCCAGGTAGCGGCGCGAGACTTTGATTTCTCCCCGCGCCTGGGGCGCAGCCTGGAGCCGGTAATATTGCGTGGACAAATCAAAATACAGGAGGGCGTCATCCTGGGTTTCAAGGATGAGACTGTTTGCGCCATCCATCAACCCTGAAAACGGAATTTCAAGATTTACGCTGTTATTCCCCACTTCAAGCAGGCCTTCCGCCAGCAGGGTATCGTTGAGCAAAACCTTGTAGGGGGTCTCGGCCTGGTTTTTTGTTTGCGAAACCAGGTAGTCGGTCAGCGCCAGGATGGTATAACTGGTTTCATTGGTGGTGCCCCAGCCCTCCAGCCCCTTGCGCTGGGAGGCCAGGTATCTCACCATGCCGGGGATGAGCGCATTGGCCGGGTCGATTGCGACATAAGCCTGCAATGCCAGGGCGGTTGCGCGCAGGCTGGACGACATGGTTTGATTGCGATATTGACCATCCAGGCCAGATTGCGACCAATAAATGGTATCCCCTTGCGCGATTGCGTCCTGGCTCAACACTGCCAGCATGGCACGCGCCTGTTCTTTCTCGCCCAGGTTATGGAGAGCCAGGGCCAGGGCTGCCTGGCTAAACGTATCCAGTTGCGGGCCGTCTGTTTGGGCCAGGTGGATGGTTTTTTCGCGTTCACCATACCCGGCTTTCGAAAGACTATAGAGCGCATAAGCCTGGATGCGCGCATCTTCACCCATATTGTTTTTTAGCCATTTTGCGGCGCGTTCAATCACCCCCACATCCACGGTATATCCGGAATCGTTGACCACGCTCAAGCCGAACAGAACCCAGGCTGTCTGGTAGGCGTCAGACCTGTCATCGTACCACCAGCCCCAGCCACCATCGCTATGCTGCAATCCATACAACTTGACCTGGCTGGCCTGGATGAGAGCCGGGAGTTTGGCTTGCAATTCAGATTCAAGCCCCAGTTCGCCCGCCGCGTGAGCAACCACCGCATTCGGCAAGGCGCGACTCATGACCTGTTCGACGCAGCCATACGGGTAGCCGGTCAGGAATCCCAGGCCGTTGAGCAATGTCCCGCCCAGGGAGCGGTTCAAAGTCAACGTCACCCGGCTGGTTTGCCTGTCCACATTGGGCAAGTTCAGCCCCAGGACGGTTTCGCCGCTGAACTGGCCGGATTGGGTCTGAATCTCCCGCACCATCGCCGGTTGGATTTCCAACGGAATCTGGACGCCGTCTTGCAGGCTATTACCGGTCTTGAGGCTGAATTCGACCTGGATGGGTGTTCCCACCTCCACCCGCGCCTGCCAACCGATTGCGGACACTTCCCCCGGCTGGAGCGTGATTTGCTGCTCCTTCGGGCTGGTCAGTTCCAACCCCGGCGCACTCAGGCTGACTCGCGCCTCCTGCGCTGAATCGCTGTAATTGTGAACGAAAGTGGTCAGGGTGGCCGTATCCCCCTGGGCCAGGATGCGCGGCAGAACCGGGCGCAGGAATAGTTCTTTTTTGACTTCAATGTGCGCCTGGGCCTGTCCAACCTGGTGCCGGCGTGTGACAGCCTTGACGCTCAACCGCCAGCGGGTGGTATTGTCTGGCAGCGTGAACTGAACGCTGGCTTGCCCGTTGGCATCGGTTTCAATCGCGGGCAGCCAGAAGGCCGTATCTTGGAAATTCGTTCTCGGGGCAAGGGGACTATCATCACCTCCGCCGCCCCTCCCGCCCGGATAGATAACGCGCCAAGGCGACATCGAATCGAAACCATATACAGTCAAGTCGCGCGGGCCGTAGAAGGCCTCGAAAATATCCCGTTCCGAGGGACCCGCCAACGCAAAGATGGCTTCATCCACCGCCGCCAACGAAAGTTCAGCGGCCACCGGCTGCCCGGCGGCGTCCCGAATCTCAATCAGCGCGCTGACGGTCTCTCCCGGTTTGTAAACGGACTGGCCGGGCGAGATGGTGACGTCCAGGGCTTTGGCGCTTGCATCCACCTCGACATAGGCCCGTGCAACACGCAGGTAACTGTCAGAAGCAGTCTCATAGTCGTACCCGTATCCATAACGCCCCACCGACTCGGAAGCCGTCTGCCAGGCATTGACAGTGATGAATACATTCGGAGCGTGTTCGGGGATGATATCGACATCAAGAATTGTCAGCGGGGGGGTCAGCTCGATTTGCTTGCTGTTGATGACACTGCCGCGTTCAAAGGTCAGCCAGGCCGGGCCGCTGAAGGTGGATTCAATCACCAGGCGAGCTTTTTGATAGGGCTTGTAACTGTCTTTTTCGATTGAAATCGCCAGCTGGCTGTCTTTTTCCCGCTGGGCCCAATCGTTTTTATCCTTGAACACATACAACCAGCGGCTTGTCTCGATGGGGTTGCCCAGGGAATCTTTCCCGGAAAGCGTGAGTTCATGATAACCGGCTTTCAACGTGATTTGCGCGCTGGCCTTGCCGTTTGCGTCTGTCTGGAGCGGAATACTCTGGGAAGTATCGCCAATTTCAAACTTTATCCAATCCCAACGTTTCACGGCGAGAGTCAAATCACGCCCGGCAACCGGCTCGCCGAAAAGGTCCACGTCGCTGATATTGACCGTAATCGGCGAGTTCGGCTGGGCATAATAGCCACCCGTATCCATCCTGACCTGGTCGGTGGACGGGTAGACATCGAAGTAATACAGGCCGACAACTTTCTGGTGGCTGCCGTCATCCACGCTGACTTGCAAACGCAACCGTTGTTTTGTGGTATACCGCCAGTAATAATAATTACCACTATAAAGCGCTTTAAAACTCAGAACAGTGTTGCCCTGCTCGTCCGTGGTGAGTTTTCCGGTGATACTGGTTTCAATCGGGTACACGTAAAGTATCTCGGCTTGCAGTTTTGCACCGGCCACCGGTTCCCCAAAATAATAGGCGGTATTCACCTGTACCCTGACCTCCTCGCCGTGTACAAAGCGGTCCTGTTTTTCGGGTTGCAGTGAAGTAATCGAAACCTGGTAATCGGGCTTGCGGTAATCCTCTACGCGGAACTGTCCATAACCGCTGAACCCATCACCGTCCAGTTCAATCCTGTAATCGCCCAGCATAGCACCATCGGGGATGATGAATTCGCCATGCGCTGAACCAAAATCATTGGTTGCCAGCGTAAAGGTTTGCAGGGTATTCCTGCGCGCGTCTTTGACCTGCACGGTGACAGGCGTGCCGGGGCCGGGCAACTCATACTTAACATCATTATCCTGACGCAGGATGGCCTTGAAGTAAACCGTTTGTCCTGGGCGATAGATGGGCCGCTCGGTATAGATGTAAACCAGGAAAGGCTCACCCTTTGGCAAGTGGGAAGTTGACGGCCCGCCATAGCCTTCGTAGCTTTCCCAGGTGCCGGAAAAACCGGCCAGGGTGACATCATCAGGCGACCTCAACCGCGCAGAAACCAGCACGGGCTGGTCGCTCTCTTGCAACGGCACGCGATACAGGCCGTTTTCATCGCTTTTGCCTTCACGAATCTTCTCACTTTTGGCGTTATACACCCGAATTTCAGCGTTTGGCACCGGTTTGCCATTGATATTGGTCACCCAGGCTTGCATTTCCCGTCCGCTTTGTTTGACTACCAGCGTATTACGCGAGACGACCAAAAATAACTGGTCGAGAAGTCGTCCATCTTCGCTCATATTGAGAATATACAGGCCGGGTTCCATCTTTGCCGGTAAAGTGGTTTCAGTGACGGCGTAATAATCATCTTGATGTTTTTTCTTTTCCACCCCGCTCCAAACCGCAACAGGCTTGCTCTGGGCAGGGATGGGAATATTCCGAATATTCTGATAGCGTCGCGACGAATAATATTTTGTATACAAATTCGCAAAATCGATTAACTCGAAACGGTAAGCCGAAAAGACCGTATCCCCCGCAGCCGCTACCTGGATGCGGCGAGAACCATCCGCATCCACCACTTGGATGTTGTCACCCTCCTGACCAAATGTCGTTCCCAAGGAAGCCCACTCGCTAATATGCAGGGTTTCCTGGAAAGGGGTGATGGTGATGGGTTTTCCTTTCAAATCCATCACGCTGGCGTCTATCTGAATGGTGTAGTGCTGCCTTGGGCTTAACAAATCTTGAAGCACATAAACCAAGACATCCTGCCCTTTCTGAGTCGTTTCCCAACGGAACACGCCTGACGCAGCAGGTGAAATTGAAAAGGCCTTCTCTGCGGTTGGGCGAGCTACGGCTCCATCGAATTGAATTTGAATCTCGGCCAAATCCATGCTGGCATAGTAATCCCCCTCTTGATAGGTTGACTTTTGCATCCCGTCTTTCTGTTCCAGCAGGCGCATGGGCGGCAAACCGGAAAATTGCAACGCTGGCGGCGCGATCTCAAATCCATTCAAATCCACCATTGCCCCTGGGTATTCGATGCGGTAAACCTGGTTTGCAGGAATGGGAGCCTCGCTTTTGAAAGCGGCCTGCTTGTCGGAAATCCAGCGCCACTTGCCTTCCAATTCTGGCGAAACAGAGAATCCCAGGCCGGTCTTTTGGCGGTCGATGCTGTAGTTGAAGGCAATCGTGACTTCCCTACTTGTTATTGATTCCACCCGGGCTTGGGCGGGCAATTGCTGGTAAGGTCCGGCAAAATCTTCATCCAGCAATGTGCCATTTTTTGCCAACAAGCCGCGGTGAACGGTTAGCCGATATCGCTGCCCAAAGTCAAAAGGCTGCTCCAATTGGATTTGCAACCGACGCGCGCTTTTCCAACTTAACTTAAAGGGGATGGCCGGTTCAAACGAGATAATCCCTTCCACCTGGCTGGTTTCCATTTCCTGGTCAAATGAAATGGAAATTTCATCATAACGCCGGTCTAACTCTCCAAACGAAGGATTTATCCCGGAGACTTTGACCCCGGCGCTCGTCAGGATTTCCCATTCGGGAGCATTTTTCAAGGCCTTTCCCGACCTGGTGCGCAGGGCTGGATTCAGGAAAAAGACATAACTGGACTGACCCTTCAAAGTGGCAGCGGGGGTAAATGTCAGCGTGGTTTGGGTTCCGTTCCAGTCGCTGCTGCCCGGCACGTCCGGCCAGGCCAGGAGCGGATTGGCCGCGCTTGTGGTATCGATTGGTGTATTGAAATGAATAACCAGCCTTCCGCCGGCTAAAAACTTTTCCAGGTCAATCGCTGAGTCCAGCCAGGCTTGCGGCTCGGCGTCCGCATCCACGCTTGGGGTTGGGGTAATTGTGGGGGCTGGCGTAATCGTTGCGGATGGCGTTGCAACGGTGGGAGTTTTCGTCGCTGCCGTTGCAACGGCAAAGCCCCCATTGCTGAATAGCAGCACTCCAATCAGAAAAGAAAAAAGGAAGACATGCAAGCGGCGCTGATGAGTCACAATGAAAACCCTCCGATATTCCTGATTGTCAGAAACGCGTGATACATGTCATTATTATACGTCTATACGTCTGATGCCGACAATTGTATCGTTTCAAAAGATAAATGCCCCAACCTTTTGGCTTATGATTGTGTATATCTACTGTGAGCGCACACACAAACATTGGAGAAACGCATGGATGAAACCCAAAAAGCCGTGCAAAGGCTAAAACGCGGCGAGATTGGCGGGTTGGAAACGCTCGTCGCGCGCCACCAGGTTCGGGCCGTGCGGACGGCCTTCCTGGTTTTGCAGGATGAAGCCGCAGCGCAGGATGTGGCCCAGGATGTCTTCATTCGCATTTATCAGCGCATCCGCCACTTTGACGAGGGCCAGCCTTTCGAGCCGTACCTGCTCAAGAGCGTGGTTCATGCCGCGCTGAATCTTGCCCGCCGTGACCGGAAATTTACATCGCTGAATGGCGACCTGGGCGAAATCGAATCCCTGCTCACCAGCGATGACACGCCCGAAGCGCAAACAGAAGCCAACCAGCGCAGCCAGCAGATTCTCACCGCGCTCGACAAATTATCGCCGCGCCAGCGGGCTGTCATCGTGCAGCGTTACTACCTGGAAATGAGCGAAAAAGAGATGGCCGAAAGCCTGAACGCCGCGCCGGGGACGGTCAAGTGGCTGCTAAATGCCGCCCGCGCCCGCCTGCGCGACATCCTGAACCCGGAAAGGAGCAGCCAATGAAACAGAACCCGCGTGAACTTTTGGATGCCGCCGCCGGAACACGCATTCCCGCCGATGTGAACCTGTACCCGCGCATCGCGGCGCAACTCGAAAGGAAAACCCTCATGCAAACCCTGCGCGCCAAACCTGCGTTGATGATTTTGTTCGTCCTGCTTGCCCTGGCCCTGCTCTCTGGCGCGGCTTATGCCATTGGGCGCTCGCTCGGCTACATTCCCGGCGTGGGGATTGTGGAACAGGGCACACCCATCCGTGTACTGGCCGAACCGGTCAGCGTGACGCGAGATGGGATTACCATCACCGTCACCAGCGCAACTCTCGCCGCAGACAAAACCGTCATCACCTACACCATCGAAAACGTACCCTGGGATGCACTCTCGCATCGCGAGGATGAACCAGGTTGTTATGGCCAGGCAAATATCCGCCTTCCAAATGGTTCCCTGCTTGTGCCGCTAAGTGGCAGCGGCGGCATGGACGCCAGCGGACGTTGGGAAACACGCATGGTCTATTCCGCCGTCCCACCACAGTTCAACGATGGCGAATTTCTGCTCGACTGCATCCGCGAGACCCTGCCCGGCCTCGCACCCGAAAACTGGAAACTGACCCTGCACTTCATCCCCGCTCCACCAGACTTGACGGTGATGCCGGTGGTGGAGATTCCCCTCCCCACACCTGCCCCGTCCGCAAGCGGGATACCCGTTCAAACGGGCGGACTGGTGCTTGAAAAAGTCATCGAAACTGAAGCCGGTTACATCCTGATTGGCAAATTTCACGCTGACACGCTCCCTGGTGGCGCGCAGGCCCTTGGTTTTAGCCAGTGGCCGCGCGTGATCGATGCCGCTGGGCAAGAACTTCCCTACCGCACCGCCAACGATGTGGATGTAGTCAGCACAACAATGGGCGAGTTCCCCTGGACGCTGGAAATCGTCGGCAAGGCCCAGGCCTGGCCGTTAACCATCCAACTGGAGGCGCTGGACGCGCAGGCATTTGACCTTTCGGCGCAGTTCACCTTCGACGCAGGGCAAAATCCACAGGCTGGCCAAGAGTGGCAGTTAAACCAGGATGTCCGACTGGGCGACTTCACCGTGCGCGTGAACAAAATTGTTTTTACTGGCACGGGCTATTATTTTGAGATGACCGCTCCATCCGAAGTGCGCAGCGTAAGTCTGGATATTCTCGATACAACCCCGCTTGGTGGTTCGAGCGGGAACAATGGACAGGGACTATTGACTGCCAGCGCGGATTACGACCAGCCGCCTAACGGCCTGCTGACTGTTTCCCTTTCCGCGCCTATCCTGACCTTGCGTGGAGGCTGGAGCCTGCAATGGCAGCCCGAAAATGCCCCGCAAATCGAATCGCTCTACGGCATCCGCCTGGTGTTGGATCAATTCATTCCTCTGGATGACGGCTACTACCTCATCGGTCACACCGAATGGACAGATGAACGCATCCTGCATGCCAATGTCACGCTCGGGGCACGTGACGCCAGTGGCGGCGAACTGGCGCTCGATCCGCTCTATGACCAGGAAATTACACTTCCCGAAAACGGCTGGGCTTTCAAGATTTACGGCAAAGCCTTCGATGGTGATGTGCGCCTGACCGCCAGGGATGTTTACATCGAATATTCACAGCCTGCCCTGCTGACAATCGACCTGCGTCCTTACAACTTTTCTTTCGATGACGCCAATCTCGGCGTACCCTACAAAACCGGGTTGATCCCCGTTGATATCCCCGGGCTAAGTGCGCAACTCGCCAAAGCCACCTACATCAAACAGGGTGACTTGCGTGGGTTCGAACTGGCATTTGATGCCGATACACGCCTGAGCGCAATCAGCCTGGTCATCAGTGATGGGCTGGATACCAGCGGGCTGGACGGGGTTGCCAGCGGCGGCAGTTCCAGCCGTGACCCGCAGAGCGGGTTTATCATCTCTCAGGCGACAACCAACGCACGGATGTTCTTTCCAATGACCTTCAGAATATATGGCGCAACATTGCGGGGCAACTGGTCTGTGACCTGGACACCTCCCACGCCCGAAGTCGGGGCGACGCCCTTCTACATTCCGCAGGCCTGCCTGGGGCTGGATTCCGTCAAACAAGCCCTTGCCAACCCGCCCGCGATCCCATCCGGCCTGGAAGGCAGACTCCTGCTAATGCGCGGCGCGCTCGCCCCCGACCCGACCCTGTTCATCGCCAACCTGGACGGTTCCGCCGAAATCCCGCTCGCTTTTGGGCACGGCACGCTCTCGCCGGATGGCAGCCGGGTGGCCTATAGCGATGAAAACAACCAACTCACCCTGATGGAAGTTGCCAGTAAACAGAAAATCGTACTGGGCCCTGGTTATCTCGCCCCGCGCTGGTCGCCAGACGGCGCAAAAATTGCCTTCCAGCGCGAGACGGCCAAAGGCTTCAATATTTTCATCATGGATGCTGACGGGTCAAACCCGCGCGCCCTGACCGACACCACCGAACATTTCTCGTTAAGCGGCTGGTCGGGCGACGGGCAATCCCTGCTCATCCAAACCGGAACAAGAATCGAATTCCTGAATGTGAACGATGGCAGCCGCAGCCTCCTGCTGGAGACACGGAGCAATTCTTATGGCTCCCCATCCGCCGCGCTTTCCCCGGACGGAAAATGGCTGGCATACCTCGACAAAGTCGTCGGCAGGATGACGCCCGGCTTATATCTAAAGGCTCTGCCCGACGGCGAACCGCGTCTGCTGGTGCAGTTGGAACACTGGAGTGTCTTCAATCCTGTTTTTAGCCCCGATGGACAATGGCTGGCTTTCAGTGTCCTGAATGGAGATACAGGGATGGATTCCCGTTTTATGCTCCTCAATACTGCCAACTGCCAGGCCATTCCGCTGAACGAACTTCAAGACGAAATCCGGCAGTGGGTTGCGCCATAAGGTTCGGGAAACCTTTTTCAACCAAGGGACAGGCGTATACAATCCGGCGCCAGTTCATTGGTTGATTGTTGGTTAAAGCCAATCCAATTGTGGCAAAATGTCTCTTTGCATTATTGCAAAAGCAGAGGAGCCATCATGAAATTGCACACCTTCCTTCCTGTCTTGATATTCCTGCTCATTCTCCCGGCCTGCCAGCCTGTTGAGCAGCAACCAGTTTTCAACACATCGACCGAAGTCAGCCTGACGCCTGTTCCGCTTCAAGGCACCCCGCCCGAAAGCGTTGCCACCCTTCCGGGCGCAATCTTGTCTTTCGCCATTAGCCCCAACGATTCCATGATTGCTTTTGCGACCTCGCAGGGCCTGCTGTTGTATGACTTGCAAACCTATGAACTCCTGCAAACGCTGGCTGAAGGAGAAATCGTCAACAGCCTGGCCTGGTCGCCGGATGGCACACAATTGGCAGTCGGACTGATGACCGCGTTACCGAACCCGAGTGAATTTGCCGGCACAAAGGCTGTCTTGAAAATATGGGACGTATTCACCTGGCAGGTGATTCTCGAGCCAAATTTCGACGACAGCATGATTAACGAACGTATTAACGACCTTGCCTTTTCCCCAGACGGCAAGCGCCTGGCTTTTAGCGCTGACATTAACGGTGTAATGACCATCGACCTGGCAAACGGCAGGATAATCTCGCACCAAAAAGAATTCGCCGGTTCTGTGATGAGCCTGGCCTGGTCGCCGGATGGTTCGCGGCTGGTTTCCACAGGCGATATGGCCTACAGCATCCGGCGCTGGGTCGTCAAAAACGATAAAGCGGTCCGCCTGTTCGACGAACGCGCCAGCAATCCGATGCACGTCGCCTGGACTCCTGACGGTCAGCGTATCGTTTCTGGGCATGTCAATGGGGTGGTCTGTTTTTGGACAGCGGCCAGCAACGAGTGCGATGGATTCATCCAGGCCCATCGCAGCGCCGTTTTCAGCATGGCCATCTCGTCGGACGGGGCGCGATTGGCAACCGGCGGCGGCATCCTCCGCATTTGGAACACCCAGACCGGAGAGTTGCTCTCCGCCTTCGGCCTGGATGAGCAAATACTCTACACCAAAATCGCTTTGACTGGGCCGGATAGCCAACTGATCGCCCTCGAGACCGGGATGGAAAACCCCGAACTAACGCGCGCCCGCATCTGGGACATTTCAGCTGGCATTGCAGAAGTTGAGTTTCTTGGCGGGGAACGCTTTCCAGCCACCACAAACATCACGTCCGTCCCGAATCCGACAGAAATTCCCGCCGATTGGCAGGAATTGCGCAGCGACGAATTAAATCTGTCCCTGCATCACCCGTTGGATTGGCAGGTAGACGGCAAACAAAGCGCGCACGGTCCAGATGGATTCTTGCAGGTAGAGTCTCGTCCGTATTCCCGTTCACTCTATGACCAGATGAGTCACCTGTGCGTACAGGAAGCCAACGACCCGGCATCCGGAGCACGCTACGGAGGGTCACCTTTTATCGACGATTGGCAAGCCTGGGACACCAAGGAAAATACCTGGCTTGGGTATGGTTGTATTGTCCATCCTAAATTGCCACAGGCAGGATTGGAATCTGTCTTGTTCGCCCGCGACCCCGCCCGCCCGGATGACTTGCTTGTTCTTCAGGCAGATTCCCTGCATTTTGACAGGATTCTATCCAGCCTGCGTTTTCTCCAGGTCTCCCCGGAACCCGCCTCCAGCGGATATTATGACTCTCCTCATTGTCGCGAAATTCCCTCGGCCCCGGCGGTTTCCATCCAGCAGGCAGCCGGACTCTCCGTCACAGAATATGCAATTGCCAACGAAACCTGCCATCCAATCAAGCATTTTGACGGTTTTCGGGCCAGGGTCAATGCACTGGGCATCAACATGAACACGCTCTGGAAAGAAAACCAAATGAAAAGCATGCAGGCCGCCAACCAAAAACTGGCCCCCTTTGGCTTGCACCTGGAAGAACGCCAAACAGGAGAACCCTGGGTATCTTTCGACCTGAAAAACGGAGACGAAATTCTCTTCACAAATCTGGTGAGACTGGGTGAAGTCTCTACCCGCCCAGGTGAAATAGATTTTATTTTCTGGGCACATGCTGAAGACAAGAACAGCAGCCAGTTCCCGATATTGATTTACAAGAATGGCATAGATACTTTTTCTGTTTGGGAGGAAGGTTTCAACAGCGCTTGGGCGGGCAACCGCCTGATTTCTTTCAAGTATTCCGACACCGAGGTCTTCCCCGTCGGCGCGCCGGCCAGTATCGAAATCTTCTCGAATGGTCAGCCACTTCAATCTCTTGCCATCCCACTGATGGGTGCAGCTGGTTCGCCTGTGCGCAGCTTGAGGAACTGGGATGGGCAATGGGTGATGGAAATTCGTTCCACCTTGTTTGTGGACGGCCAAATCAAAAATCGGGACTGGGGTTATGACGAAATATTCGACTGGAATCTGGTGAACGGAAAGCCTTTTTTTGCCGCACGCCGCGCCGCCGATTTTACGCTGGTTTATGATGGAGAGGAACTCCCGATAACCTATGACGACATCGCTCATGGCGATGTTTGCTGCGAAGCCGGCCTTTATGACTTCCAACCATTTGTAGATGGGGCGATTTTCTACGCCCGGCGTGACGGCATCTGGTTTTTGGTGCGCGTTCAGGCCATCGAGGAATAAGCCTGGCTCATGCCGTCGAACTCCCCATCCCGCTCCTGCTCACCGCGCTGCCCTTCGCCCTCTACGCCCTGCGGCGGCGCGGCTGGAAATACCTGCTGGCCTTCGCCGCCTTCTGGGTCTATGGCCTTGCCCTGGTGAACGCCGTGCTTTTCCCACTCTTCCTGCCAGAGCCGGGAGTCGGTTTCACCTACGCCTCACGATGGGAACAGCTCGTTCACTTCGTCCGCTATCGCAGCCTGAACCTGGTTCCGTTTTATTTCGGCAACTGCTGGGAACTGCCCCGCCCGTGCGCCATCGGCATCTTCCAAAACATCCTGATGACCGTCCCCTTTGGGATTCTCTACCCGCTCTTGCGTCCCCTCCCCGCCCTGCGAATTGCGCTCCTGGCCCTGCTGGTCGGTCTCTGTACCGAACTGTCCCAACTGCTGACCATGCTTCTTATTGGCAGCAACTACCGTTCGGTAGATATCAACGACACCTTTTTCAACGCCCTGGGGGTGCTTCTGGGCTATGGCCTGCTATGGCTAGAGTTATGGATATTCGGCAGAATAAAAAAGCAATTTCCTGCATTATCTGATGTTACTTTTCCCGCCCAACCCCGATATACCTTACAGATGAACCCCACCGACCCGGATGCCTTCGTAGAACTCTACCGCCAGCGCCTGCCCGCCGTTTATCGCTACATCTACCGGCGGGTGGGCCATGCCGCCGAAGCCGAAGACCTGACTTCCCAAACCTTCACCGAAGCCTTCGACGCTGTGGGCCGGAATGTATTCCATCCGGGTGGTAATTTTCCCGCCTTCCTGTTCACCATCGCCCGCCGCCGCACCGCCGATTTCTACCGCCAACGCCCCGAAGTCCCGCTCGATGAACTAAGCGACCCTGAACCCGGCCTGCTGGCCACGCTCGAAGCCCGCGAAGACATCCGCCGCCTGCAAACCCTCCTGGCCCAACTGAACGAAGAAAAGCGGGAACTATTGCGTCTGCGCTTTGCCGCCGGGCTGGGCTTTGCCGAAATCGCCCTGCTCGAAGGCAAAAGCGAAGCCGCCGTAAAAATGAGCCTGTATCGTAGCCTCGACTGGCTGGGCGAACACTGGGAGGCTGAAAATGGATGAGATGAAACCGACCCTGCCCCCCGGCCTGGATTCCGCGCTAAACGACTTTTATACCGCGCCCCAGCCCTCCCCGGACTTCGCCGACCGCTTGGAGCGGCAACTCCTGGCCCAATTCCCTGCTTCGCCAGGCCAGGTAAGGCGAATTGGCAATTTTCCCAACGATAAATGGAGAAACTTGATGCAAACCCTGCGTACCCGCCCTGCCCTCGTCCTCCTGTTTGCGCTTCTCGCCCTGGCCCTGCTGACCGGCGCGGCCTACGCCATTGGCCGGCTCTCCGGCTACATCCCCGGTTTTGGATTCACCGGCGATACCGGCGCAGCCCTGACCCTGCTCGAACCGGTCGAAATCACGCACGAAGGAATCATCCTGCGCATCCTGCAAGCCACCAGCGACCCAGAGCGATTCTCCGTTACGGTTGAACAGATTGGTCAGGTGGACGCCACAAGCGATTTTATTGACCCGTTTGCTTCCGTCTTCCTGCCTGATGATAAAAAAATCGAATTCCGGCAAAGCAGCAGCGACCGGGAGGACAATCGTCTGGTGACCGTTTTTGAGTTTGCTCCCCTGCCGTCAGGAACAGGCGAACTCACCCTGCGCTATGAAATCATCGACAGAGACCAAGGCGTTCTCTGGCAGGCAGAACTGCTATTGCGCCTGCGTCCGCTGCGCGGCGATGAAATCATACCGCTACCGGCGCAAGAAACCTGGCAGCCAATTTCCAGTAAGAGCCAGGGCGGGTTACGCCTTGTTCTCGAAAATGTCGCGGCTGCCAGCGATAAGACCATCCTGCAAGTTGCCATGCGCTTTGACCAGCCTGACACCAACCTTAATAATGATTGGAATGTGCTGCTAAAAGATAACCAGGGCCAATCCTACCCTCTCACCCTAGTGATGAGCGATTCCAACAACCTGGTCAAGACCTACGAAACCATACCATTCAAGGGCGGCGAGTTGCTCACCCTGTCTCTCACCTCCTTTCCTGACCCGGTCAACTTGCCGCTCTCGCAGGATTTTTGGGACGACGCCCCGGCCTTCACCTTCAACCCCGGCCTGAATCCGCAAGTCGGTCAGACCTGGCAACTGGACAAGACCTTGCAAGCCGGGGATTTCAACTTGAAAATCACCCAGGCGGCCCTGACTGCCCCAGGCGTTCTGGTCATCAGCCTGCAATCTGAACCGAAGATCACCGCCGCCATGTTTAGAAGCGAAAAAGCCAGCGGCGCTGGCGGCGACATACCTGGACAGGAAGGTATCATCGCTGCCACGCTGTACTTTGACTCGCTGCCCACCGAACCCTTTGAGATTTACCTGATGCGTGTCTATTACACTGCCCAAGGCGAATGGAATATTCCCTGGCAGGCCCCTGCCGCGCCGCTCGGCGTGCAAGTCGGCGGGACAGCCACCCCGACCTCAACACAGTCAATTTTCATCACTCCAACCCCCGCTTTTAGCGACCCAGCCTGGCTTGAACTCATCCGCCTCAACGAATCTTTCGATTTACCCTTCCAACAAGGCCCCGGCTGGATTCGCCATGTCACCGAAACAGAGACATTCCCCCGCCCCGACCAAACCTTTCCGCCTCCGTATATCAAATCCGAGCAATGGCTGGAAATTGATGAAAACGGCTATGTCATACGCACCTTACACACCGACTACGACTCTGCCGGGAACATCTTGCAACAATCGGTCACTGTTGGTGATTACTTCGTCAACTTCACTGTTGGAGATTCGGGCTATCTCAGCGGGCGTCGTTACCGATTCTCATCCAGTTCGTTGCTCCAGGATTTCAATGCTGCCCTGGAATACAACACAATCGTCACGATCGAAGAAATCTTGTGCGAAGGCGGCGAACCGTGCTACCAGATAACCTTCCTGGAAACATTCGGCGCTGCTGTGCAAAATCCCGGCGAGACCCGGACGCTTAGCGGGTGGGCTCGCCAGGTGTGGGTGGACAAGGCCAGCGGCAAAACGCTGCAAACGCGCACACTCTGGCGTTTTGAAGATGGCACTGAGCAGATTGAGTATACCCAAACACTGCTCTCGCTTGAAAGACTTCCTGCCCCGCCCAACAAAGTGACGGAGATTTTAGATAAAGTTGCCGTGCCGTGAAAAATAAACTCAATCGCAACGCCACTCTGAAACCACAAACACCACCATTACCTCCCAACAAATATAACCTCATGACCATCCAACCCTTCAAACTCGAACGCTACTTTGCCCGCTACGAATTCAGCGTCAAATACCTGCTCAGTTCCTCCGATTGCGAAAGCCTGGGCATGGATGAGCTGCTCGGCATGGCTTCGCTCGAAAGCCGCGCCTTGTGGGATGGCCTGAAACTGGGCTACACCGAATCGCAGGGCCACCCGCTCCTGCGCGCCGAAGTGACGAAACTGTATGAGCGAATCCCGGCTGAAAATGTGCTCATCGCCGCGCCGGAAGAAGCCATCTTTGTCGCCATGCACACC